>CAYWIF010000033.1:33868-34960 GCA_964458265.1 uncultured Hyphomicrobium sp. | reverse complement strand
GCCGGCCGCCGCGTGCGGAGGGGCGGTTGACGGCGGCGGGGCGGGGACGCATAAGCAGCGCATGGCCAAGCGCAACCGCACCGCGCTCTAAGCGACTGTCGCAGCGTTTGCATTCCGGGCTAGTCATTCAGGCCGGCCGCGCGACCTCGTCTTTCCGTTCCCGCAAGACAGAGCTTCGTCCCGCCGGTGAAGAGGGCGATTTCGCATGTCTCTCAGGCTCTACAACACGTTGACGCGGCAGAAGGAGGCGTTCGATCCAATCGATCCGCAAGCCGTGCGCATGTACGTCTGCGGGCCGACGGTCTACGACTTCGCGCACATCGGCAATGCGCGCCCGGTGATCGTGTTCGACGTGCTGTACCGGCTGCTGCGGCACTTATATCCGGGGCCGGGGAAGGCTTCGGATGGGTCGCGCGTCGAGTACGTGCGCAACATCACGGACGTGGACGACAAGATCAATGCGCGGGCGGCCGAGCGCTATCCGGACCTCGCGCCGGAAGTTGGCATTCGCAAGCTGACGGAAGAGACGGCGGCGCAGTTTCACCGGGACATCGCGGCGCTTGGCGTGTTGCCGCCGACGGTGGAGCCGCGAGCCACGGAGCACATCGCCGAGATGGTGGCGTTATGCGACCGGCTGGTTGCCAACGGGCATGCCTATGTGGCGGCGGATCATGTGCTGTTCGATGTGTCGTCGATGCCGGCTTACGGCCGGCTGTCGAACCGGTCTCTAGAGGAGATGGAAGCTGGGGCGCGGGTCGAGGTGGCGCCTTACAAGAAGGGGCCGATGGACTTCGTGCTCTGGAAGCCCTCGAAGCCGGGAGAGCCGGCGTGGCCGTCGCCCCAGGGGATTGAGACGCCGGGGCGTCCGGGCTGGCACATCGAGTGCTCGGCGATGAGTTGGAAGCATCTTGGCGACGTGTTCGACATCCACGGCGGCGGGATCGATCTGGTGTTCCCGCATCACGAGAACGAGATCGCGCAGAGCTGTTGTGCGCTCGGTACGGATGTGATGGCGCGCGTGTGGATGCACAACGGCTTCTTGCAGGTCGAAGGCGAGAAGATGTCGAAGTCGCTGGGCAATTTCGTGACGAT
>CAYWIF010000033.1:0-33768 GCA_964458265.1 uncultured Hyphomicrobium sp. | reverse complement strand
TTAGTTGCAGCACGGCTCGAAGCCCGGAAGCGGAAGGACTTCAAGGAGAGCGACCGCATTCGCGATGAACTCGCTGCGATGGGCGTTGCGCTCAAGGACACGAAGAACAAGGAGACCGGTGAGATCGAGACGACGTGGGAGCTGGCAAGGTGAGCTGCTTTCCCCTCTCCCCGTTTTCACGGGGAGAGGGCTAGGGTGAGGGGCAGCAACAGACTTGTGAGGGGCAACATTCGTAATGGAGCAAGTAGCTGCCCCTCACCCCAACCCTCTCCCCATTGCAAGGGCAATGGGGAGAGGGGGCGCTTGGGCCGGCTGTACCGGAGCGCGTTCAACCCCCACCGCTGGCCCCTGCCCGCAAGGGGGAGGGGAGGTGCGAGTTGCCTCGTTTAAGCGGTCAGTTGCAATACTGGAGTTGATTGGATGACGACGGAATCGAAGGCGGTGCGGTGGGGGCTGCGGCTCGTCGGGCTGGGCATGATCCTGACCGCACTGGCGCTGGCGGCGTGGTCGTTCGGGCTACTGGAACTGGCATTCTTGGAGAGCAAGTGATGCGCGCGGCATCGAGCGCGGTGGCGCGGTCGATCAGGCTGGGGTTTGCGCTGGCGCTCGTGCCGGTGGCACTGCTGGCCGCCGGGCTACTTTCGGGGCTCGTTCCGGTGAGCTTTGCGCCATGACATCGGGCAACTATCCGCTGCGGCCGTTTCTGCCGGCCGATACGCTGGCGTTGCGCGAACTTTTCGCGGCTAGCGTCGAGGAATTAACGCAAGAGGAGTATGACGAGGATCAGCGTGCGGCCTGGGTGGCCTTCGCGGAGGACGCGGACGCCTTCCGGGAGCGCCTGGAACAGGCGACGACGCTGGTTGTGGAGCTGGACGGCGAGCCGGCAGGGTTTGCTTCACTGAAAGAGAATACCATCCTCGACATGCTCTACGTTCACCCCTATCACGCGGGGTCTGGTATCGGGACGGCGCTGTGCGATGCGCTGGAAACGATCGCCGCGGGGCGCGGGGCCAAGGACATGACGGTCGAGGCCTCCGAAACCGCGGTCGCATTTTTCGAGGACCGGGATTACGTGCAGACGCAGCGCAACTCCGTGGAACGGTACGGAGAGTGGCTGGCGACGACGACCATGAAGAAGCGGCTACAGGATGCGGCGCGCGAGGACGACGAGGACGGCCATGACGGGCAAACCTGACGGCGACGAGACGGGACCGCCCTTTGAGCGTCACGCAACCTATTACCTGATCCTCAAGGTCGCCGTGCTGGCGGCGGCTGTCGTGCTCGCGTTAAAAATGGCGGGCGTCTGGTGAGCGAGATGACGAAAGAACGGCTTTATCTCTTCGACACGACCCTGCGCGACGGCGCGCAGACGACGGGCGTCGATTTCTCGCTTCCCGACAAGCGCCGGATCATCGGCGTGCTGGATCAGCTCGGGCTCGACTACATCGAGGGCGGATATCCTGGGTCCAACCCGACCGACAGCGAATTATTTGCGGAGAAGCCTAAGCTTGCGACGAGCCGTTTCACGGCGTTCGGCATGACGAAACGGGCAGGGCGCTCGGTCTCGAACGATACGGGCTTCCAGGCGCTGCTGCAGTCGGCGGCCGACAGCGTGTGTCTGGTCGCAAAGTCGTGGGACTATCACGTCCGCGTCGCGCTCGGGATTACGAACGAGGAAAATCTTCAAGGCATTGCGGAGAGCATCAAGGCTGTCGTCGCTTCGGACAAGGAGGCGATGCTCGACTGCGAGCATTTCTTCGACGGGTTCAAGGGAAACAAGGCGTATGCGCTGAGCGTGGCGAAGACCGCCTACGAGGCCGGCGCACGCTGGGTCGTTCTGTGCGACACGAACGGCGGAACCTTGCCGCATGAGGTCGAACGCATTGTGGCCGAGGTGGTGGGCGTGGTGCCGGGATCGCATGTCGGCATTCATACGCACAACGACACGGAAAATGCCGTCGCCAATTCGCTGGCCGCGGTGCGCGCCGGTGCGCGGCAGATTCAAGGAACGCTGAACGGACTTGGCGAGCGGTGCGGCAACGCCAACATGACGTCGATCATCCCGACGCTGCTGTTGAAAAGCGAGTTTGCGAACTATTTCGAGACCGGCATCACGCCGGAGAAGCTGCGCACGCTGACGCACGCCAGCCGGGTGCTCGATGAGGTCTTGAACCAAGCACCGGACCGGCACGCGCCCTACGTCGGGGAAAGCGCTTTCGCGACGAAGGCCGGTATCCACGCGTCCGCCATCCTGAAGGAGCCGGAGACGTACGAGCACGTGCGTCCGGAGACGGTGGGGAACGAACGGCGGCTGCTCGTTTCCAAGCAAGCGGGGCGCTCCAATGTTTTGTCGGCGCTGGAACGGTTCGGTCTGGCGCAGGATCGTGACGACGACCGGATCACGCGGCTCCTGGACGAGGTGAAGGCGCGGGAGGCGGCCGGGTACTCCTATGAGGCGGCGGAAGCGTCGTTCGAACTCCTGGCGCGGCGGATGCTCTCGAATGTGCCGCAGTATTTCTCTGTGGACAGCTTTCGCGTCATGGTCGAGCGGCGGCACAATGCGCTCGGCAAGCTGGTGACCGTCTCCGAGGCGATCGTGAAGGTGCACGTGAACGGCGCCAGCGACCCGCTGTGGTCGGTCGGCGAGGGCAATGGTCCGGTCAATGCGCTGGATCAGGCATTGCGCAAGGACCTTGGCAAATACCAAAACCACATCAACGAAATCGAGTTGGTGGACTATAAGGTCCGTATCCTGACAGGTGGCACCGAGGCGGTGACGCGGGTGCTCGTCGAAACGCTCGACACGGTGACAGGCGAGCGATGGATTACGGTCGGTGTGTCGCCCAATATCATCGATGCGAGCTTTGAGGCGCTGCTCGACAGCATCAACTACAAACTCGTTCGGGACGGCGCCGCGGCGGCGTGAGGGATGTGCCGCTGTGGCCGCCGCCAGCGAAAGCTTCTATATGGCATTGAGGTGCACTTGAGGTTTGGCATGTCCCGGTTGCCCGTCATTCTGATCGCCATGTGCGCGTCCGCCGTTGCGGCGTCCGCTGCCGATTTCACGGCGAAGGACGTGACGCATTCGCTTTTTCAGGCGAAGGCCGGGCGGCCGATCGACTTTTCGGGCAAGAACCTGGCAGGTCTCGATCTGGCAGGGATCGACTTCAAGGGCGCGCGGCTGACCAACGCCGATCTGCTCGGCGCGGATCTGTCGGACGGCATCTTCAAAGGGTCGGACCTGTCGGGTGCGCGGCTTGACAGGACGACGCTGACGCGCGCCGATTTCAGCGGCGCGACGTTGGAGAAAGCAACGATCCTGCGGCCGAGCATCTATTCGACGTTCACGGTGGCGGACACGAATTGGACAGAGGCCCCGAAATTCACGGGGGCCAAGATGGCCGGTGCGAAGCTATTCGGCCGATTTGACTTCGCCGACTTCAAGGGGGCTGATCTCAAGGGTGCTGAGTTCGTCAGCCTCGATCCGAAAGGCGACACCACCGCACTCGCACGCGCTGGACTTTTCAGCGGCGACTTCGACGACGCCAATCTTGAGGGTGCGGATTTCAGCAGCAGCCGGCTGGGGTTTGCCACATTCACGAATGCGAACGCGAAAGGCGCGAGCTTTGTCGGCGCCGATCTGACGCGCGCGGATTTTTCCGGTGCCGATGTCACGGGCGCGGACTTCACCGGCGCCAATCTCGATGAAGTGAAGTTCTCCGGGGCCAAGGGCTTCGATACGGTCAAGGGCCTCGATCAGGCCAGCAACACGGATCGTATGGTCCGCTAGCGCTCAATCAATCTTTCAAAAGCGAGGCGGCGGCGGCGGCGGGAGTCAGCGTGCCGGCAAGGACGCCGTCGGAGAGATCGTCGAGGCGGGCGACATCGCCACGGCGGATGCGCGCGGCGACGAGATCGGCGGCGGCGCGCGCGATGAGATAGCGGGCGCGGCGGCGGCGGCGTGTTTGTGGGCCGGCGGCGTGAACGCGGTCGCCGACGGTTTGGATGGCAGTCAGCAGTTGATCGACGCCTTCGCCGGTGGTGGCGGTGGTTTTCAGCACCGGAATTTTTTCTTTGATCGTCGCCCTGATCGAGAGCGCGCCGACGAGCTGCTGCAGGGTTTGTTCCGCGCCGGGCCGGTCACCCTTGTTGACAACGAGGATGTCGGCAATTTCGAGCAGGCCCGATTTCATGGCCTGAATATCGTCACCCAGTCCCGGGGCCGAGATAACAACGCGCACGTCGGCGACTTCGGCGACATCGATTTCGCTCTGGCCAGTGCCGACGGTTTCGAGCAGGATCAAATCGAAACCGGCCGCGTCGAAGGCATCGATGACGCGCACGGCCGCGGGCGATAGACCACCGAGATAGCCGCGCGATGCGAGCGAGCGGACGAAGACGCCGTCGTCGTCGAGTGCGGCGGTCATGCGGATGCGATCGCCCAGGATGGCGCCGCCCGAAATGGGGCTGGAGGGGTCGACGGCGATGACGGCGACGGTTTTGCCGGCGCCACGCAATTCGCGGATGACGGCGTTAACGAGTGTCGATTTGCCGGCGCCGGGCGGGCCGGTGAAGCCTGCCACGAGTGCATGCCCGAGATGCGGCTGAAGGGCGCGCAGAAGCGCGGGTGCGCGATCAGATAGCCGTTCCAGTTCGGTGACCGCTTCGGACACCGCCCGGCGTTCACGCGCGGCGACACGCGCCACGAAACCGGAGAGGTCCGGTTCCGGGAGGGGCGGTGCGGTGGCGGTGTCGCGCGTCATGCCGTTCGCTGTACGTGACGGTGACGCGAGGCGCAACGGGGCGCGGCGAGCCGTCCCCGGAGTTTGCTTCAGAGGGCGGGTTTCCAGGAGCGTTCGCCGGGCTTGGCATCGACCGAGGGCGGCGGCGCGGGGGCCTTGCGCGCGGTTTGCGGGGCGAGGTCGAGGGTGCCCTGACGGTCATCGCCGGTTTCGCCGTCATCTTGGTCGTCATCGTCGAAATCGTCGCCCGCATCGTCGCGCTCGAAGCGTTCGTCCTCATCTTCGTCGAAGGCGCGGGGCGGGGGGCGGCGCAGGGGGGCCGTTGAAAGGTCCGGCTCGTCGCCGTTGAAGGTTTCAACGCGACCGTCGTCGTATTCCCGATAGACGGTCTGGGACGCGGCGGGTGCGGTCATGGTCGTCAGCGACAGGGCGGCCAGGGTAAAGGCCGAGATGCGCAGGTTGACTGTCCGGTTCATCATGGAAGGTGCCATGGCGGCTCCTATTCTGGTTAGGTTCCAAGCCGGATCACGACACGCGCCCATGCCTGATGCGGCGACGGCGCGGACACATTGCGGCTCGTGGGCAGCGCGGAGACTTGAACTGCGATATCTGGGCAGTATCGCGGCCAACTGCTGAACACACGATGAACGTCAACTCCGACAGAACCCGTACGGTTCAACGAAGGTGACAGAAGTCGTGATTCAGTACCAGAGGCCAAGCCAGCGATAGCGCGGGCGTAATGAGGCGGGACCGACGCCGACAAGGGAGAGCATCGGCTGTTCGACGATGACCAGCGGCGCGACGGGTGCGTGCAGGCCGGAGTATTGGCGAAGGCGCTCGACGCGCTCGGCGGCAGGCGGGTGCGTGCGCAGCAGGGACGGTTGGGGCACGCGGCGAGCATGGACCGACGGTGTCAGGTCTTCCCAGAAATGACCCGTGTAGGTTTCGACGCGATCAAGCGCGGAGGCGAGGCCTGCGGGGTCGCCGGTGAGAGCGACGGCGAGCCGGTCGGCTTCATACTCGCGGGAACGCGACAGGGCGAGCTGGACCAGATTGAGGGCGGCGGGCGTCAGATAAAGGATGGCAATGGCCGGCCACGACATCATCGCGGCGCCGGTGAAATAGGCGGCGATGTTGTAGGCGGCCAGACCAAGGGCGAGGTACGCCAGGGCATGGAGGAGACGCGCGGCGGCGTCGGCGAGGCTCATGATCCAGAGGTCGCCGTTGCGGATATGGCTCATTTCGTGGGCCAAGACACCGGCGAGTTCGCGCATCGAGAGACGGCGCACCATGCCCTCGGAAATGGCGATGGCGGGCCGTTCGGGCGTACCGGCGGCGAAAGCGTTCAAAGCCGAACTCGGGATAAGATAAAGGTCTGGGCGCTGCAAAAGGCCGGCGCGCCACGAGAGCACATCAATGAGGCTCGATAGCTGGCTCTCGTCCGGCGGGAGCAGCCGCGCGGAGTAGAGACGCAACAGCGTTTCGGCGGGGACCTTCGGTGCCGCAAACGCAAGACCGAGGATGACCAGCGCCACGCACACGATACCCGCCAGTCCGGCAATCAGATAGGCGCTGAGACCCGATGCCAGCCCAAGGCCGGCGAGTAGCGCCAGGGAATGGGCCACATTGTGCGAGAGCTTGATCGTTGGCTCGGACATGGGGCCGTTGCCTGTGGGATTTGCCATTCGGGCCTCGCGACTGAGGTGACGCGGCGGGCAACGGGGTGACCCGCAGCCTGCAAGTGGCTGGATGACCATACCACTGCGGCGAGAAAACGGTTGCACGAGGCTGGTTATTCCAACTCTCGTCCCAAGCTCTGGTCCAGCCGCCTCAGAACTTTGCCAGGACCGCCTCGTCGTTGGCGGTCGGGCGGCCGGGATCGAGCGCGGCCAGGACTGCCGGTACGATGTCGCCGGCTTCGGCGACGACCTTGAAGCGTACATCGAGACCGGGACGGATGAAGGTTTCAGCCCGCATGTGCGTGAGCAAATTTAAGAACGGCGACCAGAAGCCGACAATGTCGGCAACGATGATCGGCTTTGTGTGGCGTCCGAGCTGGGACCACGTCAACTGCTCGACAAGTTCCTCCAGAGTGCCGATCCCGCCCGGCAGGGCGACGAAGGCAGACGAATGATCGAACATCAATTGTTTGCGCTCGTGCATGTCGCGCGTCACGATCAGGTCGTTCACGTCCTTGAGCATATGTTCGCGCTCGGTGAGGAACGACGGGATGATGCCCGTGACGTGGCCGCCCGCATCGAGCGTGGCGCGCGCGACCTCGCCCATGAGGCCAAGGCTGCCGCCGCCATAGACGAGGCCAAGGCCGGCACCGGCAAGGTCGCGACCGAGGTTGCGGGCGGCGGCCGCATACGCCGGGTTGGTGCCGTGACCGGAACCGCAATAAACGCAGACGGATCGTTCCGGACGGCGTTGTTTGGGTGCGCCGGACTTCATGGTTAACGCGCCGTTGCTGGTCTTCAACGGGCGCGATCGGGGCTTTTTCATCAGTTGTCTTCTCTTTATGTCAGTATGGTCTGATAAAATGGGGAACTATGCGGGAGAAATCGAGACCGGGGACAAGTGTCGTTCCGAGATCGCGAGATTCCGTGGCTCGTCGTGCCCCAGGTTCGTCACGGACATATAACAGAACACACTTTGAAGCCGGTACACGGTCAGGCGGGGAACGATCGTGACCGTAGCGTGTGGCGTGAGTTGGATGGCGCAGAATTCGCGATGGGCTATGTGCCCTTGGGCCGTTCAGATTTTTGCCGTGGTTCTCGCCGGGGCCGCGCAAATTGACCCTGTGCGGGCTCAGTCGCCAACAATTGCACAACCCCCGACAATCGAGCGGGTGGTCATCGGTGATCGGGACGGCATGGAATTCGAAGGCGAGGGGCGGGCTGGCGATACGGTGCGTCTGGTGGCCCGGGATGCCGTGATCGGTGAGGCGGTAGTCGGTGCCAACCGCCGTTGGCGGATCGCTCTGCGGCAGGCGCTGGCGGCCGGCACCTACGAGATCCGCGCCGAGGCGCGGGCGAGCGAACTGGCCAAGCCGGCGACAGGCGACGAAATTCGTATTGCCATTCCCGGTTCGCTCGGCGAGCGGCCCATCGTCGCCTACGATGGCGTATTGGGCAGTGCCGAGCGTGCGACGCGGAAGCGGGCGGAAGAGTTGGCAGACGCTGCGAACAGAGCCGCCGACGATGTGACTGGGCAATTGGC
Organism: uncultured Hyphomicrobium sp.; assembly: GCA_964458265.1. Classification (GTDB taxonomy): domain Bacteria; phylum Pseudomonadota; class Alphaproteobacteria; order Rhizobiales; family Hyphomicrobiaceae; genus JAGVSR01. Next base: position 25,804 of record CAYWIF010000033.1, on the reverse strand, counting down.
GGGACGCGACGCGGCGGCGCCCTCCGCTGGTTCAAGCGCGGCACCCGAGATCGAAAAGGGCGTGGAACCGGAGACGCAATCGGGCGTCAGCGTCGTTGTCGAATGGTTGAAGCGGTCGGCGCGCGAATATCGGCAAGGGATCGTCGACAGGCTGGCGGGACCCAATCGAGACGTCGAAGCAGCTGACGAACCGGAGGAGACGTCCGGCGATGATGCGGATGCCGCCGCCGAAGCCGCGCGGACCATCGCGAAGGAGCGGGCCGAGGCTGAGGCACGCCGCATCGACCTCGCCGAGGCTGACACGGTGCGCAAGGCACAGGCGGCGGCAAAAGCAGCCGCCGAGGCAGAGAAGAAAGAGGCGCTCCGGCGCAAGCAGGCGGACGAACTGGCGCGGCGCAAGGCGGAAGCCGACAAGCGCATCGCGGAGGAATTGGAGCGCTTGAAGAAGGCAAGGCAGGAAGCCGATCGCGCCAAGGCAACGCCGGCGGGGCCGCCGCAGAAGGCGAACATCACGCTTGAGCGGTTTTATCTGCCCGGCCAGAAGCGTCCTGCTCGGGACACCCGAAAGGAAAAGGCGGAGCGCCGGACGGTCACGTTGCTAGACGAGGAGGTAAGCGGGCGCGCGAAACGGGTGAGCGTATCCGGCCGCTGTGCGGAGGGCCGCGTCGTGCATCGCAAGGGCAGACGCTGGTATGTGACAGGTGCGGACGATACGCTTTGGGACATCGCCGAACGATTCTACGGTTCGGGAACGGCCTACCCGCGCATCTACCGGGTCAATCGCAAGCGGCTGTCGAGCCCGCACATCGTGCGTCCGTGTCTGGCGCTGCGTCTGCCGGGCCGGCGCAGATAGTTTGTGGCGCAAAATCCGCGGCCTGGAACCGCAGGTCGGCGCTTACAACCGCATCCTTTGACCTGTAGAACTCCACGAACGCTGCGGCTAAGGTCGCGCCGCCCGCCGTCAATTCTGCCAGCGCAATGCCGGCAACTCCCAGCCGCAAGGTTTACGACCGAATGAACGCTCCGATCACGACGCCGCGTGCCGCTCCACAGTCCAGGGAGGTCAACGGCGAAAATCCCAACCTGCTCGGGCTCTCGAACACCGCGGACCATTGGACCGTCTTCAAGGGGCTCGTTCCGTTCGTGTGGCCGGAAGGGCGGCCGGATTTGCGATTCAATGTGGCGCTGGCCTTCATCATGCTGGTGTTGGCCAAGCTGGTTACGATCTCGATACCCGTCATCTTCAAGTACACGACCGACTGGCTGACGGCGGACGCGCCCAATCCCAATACGCTCGGCGCGGGGCAACTGGCGCTGGGCGCCACGATGCTGATCATCGCCTACGGCGTCGGCCGCGTACTGGCGATGGCTTTGAACCAGGTGCGCGACGTTCTTTTCACGAAGGTTGGGCAACATGCCGTTCGGTCGCTCAACAACCGCACGTTCGAGCATTTGCACAGGCTGTCGCTAAGGTTTCATCTCGAACGGCGGACGGGCGGGCTATCGCGGGTGATCGAACGGGGCACCCGCGGCGTCGATCTCATCATGCGGATGGGCATATTGCAGTTGGCGCCGACCGCGCTGGAACTCATCCTCGTCTGCGCACTGCTGACCTACTATTTCAACTTCGGGTATGTGGTGATCCTGCTCGTCACGATCGCCGCCTACATGTGGTTCACATTCGCGGCGTCGGAAAAGCGCATCGCCATCCGCCGCGAGATGAACGACAGCGACACGGATGCCAACACCAAAGCCATCGACAGCCTGTTGAACTTCGAGACCGTCAAATATTTTGGGAACGAAGAGGTGGAGAGCCGCCGGTTCGACTCCGCCATGCAGCGTTACGAGATCGCGGCGGTGAAGACATTTGCGTCGCTGGGCACGCTCAACACCGGGCAGGCGCTCATTTTCACGGTTGGCATGACGATCGTGATGTGGCTGGCGGCGCGCGGCGTTATCGCGGGAACGCACACGATCGGCGATTTCGTGATGATCAATGCGATGCTCATCCAACTCTATATGCCGTTGAACTTCATGGGCATGGTGTATCGAGAGATCAAGCAGGGTCTTGTGGACCTTGAAACAATGTTCTCGCTGCTGGGCGAGTCGGCCGAAGTCAAGGACAAGCCGGGCGCCAAGCCTCTGGCGGTGAAGCAGGGCGAGATCAAGTTTGAGACTGTGTCGTTCGCCTATGAGCCGGACCGGCCCATTCTCAAGAATGTTTCGTTCGATGTTCCGGCGGGCAAGATGGTCGCGATCGTGGGGCCGTCGGGCGCGGGGAAGTCCACCGTCTCGCGCATTCTCTTCCGCTTTTACGACATCCAGTCCGGGTCGGTGACGATCGATGGCCAGGACGTGCGCGACGTGACGCAGAAGTCGCTGCGGGCAGCCATCGGCGTGGTGCCGCAGGATACGGTGCTGTTCAACGATACGATCCTCTACAACATCCGCTATGGGCGTCCCGATGCCACGGACGCGGAGGTCGTCGCGGCGGCCAAGATCGCGCAGATCGACGATTTCGTGCAGACGCTGCCGCAGGGCTACAAGACAATGGTGGGCGAGCGCGGGCTGAAGCTTTCGGGCGGGGAAAAGCAGCGCGTGGCGATCGCGCGGACGCTTCTCAAGGCGCCGCCCATTCTGGTGCTCGACGAGGCGACGAGCGCGCTCGACAGCCATACGGAGAAGGAAATCCAAGACGCGCTAGACCGGGCGACCAAGGACCGGACCACACTCGTCATCGCCCACCGGCTTTCAACCATCGTGCACGCGGACAACATTGTCGTGCTCGACAAGGGCGTGCTGGTGGAGCAGGGGACGCATGGCGAACTGATCGCACTCGATGGTCTTTATGCCAGCCTGTGGAACCGGCAGCGGCAAGCGGAGAAGGCGCGCGAGGAGCTGGCGCTGGCCATCGAGGAAGCGGAGAGAACCGGGGCGCTGAGGCCGGCGGATGCGGTCATTCCGAAGCTTTGAGCCGCGATTAAGGTGGCGCTGACGCAATTTGGCTTACGCTAGCCGGCTTTTCGTCGGGGACTTCGCATGTTGGCACAACTCGGCAAGGGATTGCGGGAAGGCGGCAGGCTGGTGATCGCCGGTCTGCGCGTGCTGTGGTTCCTTGTCTGGTCGGCCCTGAGGCCGCCGCTGATGGCAGCGTTGCAGGTTCTGGCCGCCCTTGTCGTGCTGTTCGAGGAGTGGGGCTGGAAGCCTTTATCGGACGCACTGGCCTGGCTCGCCAGGTTTCGCATCGTTGCCAAGCTGGAAGGCCTCATTGCCCGGTTGCCGCCGTATGCGGCGCTGTTCGTGTTCGCCTTGCCGACGGCGTTTCTCTTTCCGGTGAAGCTGGCGGCGATGTGGCTGCTTGCGAAGGGTCAGGTGGCGACGGCCACGGCGACGTTCATTGCGGCGAAGATCGCGTCGACGGCTCTCGTGGCGCGGCTCTTCATGCTGACGCGGCCGGCGCTGATGCAGATCGCGTGGTTCGCGCGGGCGTACAACTGGTTCGTGCCGTGGAAGGACAGGTTGTTCGCGCAGATCAGAGCGTCGTGGGTCTGGCGCTATGGGCGCATGGTGAAGACGCGAGTCCGGCTTGAAGTGAAACAAGCGTGGACGCGGTGGAGGCCCATCGTGCATGCACGGCTGGCGGAGATGAGGCAGCGAATGCGCGCGGCGTGGTCAGCCTACTTCGGCAGCAGGACGTAGATGTAGGCGAGGTAGCCGCAGAGGAGTATCGCACCTTCCGGCCGGCTGATGCGGTGGCCGCTCCATGCCACGGCGAACATCGCGACGCTCGCCGCCAGCATAACGAGGTTGTCGACGGAGGCGATCTGCGTGGGTATGGCAGTCGGGGAAATGAGCCCGGTGATGCCGCCGATACCCAGGATATTGTAGATGTTCGATCCCATGATGTTGCCGAGAGCGACGTCGCCGTGTTTGCGCAGGGCGGCGACGACGGATGTGACGAACTCGGGCATGGATGTTCCGATCGCGACGATCGTGAGGCCGATGACGGTTTCCGACATGCCATAGGCGCGGGCGATTCCGATCGCGCCGTCGACCAGCAGCTTGCCGCCGATCACGACAACGGCGAGGCCGCCAAGCGCCATGAGGATGGGGATGATGGGGCCAAGGCGTTCGGAGACTGATTTGGCTTCATCTTGATCATGGATCGGACCGTCGTGGAGTTCGTCGTAGGCCTCGGCTTTTTCGTAGGCGGAGGTGTGGCCCTTGGCAGCCGAGGCGGGCGCTCGCTCCTGCCGGTAGGCGTAGAAGATGTAGAGCACGAGCAGGCTGGTGAAGATCGCCCCGCTGATGCGATCGAGCGCGTACGTGTAACCGACGATTGCAAAGAGCAGTGCGGTGGCAACGACGACTAGGCCGTCGCGGCGAAGGGCATTCGACTGCACGGCCATGGGTGTGATGATTGCGGACAGGCCGAGGATCAGCAGGATGTTGGCGATGTTGGAGCCAACGATGTTGCCCACGGCGATGCCGGGCGAACCGGCGATCGCGGCTTGAACGCTGGTGACGAGTTCGGGTGTCGAGGTGCCGAAGCCGACCAGGGTGAGCCCGATCAGCAACGGCGACATGCCGAGCCGTTCGGCGACGGCGACCGCGCCACGCACGAGAAGTTCGCCGCCGATGACGAGTAGCGTCAAGCCGGCCAACAGCAATCCGATGTCCGTCAAGGTGATGCTCCTGTCGTGGTTTTGCGCGGAACCTATGCAATTCGCGGCGGGACGCAAAAGGAATTGTTTGGGCGGCTATCCGGTCAGGTTCTGGAGGTGAAGGACGGCGGTCAAATCGGCGTGGTCGATGACAGCGCCGCTCGGAATGGCCCGCATGGCGGCACGCACGGCAGGCTTGGCGCGAAAGGCGATGCCGAGGCCGGCAGCCTGAAGCATGGGCACGTCATTGGCGCCGTCGCCGACCGCTACAACGTCGCGGGTTTCGAGGCCGAGGCCGGCGGCGAGGTTGAGCAAGATATCGCGCTTTGCGGCTGCATCGAGGATCGGTTCGAGCACACGGCCGGTCAGACCGCCGTCTTCGATTTCGAGGGTGTTGGCGAAGACGCGGTCGAAGCCGAAATCGCGGGCGACCGGTTCGGCGAAGACGGAAAAGCCGCCGGTGACAAGGGCCGTGAGGGCGCCATTCGCTTTCATGGCGGCAACGAGAGCGGCAGCGCCGGGCATCGGCGTGATGCGCGCGGCGGCAGATGCAAGATCGCTTGTGGTAAGCCCGGCGAGATGCGCCACGCGGGATCTCAGAGAAGACACAAAGTCGCGTTCGCCGCGCATCGTTGCGGCGGTGAGCGGTGCGATGCTGTCGCGGCGGCCTGCAATGTGAGCGAGTTCGTCGATCATTTCCTGTTGGATAACGGTCGATTCCATATCGGCAACGAACAGCCGCTTGGCGCCGTGTCGCGCGGGCACAACGTTTACATCGATGGGCCGCGGGGCAAGGTTCACTGCTACGGCATCCACCAGGGTTCGCTCAGCAATGCCGATTACGTAGGCTGCCCCCGGCTGAAGCCACTGGCCTGTCGCTCCAATCAGATGGCAGGCCGTGCTGCTCGCAACCTCATCGAGCGCCCCGGAGGCGGGGTCGGCGGTCAGTGCGAGGTGGAAGGGACATGGCATGAGGCTAGGCGTTCGCGCGAAGACGTTGCGTCGCTGGTATGTGCGGTTGGCCTCAGCTAAGGAGGGCCATGACACATCGAAGACCTATCCTGATTGCAGGGCCGACGGCGAGCGGTAAATCAGCGCTCGCATTGCAATTGGCGGGCGCGCGCGGCGGCGTGATCGTCAATGCCGACAGCATGCAGGTGTATTCGGAGCTGGAAATTCTCTCCGCGCGCCCTCCTGCCTCCGACATGGCGGAGGTTCCGCACCGGCTCTATGGCCACGTTGCGATGCGCGAGGGATATTCGGTTGGGCGTTTCGTGCGCGAAGCAGCGCGCGTGCTCGACGAGGTGCGATTGGACGGCTTGGTGCCGATCTTTGTGGGCGGCACGGGTCTTTATATGAAGGCGCTGCTGGAAGGCTTGTCGCCCATTCCGGCGGTGCCACCAGCCATTCGCGAGCATTGGCGCGCCGAGGCGGACCGCATCGGACCGGCGAAGCTCCACGCCAAGCTCGCCGAAATGGACCCGGACTCGGCGTCGCGGCTCAGCCCGACAGATCCGCAGCGGATCGTGCGGGCGCTGGAGGTGATGGATGCGACGGGGCGGCCGCTTTGGGCCTGGCAGCAGGATCGGGGTACGCCGCTCCTGAAAGCGGAAGAGACGGAACGTTATGTGGTGCTGCCGAGCCGCGAGACGCTGCATCAGCGCAGCGATGGGCGGTTCGACCAGATGATGCAGCGGGGCGCGCTGGGCGAAGCGCGGGAAATCGGAGCACTCGATCTCGATCCATCCTTGCCCGGGATGCGGGCGCTGGGGCTACGTCCTTTGCTGGCGCATGTGAGGGGCGATCAAACTCTCCCGGAGGCGATCGAGGCGGCGAAGGCGGAGACGCGGCAATACATCAAACGGCAGACAACTTGGATCAACGGCAATATGAAGTCGTGGAAAGTGTATTAAGCGCAATAAATGGAAAGTAATTGAAGCCAAATCGTCACATTTATTGACCCTTTACCTTGACCGGGCAGATTAGCGCTTCTAGGTTGCGCCACCTTGCGCGGCCGGGACCGCCGCGCGCGCCGCACTTTTGCCGGGCGCTTTTGCATTGAAGTTCAGGGGCACGACGATGGCACGGACGATGACGGGCGCCGAAATGGTTGTGAAGGCGCTGGTGGACCAGGGTGTGGAACACATTTTCGGTTATCCGGGTGGCGCGGTGCTGCCGATCTACGATGAGCTTTTTCAGCAGGACAAAGTCCAGCACATCCTGGTGCGCCAGGAAGGCGGCGCGGTGCACGCGGCGGAAGGTTATGCGCGCTCGACCGGCAAGGTCGGCGTGGTGCTCGTGACCTCGGGTCCGGGGGCGACGAACGCGGTGACGGGTCTGACCGACGCGCTGATGGATTCCATTCCGATCGTGTGCATCACGGGACAGGTGCCGACGCATCTCATCGGCAACGACGCATTCCAGGAGTGCGATACGGTCGGCATCACGCGGCCATGTACGAAGCACAACTGGCTGGTTAAAGACGTCAATGACCTGTCGCGGGTCTTGCACGAAGCTTTCCATATTGCCCGTTCGGGACGCCCTGGGCCGGTGGTGGTCGATGTCCCGAAGGACATCCAGTTCAAGGAAGGCAATTATACCGGACCCTCGAACGTCGCGCATAAAACGTACCGGCCAAAAATCAAACCCGATGCCGGACCGGTGGCGGAGGCGGTCGATCTCATCGCGTCGGCCAAGCGGCCCGTGTTCTACACAGGCGGCGGCATCATCAATTCGGGTCCGAAGGCGAGCCAGCTCTTGCGCGAATTCGTGCGGCTGACGGGCTATCCCATCACATCGACTCTGATGGGGCTTGGCGCCTACCCCGCGTCCGACAAGCAATGGCTCGGCATGCTCGGAATGCACGGCACGTACGAAGCGAATTGGGCGATGCACGACTGCGACGTCATGATTAATATTGGTGCGCGGTTCGACGACCGGATTACGGGCCGCATCGATGCGTTCGCGCCGCATTCCAAGAAGATCCACGTCGATATCGACCCATCATCGATCAACAAGAACGTGCGGGTCGATATTCCGATCGTCGGGGACTGCGCGTACGTGCTGGAAGAAATGCTGCGCATCTGGAAACAAAAAGCGCCGCAGATCGACAAGGCTGCGATCAAATCCTGGTGGAAGCAGATCGACGGCTGGCGGGCGAAGAAGTCGCTGTCCTTCAAGAACTCGAAGGACGTGATCATGCCGCAGTATGCCTGCCAGCGGCTCTATGAATTGACGAAAGACCGCGACACCTACATCACGACCGAAGTCGGCCAGCACCAGATGTGGGCGGCGCAATACTACAATTTCGAAGAGCCGAACCGCTGGATGACCTCCGGCGGGCTTGGAACGATGGGCTATGGCCTTCCGGCGGCAATCGGCGCGCAGCTTGCGCATCCGAAGTCACTGGTCATCGACATCGCAGGCGACGCGTCGATCCTGATGAATATCCAGGAATGCTCGACGGCGGTTCAATTCAACCTGCCGGTCAAGGTGTTCATCCTGAATAACGAGTACATGGGCATGGTCCGGCAGTGGCAGCAACTGCTGCACGGTAACCGGCTGTCGCACAGCTATACGGAAAGCCTGCCGGATTTCGTGAAGCTGGCGGAGGCGTACGGCTGGCGCGGGATGCGCTGCGAGCACCCGGAGGATCTCGACGATGCGATCCTCGACATGATCAACACAAAAGTGCCGACGATCTTCGATTGCCGCGTGGCGAAGCTGGCCAACTGTTTCCCGATGATACCGTCGGGCAAGGCGCACAACGAAATGCTGCTGGGCGAAGTCAGCGAAGAGGCGATCGAGAAGGCCATCGGCAAGGAAGGCAAGGTGCTGGTGTGAGGGCAGCGCGGGCCGCAGCGGGACTTTGCGCCCTCCTTGCCGTGTCGCTCAGCGACGCGGTGGGCGCGGAGACGGCTGCGCCGCCGCAGGTTTCCCCGCCCGCAGTTGGCGCGGTGCCGTCTGCCCTGGCAATTACCTGGGACCGGGCCGCCAATATTCGCGAGGCGGCGCAGCGGATCGGGCTGATCCAACGGACACGTGGGGCTGAGGCTGCCATGAAGCATGTCGATGCCTGCTACCGGACGCACGGTCTTGGCAGCGCTTACTCGGCGGCATTCGAGGGGTGCATCGCGCAGGACTACCTTGAAAGCAAACTGCTAGCACGGGTCTACAGCCGGATGCCGGCTGAGCAGTTGCGCCGGAGCGGTGCGCCGACCGCCGAAGTGATCGGACAGGCGATGGGCCGGCGGCTGGTCGCAGCATTCAATCAATACAAGATCGGCACCGTGGATGCGCAGACCATCAAGTCGGAAATCGACATGCACGGGCTGCCGGTGTTTCTGAAGACTGTGTTTCCGAACTCGGCGGCGGAGATCGACGCGCTGGGCGGCAAACTCGACGAGACGGACAAAGCAAAAGAGAAAAATTGAAGAGCCATGGCAAACCCCAATCCGCAAAGCCATTATGTCGGTCCCGGCATCGTGCAGGAGGTCGTGTCGCGAACGCTCTCCGTGCTCGTCGATAACGAACCGGGTGTGTTGGCGCGGGTGATCGGCCTGTTCACCGCGCGGGGATACAACATCGACAGCTTGACCGTCACGGAGACCGAGCACGACAAGCATGTGTCCCGGATTACCATCGTGACGCGCGGCACGCCGGCCGTGATCGAGCAGATCAAGCATCAGTTGGAACGGCTCGTGCCGGTGCATCGGGTGCGCGATCTGACCGGCGAAGGGATCTCACTGGAACGCGAGCTGGCGCTCATCAAGGTGGCCGGCAAGGGAGAAAAGCGCATCGAGGCGATGCGGATGGCGGAGATTTTCCGGGCTCAGGTCGTCGATACCTCGACGGAGCACTTCGTCTTCGAGATTACCGGCAAGGCCTCGAAGATCGAGACCTTCATCGGATTGATGCGCGAGCTAGGCCTTGTCGAAGTGAGCCGCACGGGCGTGGCCGCCATCGGGCGCGGCGCGGCGGCAATGTGAGCGCCGCCGTTCGGCGAGCCTAGAACATCCCGCTGCTCTTTTTCTTGCCGCCCGTGAACAGGTGCGAGGCGTCGGCCGCACTTTTGGTAAAGGTGTAGGACTCGGCGTCGGGCAGAACTTCTACATTCGCAGCGGTGCGGAACGATGCCGTTCCCTTCTTGGAGGGATAGAGTGGTTCGGCCACGGGCTGCTCGTGCATCGTGATCTGGAAGGCGGCGATGCGCGGGGTGTACTTCTTTTCGCCCATGCGGTTGCAATGGTTCGTGCCTTCGGCCTTCTCGCAGTCGGCGAGCTTGGTGTAGGCCGTGGCGGTCTTGTCGTGCTGCGCGATGGCCTTCTGCAGGAGGCTGGCGCAGACATCGTAGTCCAGCGTGGTGTTGTCGGCGCAATCGACGGCCGATGTCACGACGAACTGCGGGATAAGGACCTTGGGCGCGGCTTCTTCGGAGGAATTGCCGCAGCCGGCAAGGGCGAGGGGGAATGCGAGCACGGCAAGGCCGCGGACGTTCAGGGGGCGCTTCATGGTTCTAACCCGACAGGCGACGCTAAACAGATACGAACTCTTAACGCGACTAAGGTTGCAGTTCCGTTAACTGCGCGATAAGGGATGGCCCGGACCTAATTCCGCGCCCCGTTTTCGCATTCAGAACGGCCGCATCGCCAAGGCGGGATGTTACCTGCCGGGTTTCGCAAAGTGCCGGCCGACCACGTTCCAACCGAAGAAGAGACCGAAGAGAGAGCCAATGCGCGTCTATTACGATCGTGATGCCGACCTCAACCTCATCAAGACCAAGAAGGTCGCCATCGTCGGCTATGGCAGCCAGGGTCACGCACATGCGCTCAACCTTCGCGACAGCGGCGTCAAGGACGTGGCGATCGCCCTGCGCAAGGGATCGGCTACGGCCGCGAAGGCGGAGAAGGAAGGCCTGAAGGTGATGGAAGTCGCGGAGGCCGCCAAGTGGGCCGACGTGATCATGATGCTGACGCCGGACGAGCTGCAGGCCGATATCTATCGCGATCATCTGCACGCGAATATGAAGAAGGGTGCAGCGCTCATGTTCGCGCACGGTCTCAATGTGCACTTCAATCTGATCGAGCCGCGCGAAGATCTGGACGTCGGCATGGTGGCGCCGAAGGGGCCCGGTCATACCGTGCGCGGCGAGTATCTGAAGGGCGGCGGCGTGCCGTGCCTCATCGCCATTCACCAGAACAAGTCGGGCAATGCGCATGACCTGTTTCTGTCCTATGCCTCGGGCGTGGGCGGGGGCCGTTCGGGCGTCATCGAGACGACATTCAAGGAAGAGTGCGAGACCGATCTATTTGGCGAACAGGCGGTGCTGTGCGGCGGCCTCGTGGAATTGATCCGCGCCGGCTTCGAGACGCTCGTGGAAGCGGGCTACGCGCCGGAGATGGCCTATTTCGAGTGCCTGCATGAAGTGAAGCTGATCGTCGATCTCATCTACGAAGGCGGCATCGCCAACATGAACTATTCGATCTCGAACACGGCCGAGTACGGCGAGTACGTAACCGGCCCGCGGATCATCACGCCGGAAACGAAGGCGGAGATGAAGCGCGTTCTGGAAGACATTCAGCAGGGCCGGTTCACGCGCGACTGGATGCTCGAATGCAAGGCGGGGCAGCCGAGCTTCAAGGCAACACGGCGCAACAACGACGCGCACCAGATCGAAGAGGTCGGCGCGAAGCTGCGCGGCATGATGCCGTGGATCGGCAAGAACAAGCTGGTCGACAAGGGCCGCAACTAGCCGGTCCCAATAATTTGCAAGCATCAAGCCCGCGGACCAATGGTCCGCGGGCTTTTTTCATCCGTCCGCCCGTTCGTAAATGCGGTTGCCGACGATGACGAGCGATGGGGCGGCGGCATCGCCGCGATAGCCGAAGACGTAAGCGGCATCTGTTTCTCCCGGCACGCTGAGACGGATCGTCCGGCCGGAGATCGCGTACGCGCCGCTCGATGTCGCGTTCTCGTCTTTCAACAGGATGCTGCCGTCGGGATAGAATTCGATGGTGGCGGTGAGACGGGTGGACGCTGGCCCGCCGATGGCCATGTACCGGCCGGCGAAGGCCATGGCTGCTGGTGCGGCGAGTGTTTTGGCGGCGCCTGCGACAGCGGTGCCTTGCGTGCCGTCGGCGAAGGCCAGCGCATAGGCTTCGCCATCCCGTTGCCACCGGCCGGTGCCCGGGCTGCCGGGAGGGCGGGTTGCGGGGTCGAAGTCGGCCGGCGAACGCGCCTCGCTTTCGAACACGCGGCCGTCCTTCAAGAGCACGGCGGTGATGGCGGACGGCTCGCCGGCGGCGTTCGGATTGGTTCCGTCGAATGCGAAGCGGAGGAAGAAAATCACGTTTTCCACCATGTCGTCGGGGTCGGCGGTGGGCGTGACCGGCGGCGGCGCGGTGCCGTCTTCGCTTGCGGCGGGTTCAGTGGGGGCTGCCAAGTCCGAGGTGAGATTTTCGTTCACGACGACGCCAGCCGCGCGCCACTGATCGACGAGCGTGCGCGCCGTTCGCAATTCCGGATTGGTGCTGCTCATCGATGCGGGCGCGGCAATGAGGAAGAGCTGCAACCGTCCGCCCCGGAGGGGATATCCCGTGGCTTCGATGCGCGCCTCGCTGCCGTCTTCCAATTCGACGGTGAGGGGCACCAGCAAGCCCGGCGCCACATAGTCGGAAGCGGGGAGCGGGGTGGGGTCACCTCCCGGGCGCGGTTCACCGAACAGGTCTTCGATCAAGGATGGGGCGGTCTCGATGATCGCGTTTTTGATGTCGCCCTCGGCCGTCATCACGGGTGGCGCGACGATGGTGACGCTGCCCTCGCCGGTCGGGCCGGAGAAGATGGCGACGACATCGGTGAGCGAGACCGTCCATCCCGGCGGCAAGGGGCCGAGCGGCGAGGACGATGGCAGGGTCTGCGCCCGCAACCCGGCCGGGAGAACGGCAGCCGCCAACCCAATGAGCACCGCGATCCCGATCCCCCTGGCGGACTGCCAATTCGCGCCCATGTCCCGCCCTGTGTTCACGCTCGCGCCGGTGCCTGCCGTTTTGCCGGTTGAGCGCCGAATGAAGCAGGAAAACGTAGGCGGCGCCACGACGGCATTGCGGCGGACCTTGGGGTCCGATTAGGGTCCGCCTCGGTTGCGGGGTTATCGATGCCAGCGTCACGGGTCACGTTCGTCCAGACTTGCGATCTCGTCGCACGCGATGCGCCGTGGCCGTTCGCGGACCAGCACGCTGCCGAGATCGACGCGCACTGGGCGCGGCGCGCGGCGGAAAATCCGGCCTACTTCAATGGACGCATCTACATGCTGGCGTCGCATGCGATCAGGAATGGCGCTCTTACGGGGCAGTTGATCCCGGTGGACTTCAAGGCGTTCCTCTACTGGAGGGAAACCGGGCAACGAGATACGTCGGTGTGCGATGTGTTCGGCTCGGCGATCATCCGGTCGCACGATGGGGCCATTCTACTCGGCCGGCAGCGTGCGGGGAACTTGAACGCCGGGCTCGTTTATCTGCCGGGCGGGTTCATCGACGCGCGCGATGTGGATGGGGCGGGCGAGGTCGACATTCGTGCCAGCGTTCTGCGTGAGGTGGAGGAGGAGACCGGGCTTGCGGCCCGGACGCTGGCGGTCAGCGAAGGATTTCTCGTGACGACGGTGGGACAGCAGGTGTCGGTTGCCGTCGAGTTCGTGGCTGACGGTGAGGCGAAGCACGTGCTGGCGGCGATGCGGCGAACACTCGCTGGCGATGCGGCCTCGGAACTGGAGGAGATCGTGGCGGTCAGGGACGTGGACGATCTCGACGGGCTGCCGATGCCCATTTATGCGGATGCCTTGCTGCGCTATCTGCTGGGCGCCAGGCCGGCACCGCGCTGAGTTCGTGACGGCGGTTGCACGGCAGAACTTGGAGCGGCACGTGGAATGCGGTAAGTGCCGGCATTCGGATGGATTTGGTGGGGACCGATGCGGCTTTCCTTCAGCACGTTAGATGTTTTTACCGACCGTCGTTTCGGCGGCAATCCGCTGGCCGTCGTGCATGGCGCGGGCGGACTGACGGACGCGCAGATGCAGGCCATCGCGCGGGAGTTCAACCTGTCGGAGACGGTGTTCGTGCTGCCGGCGGAAAATCCCGCTCACTCCGCGCGAATTCGCATCTTCACACCGGTCAAAGAACTGCCGTTCGCAGGGCATCCCACAGTCGGCACGGCGGCCCTGCTGGCGGAGAACAAATTCGGGCAGGGGCGTGAGGCCGATGCGCTTATCGTTCTGGAGGAGAGCATCGGGACATTGCGCGTCGGCGTGCGGTTGAAGAAAGATCACGCGCCGTTCGCGGAATTCGACGCGCCTAAGGTTCCGGTCGAGGCCGGAGCGTTGCCACCGGTGGACGTGCTTGCGGCCGGCCTCGGGCTCATTCCCAGTGAGATCGGTTTCGAGAACCATCGTCCGGTTTGCTTTGCTGCAGGCAATGCCTTTGCGTTCGTACCGATTGCGTCGCGCGAGGCGATTGCGCGGGCGCGGATCAACGGCAGCCACTGGGCGGCGGCGTTTTCGCAGCAGGGACTTGTTGGCGCGTATCTCTATACGCGCCAGTGCGAACATACGCTGTCGTCGTTTCATGTCCGCATGTTCGCGCCCGATGCCGGGGTACCGGAAGATCCGGCGACGGGTTCGGCGGCGGTGTGTTTTGCCGGCGTGATTGCGCGCTTCGACCGGCTGCCCGATGGCACGCACCGGCGCACGATCGAGCAGGGATTCGAGATGCAGCGGCCGAGCTTTGTTTCGCTGGTGCTGACAATCGAAGGTCAGAAACTCGACAGCGTGCGCATCGGCGGCCACTCGGTGCGCGTGAGCGAGGGCACGATCGAAGTTTGAGGGTGCGTGCGGGGGGGCCTCACTTACCCCTCCCCCTTGCGGGGAGGGGCAGGGGTGGGGGTGCCTGAATCCATGACTTTGCTTGATCCGCAGCGTGTAGATCCACCCGACCGCATGTTGTTTCACCCCACCCCTCACCCCTCCCCGTCAAGGGGAGGGGGATTGAGAGTGGCACGCGAAATTTCCCGCTTCGGGCGCGGAGTCGGGTGAGGAAAAGCAGGGGGCAAGACCGGCGCGCTTGCGATTTCGTTTGTAGAGACTGATGCGACGCACCGGCCTCGCCACGGACGACGGGGGTGGGCCCCCTTTTCGAAGCGTCGGTGCCACCACCCTGCGCGCATCTCAACACAGGTTGAACGGGGTTCTTACTCCCCCGCCGGCAGCGGTCCCCCAGGCTGACTGACCCAGCTGGCGCTCCGTTCCGCTCCCCTTCCGCAAACAGGATCCCAGCTCGAGCCTGTTCCCTGCCGAATGCGGTGGGATGCCGGGAGTGTAGGGGAGGGATGTGGGGGTGGGGATAAGTATCGCCGCAGGTTCGATGTGTAGGGCGGGTTAGGCGCGCAGCCGGAGCGTGAGCGCTCCGATCGTCGCGCACGAACTTGTGCGCGGCGTGAATCGGCAGCGCAAAAAAGAGCGAGCACTGTAACCCGCCGAGGCTTGCGTAGGTGTTTGCGATGCGGCTTTGTTCGTGGGCGCTTCGACGGGTAACGGCTCACGCTAACCCGCCTTCGGGCTACGGGCTTGGTACTCACCTTCCGCATGACAACGAAGTGTTAGAACCGACCAGCAGGGCAGAAGGCGCAAGGGTTGCAAATTCGCGGAAGATTTCACCGGGCAGCTTGTCACTTCGGGACAGTATCAGGGTGCATTAACTCGCTAGTTGTCTTGGGCACGCGCAAGGTTGAATTGCGGCATTCGTTGAGGTCCGAAGCGACAGAAAGAACGACTATATGAGCCACTGCCAACAGCAATATTCCGGGGCTTAACTTCCAAATATCGTACATATTGATTACCCCGCCCATTCCAGTTGCTATGATCTAGATGTTTCTCGACAAAGGGTAACTGGTCGTTTTTTTGTCGGTGATCTTTTCAAAGAACGCGAAACGCACGCATGCCAATTGTGCAAGGCTGCACCACTCTCCTTCTGAATTGAGTATTTCTACCTCATGTCGCCAAATTTTATTGCCGCGATAGGTGTCGACGACGCGCAGTTTTCCATGAAGGGCGAGGACCGTAAGCCGTAGCATTGGCTCAATTAGGGGAAAGTAGTCAGACCATCCACCAACCGAAAAGAGGTAATCATTTGCAGAAACAGCCTCGACGCCAATAGGCATGCCTGCACCTGTCGGCACGATCCTCAGCAGTGAACGTTGGCGATGGATGGTTGCTACCGGCAAATCAGCAATGACGTTGCAAATGGCACGCTCAAACGACAGCAGTCCTTCGTCGCGGTTAGGTGTCCCACGGTCATCATGCGTCGATTTTCTCTGCATATCAGAACGTTACCTTGCTTCGGTGTCGTGATTTCGTCGAAGAGCTTAGAACAGCTTCCGGCATCGACGGACACTGGCAAAATTACCTGGAAAGGCGGATACTGGTATTATTACGAGGATGGACTGAGCCGCAGCTCCGACAGGAAGCGCGCTCTTCGATTGTTATTTACAATCCGCAGGCTGTAGTGGGGGACGCGCGTGGCTCGACCCAGGTCAGATGCAGCTAAGGCGCGCCGGGCGAAAGGTGACGCATTAGACCTCGATAATGGGCAGGACGCTCCGCGGGAGACTGGCATCCAGGTGTTGGGCGCCATGCCGTGGGGTACACATATCTGCGTTTTTTACGAGACCGAGGACGAC
Source organism: uncultured Hyphomicrobium sp. (assembly GCA_964458265.1). GTDB lineage: Bacteria > Pseudomonadota > Alphaproteobacteria > Rhizobiales > Hyphomicrobiaceae > JAGVSR01. The sequence goes on along the minus strand of CAYWIF010000033.1, from coordinate 9,416 downwards.
CTGCTCGACAGCGTCGGGCAATATGTTGCAGCCGGATTGCAGGCTAACGAATTCTGCGTGTGGGCGGTGTCCGACCCGATTGCAGAAGACGCTGCTAAGGCTGCCCTACGCCTCGTCTTGCCCGACCTCGACCGGTATCTTTCGTCGGGACAACTGGAAGTCATCAAAGGCACGGATTGGTATCTCAAGGGCGGCGAGTTTTCTATGACGCGCATAACAAATGGCTGGAATGCTAAGCTCGCGCGCGCTTTGAGTTCTGGCTACGATGGGATGCGGGTGAGCGGCAATGCGTTTTGGATCGCAACCAACCATTGGAAGTCGTTCTGCGAGTACGAGGAGGAACTCGACCGTTCGGTCGTCGACCAGAAAATGATTGTCCTATGCACGTATTGCCTGCAAGCAAGCAGAGCGGTGGACATTCTCGACGTTGCGCGAGCGCACAACTGCACCATCGCCCGGCGAAACGGCCGGTGGGAGTTCTTGGCGACGCCAGAGCTTAAGCGAGCGCGGCTCGAAATCAGTCGGCTGAATGGCGCCCTTGATCTGTTGGTGAAGCCGTTCGAGGGGCACGAATCGCTGACGCCACGCGAGCGGATCACGATGGCGCAGATCGTCAGGGGGGCATCCAGCAAGGAAGCAGCCTGGCTGCTCGGCGTCAGTCCGCGGACTGTCGATTTCCATCGTGCCAATGTCATGCGGAAGCTGGGCGCCAAGAACGTGGCAGATCTCGTCCGCAAGGTCGTCGGCGAATAACGCATTCTTCGGGCGAACTACAGATAGCCACTTTGCCACATACGGGCGGGCTCCGATGTCCGCTTCCAAAGCGAACGGCAACGGCGGCAGCGATGGTGCCGCTTATCCCGCCCGCTTCGGCATCATGCGGATGAGGGTGGTGTCTTTGACGACGGCGTGGTGGAGGATGGCGAGGAGGGCGTGGGCTCCCAAAAGGAAGTAGCCGATCTTGCCACCCAGTTCGTGGAGTTCTTCGAGGCGGCCGCTCAGAACTTTGTCGGGAGCGAGGAGGCCTGGAATTTCCAGTCCGTAGAAGATAACGGGATCGCCTTCGGTGGACAGCGTTGCCCAGCCGAGAAGCGGCATGGCGATCAGGAACAGGTAGATCGCGGCGTGGCCAAGTTTCGCGACTGCACGAAGCCAGGCCGCAGGCGGTGGGTCGATGGCGGGGGCGGGTTCGCCGGTGAGTTTGATGACGAGACGGGCAATCGTCAGCCCCAGGATCGTGAGGCCGAGGGAGTAGTGAGCGGCCTTCATGAATTCGCGGCCGAAGCTGTTGCGGGGAAAAATTTCGCGGAATTCCATGAAGGTATAGCCGAGGACCACGAGCAGGAACGTCAGCCAGTGCAGGCGGATCATGGTCGTGGGGTAGCGGGGGACGGTAGCCGGATCGGTCATGTGGGCCAGTGATTTGAGTGGACGGGATTTGCTTTCAGTCCGCAGCTTAACAGCCTCACTATGACCGGCCGCTGACAGGGACCGGCGGGCCTCGCGGGCGAACACGGTGCTTTGTTGCAGCGCATTGTCAACCTTTTCGCCATACTGTACGAGTTGGCGCAGATTGGACCCGAGATTTCAGGCAATGCCGCAGTCCGCCGACCGCTTCGGATTCGCATTTCCCTTCGCAGCCGCGCTGCGGAGCGCCGGCGGCCGTGCCGGGGCCAGTGTTCTCCCTTCGTTGCTTCTGCTCCTTACCGGCCCCTGAGCCGGACGGCTGCGCGGATCGTCCGCGCGGCGTCCACTCAGGGGAGGCATCAGGACTGACAGAGGACCGATCGCCCCGTGCGCACCGCGCGCCGCCGGGCCCAAATTCTAGGACTGGACCATGACCGCAACGAAAGACCACGTCGTCATTTTCGACACCACCTTACGCGACGGCGAGCAGTGCCCCGGCGCGACGATGACGTATGAAGAAAAGCTCGAGGTGGCCGATTGCCTGGACGCGCTGGGCGTCGACATCATCGAGGCCGGCTTTCCGATCGCTTCGCAAGGCGACTTCGATGCGGTGAGCGCGATCGCCGCCCGGGTGCAGAACGCCACCGTGGCGGGGCTCGCACGCGCCATCAACGCCGACATCGACCGGGCGGGAGAGGCTGTGCGCCACGCCAGGCGCGGCCGCATCCACACGTTCGTTTCGACCTCGCCGATCCATCTCGAATACCAGATGCGCAAATCGCAGGCGGAAGTTCTGGAGATCATCACGGCGACGGTGGCGCGGGCGCGCAACCTCGTGGAGGATGTCGAGTGGTCGGCGATGGATGCCACACGCACGCCGATCGACTATCTGTGCCAGTGCGTGGACGCGGCGATCAAGGCGGGCGCGACGACGATCAACCTGCCCGATACGGTGGGCTACGCCACGCCGCAGGAATACTTTCAAATGTTCAAGGCGGTGCGCGAGCGCGTGGCGAATTCGGACAAGGCGGTGTTTTCCACGCATTGCCACAACGATCTCGGGCTGGCGGTGGCGAATTCGCTGGCGGCACTCGACGCGGGCGCGCGGCAGATCGAATGCACGATCAACGGCATCGGCGAGCGGGCGGGAAATGCGGCGCTGGAAGAGGTCGTGATGGCGATCCGCACGCGGGCGGACGTTCTGCCGTATGATACGCGGATCGATACGGCCATGCTGTCGCGGGCGTCGCGGCTCGTTTCGTCGGTGACGAATTTCCCGGTGCAGTACAACAAGGCCATCGTCGGGCGGAATGCCTTCGCGCACGAGAGCGGCATTCATCAGGACGGCCTGCTGAAATATCAGCAGACGTACGAGATCATGACGCCGGAGTCGGTGGGCGTGGCGAAGACGTCGCTCGTCATGGGCAAGCATTCCGGGCGCAATGCGTTCCGGACTAAGCTGCGCGAACTCGGCTTCGAACTGGGCGAGAATGCGTTCGAGGATGCGTTCAACCGGTTCAAGGCGCTGGCCGACCGCAAGAAGCACATTTACGACGAGGACATCGAGGCGCTCGTCGATCACGAGATCGCCCATGCGCACGACCGGATGAAGGTGGCGGCGCTGACCGTTATTGCGGGGACGGTCGGGCCGCAGGCGGCGACGCTGACGCTGGACGTTGACGGGGTCGCATCGACCGTGCAGGCGCAGGGCAATGGGCCGGTCGATGCAACGTTCAACGCCATCAAGATGCTCGTGCCGCATTCGGCGCGGCTGGAACTCTATCAGGTGCACGCCGTCACGGAGGGTACGGATGCGCAAGCGGAGGTTTCGGTGCGGCTTGAGGAAGACGGCCGCGTGGTGACCGGGCGGGGTGCCGATACCGACACGATGGTGGCGTCGGCGAAGGCTTATGTTGCGGCGCTGAATAAGCTGATGGTTAAGCGCCAAAAGGTGGCGCAAGCGCAACAGCTCTGAGCGGACGTGATGTTGAATCGTGAGAAGGGCGGCTCCGGCTGCCCTTTTTTCGTTGGGTGCCGAGAAATTGCTTTTCCGGAACGCGGTTTATCGTGGCGCCTGCGATCTGGCGCACATCGCGTCAACGCGCTAGGGATTGTTGTGGGCCTGCGGCTGGGGTGAGGGCTTCTCCCAGGCGTTCGCGGCCCTTACGGGGGGTCGAGCGGCATCGGGGTTGCGCCGCCTCAATCCTCTTTCGCGCTTCGCTCCAAACTATCGCGGGGCGCTTCGTTTCGAGTTCGTTGCATGCGTTTACCCACGGTCAGCCCCTTCAGCGATGACATCGCCATCGACCTTGGAACGGTGAACACGGTGGTTCACGTGATGGGGCGCGGCGTGGTGATCGACGAGCCGTCGGTTGTGGCGGTGCGCACGGGGCCGGGGCACCGGCATGTGCTGGCCGTCGGGCAGGACGCGCACCAGATGCTTGGGCGCACACCGGGTTCGATCGAGACGATCCGGCCGTTGCGCGACGGGGTGATCGCCGACTTCGTGGCGACGGAAGAAATGCTGCGCCAGTTCATCCGCAGGACGCGGACGAAGTTTCTCGGACTGGGCCGGCCGCGAATTCTCATTTGCGTGCCGGCGGGCGCCACGCCTGTCGAGCGGCGCGCCGTTTATGAGACCGCCGTGCAGGCGGGAGGGCGCAAGGTTTACATCGTGGAAGAACCTGTTGCCGCCGCGATCGGTGCGGGATTGCCGATCGACGAGCCGGTTGGGTCCATGGCGGTCGATATCGGGGGCGGGACGACGGACATCGCGGTGCTGTCTCTGGGTGGCGTCATCGAGGCGCGCTCGCTGCGTGCCGCAGGAAATGCCATGGACGAGGCAATCATCCGCTATATCCGGCGCGACCATCAGTTGCTCATAAGCGAAGCCAACGCCGAGCGGATCAAGATCGAGGCGGGGTCGGCTTCGCGCCAGTTGAACGGGCTGGCGAGCGAAATCCACATTCGCGGCCGCGATCTGCGCAACGGTAAGCCAAAGAGCACCGTTCTCACCCCGCAGCACATCGCCGAAGCGCTGGACGAGCCGATCGAGGCGATGGCGGAGTTCATCGAGCGGACGCTGGAAGACCTGCCGCCGGAGGTGTCGAACGACATTTGCGACCGGGGGATTTGTCTCACCGGGGGCGGCGCGCTGCTGCACAAGCTGGACCAGGAATTGGCCAAGCGCGTGGGCGTGCCGTTCCATGTTTCCGACAATCCCTTGCACTGCGTCGTGCGCGGTTCTGCGATGCTGTTGGAAAAAATTTCGGGGCGGGAACATCTTTTGATCCGCCCTTGAAGCGCGGCATGGACAAGCGTGCACAGATGTGAAGGCGTGGCATGCGGTATGTGGGTTACGACCAGTTTCGCAGGCGCCCGGCGGAGGCCGCGATGTCCCGGCCACAGAGCGGCGGCATGCTGGTACCGGTGCTGCTGTTCGCGTCCGTGGCGCTGCTCGTGCTGAGCCGTCTCGATCATGGCTACATCGCGGGGGCCCGCGTGGCGATCGCGGATGGTGTGAGCCCTTTGCTCAGAACCATCATGATTCCGCTGGAACCGCTCCGCACGGCCGGGTGGGCGGCGGCCCGCATGTTCGAACAAGCCGGCGACGTGGAGCGTCTCAACAACGAAAATCAGCAACTCAAAGGCTGGGAGGCGCGCGCCAAGGATCTGGAACGGCAACTGACCGAACTTGGCGCCGTGGCCAAGGCGGCGCGCGACGTGGACATTCCTTTCGTGACTGCCCGCGTGATGGCGACCTCGGCGGGACCGTTCGCGCGGTCGGCGATGATCAATGCGGGTGAGGGCGAGGCGCTGAAAGCCGGGTATCCGGCGCTGGCGGGCAACGGCCTGGCAGGGCGCGTCGCGGTTGTCGGGCAAGGTGTGTCGCGGCTGATGCTGGTCACGGATGCGGACAGCCGGATTCCGGTCTTCGTCGGGGTGAGCGCCGCGCGCGCTGTTCTGGCAGGCGACAACGGTGCCACGCCGCGACTGACGTTTCTCGCGCCCGGCGTGACGGTGAATGCGGGCGACGAGGTGACGACCTCGGGGATCGGCGGGCTTTTTCCGCGCGGGCTCAGGATCGGCGCCGTCGCGACGGCCGGCGAGCGTCCGGCCGTGGCACTTCATGCCGATCTCGACCGGCTCGAGTATGTGAGCATTCTGTTCCATGACGCGGGTGCTTCGGATTTGCCGCCTCTCGAAGACCGGCTGGGCGCACGGGGACCGGGGGCGGGACCATGATGCGGGCCAGTGACCAACTCGTGCCGGCACTTGCCACTGGAACGTTGGCAGTTCTCGCCGTGCTGCCGTGGGGACTGCCGGCGGACGGCCGGTTCGTGCTGCCGTTCCTGCCGGTCGTGGCCATTCATTACTGGTCGTCGCGGCATCCTGAGCGGCTGAGCGCGGCCGTCCCATTTGTCGCCGGGCTTGTGGTCGATGTTCTCTCGAACGGGCCGCTCGGCTACTGGCCTCTGATTTATCTTGTCAGCTACATGCTGGGTGTCGAAGCGCACCGCTTCCCGGTATCCGGTCCGGCGGCGCGGTGGGCGCAATTCACCGGTGTGCTGCTCGCGCTGGTGATTGCCGCCTGGTGTGTCGCATCGCTCTATCACTTTGCCATTTCGGATTGGCGTCCGTTCGCGTGGGCTTTTTGGGTCACCGCGCTGTCCTATCCGGCGATTGCCTTCGTGCTGAGGGCGCTCGATCCGGCCCCTGTGCGGCCGGCGAACGACCGTCTCGTGCGCGGGGTATGAGGATGACCATTCGCGACGAGGATGACGACGATCGGCGACGGTTCACGCGGCGCGCCCTGATCGCAGGTGGCGTGCAAGCGGCGGCCTTCGCTGCAATCGCGGCGCGCGTCTATTACTTGCAGGTGGTGGAGGGCCGGCGGCTCGCCACATTGGCCAACGACAATCGCATGAGCGAACGGCCAATACTGCCGAAACGGGGGCGAATTCTCGACCGGAATGGCCGGGTTCTGGCTGCGAATATCGAACGGTTCCGGGTGTGGGTGCGTCCCGGCGACGCGGCCCGTATCCGACCGGCACTGGAGCGAATTGCTCAACTCCTCAAGCTCAGCGAAGCCGAGATCGATGCCATCGTCGCGAAGGCGAAAGTTCCGGCGCGCAAGCGGCCGGTCCTTGTCCGAGCCGGCGTCGACTTCGATGCGATTGCCGCGATCGGTCTCAATGCGCCGGAACTTTCCGGAATCGAGGTCGATGCCGTCTTTGACCGGACGTATGCGCATGGCACGGCGACGGGCCACGTGGTCGGGCATACGGGCAGCGTCGAACAGTTCGCACTCGATGACACGGCCCTCTTCAGGGTGCCCGGCGCGCGGATCGGGAAGACGGGTGTCGAACTCGGTCTTGACCGAGACCTGCGGGGACAAACGGGTTCAACGCGCGTCGAAGTCGATGCACGCGGCGACATCGTGCGCGTGCTCGGCGAGTCCGACCCGGTATCCGGGCAGGATGTGACGCTGACGATCGATGCGCCGTTGCAGCAGCGTGTGTTGGATCTGATTTCCGGTTCCGAGCGCGCGGCCGCCGTCGTGATCGATGTCGAGAATGGCGAAGTGGTCGCGATGGCGTCAGCGCCCGCCTACGACCCCAACCTGCTGACGGTGAATTTTGACCAACCGGCATTCGCACGGCTGGAGGCCGATCCGCACAAGCCGCTCATCAATCGGGCGGCGGCCGGGCTCTACCCGCCGGGGTCGACGTTCAAGATGGTCACGGCGCTGGCGGCCCTGGAGGCCGGCGTGATCTCGACCGGCGAGCGGGTTTCGTGCCGCGGAGCATTTCACTTGGCCGGCGAGACATTCCGCTGCTGGAACCGCGGCGGGCACGGTGCGGTCGATCTCGCGGAGGCCATCCGCAAGTCGTGCGATGTCTATTTCTACGATCTGGCCGAGCGTCTGGGCGTCGATCGCATCGCGGCCATGGCCAAGGTGCTCGGTCTCGGGCAGACCTATGCCTGCGGGCTTGGCGGTCAAAAAGACGGCCTGATCCCGACCACCGGCTGGAAACGCGCGGTGAAGGGCAAGGGCTGGTTGCGCGGAGAGACGATCCTGGCCGGTATCGGTCAGGGCTATGTGCTGGCGACACCGCTTCAGCTCGCCGTGATGACGGCGCGACTGGCGACGGGGCGGGTTGTCGTGCCCACGCTGGTGAAGGTTGGCCGCGAGCGGATGCCTGCGGGACCAATCTTTCCTCCGCTGCAGATCAATCCGGACGGACTCGATGCGGTGCGCCGCGCGATGATCGGGGTGGTGCATGCGCCGGACGGCACCGGCGGCAACGCTGCTCTCGACGCCGGCGAAGTTTTGATCGCCGGCAAAACGGGAACGTCGCAAGTGTGGGCATCGGGACGGGAGGCGGCGCCGAAGGAGGAACGCTACGAACTGCGCGACCATGCGCTGTTTGTTTCCTTCTTCCCGGCCACCGCGCCAAGGTATGCGGTGTCGCTCGTCGTCGAACACGGCGGCAGCGGCGGGCAAACGGCGGCACCGCTGGTACGCGAATTAGCCCGCCTGATCATTCAGGAACCGTCGCTGGCCGCCAACGGCGTTGCGGAGGTCATCCGATGAGGCGCATGGCCATTGTGGCGGGTGGTCTCGATGTGTTGCGCGGTGTGCCGCGCTTGCACTGGACGGTGATGGCGCTCGTGTCATTGCTTTGCGGGATCGGGATTGCAACGCTCTATTCGGTGGAGGGTGGGTCGTTCCGGCCATGGGCGGAACGGCATGGGCTGCGCTTTTTGGCGGGTCTCGCCGGCATCATGGTCATGCTCGCGGTTCCGGCTACGGCGTGGCTGCGCGTGGCGGCTCCGGCCTATCTTGCATCGCTCGGTCTTCTGATGCTCGTGCCGGTGGTCGGCACCGAAGTGCTGGGTGCACGGCGCTGGCTCGATTTCGGTTTCGGGTCGTTCCAGCCGGGCGAACTGATGAAAGTGGCGCTCGTCATGATGCTGGCGGCCTATTACCAGTGGCTGCCGAAAGAGCGCGTGGGGGATGCGGTGTGGGTGGCCGTGCCGGTCCTGCTGATTGTGATTCCGGCCGCCTTTACGGTGCGCCAACCCGATCTCGGGTCGGCGATGCTCTATGCCATCACCGGGCTCGGGATCATGTTCATGGCCGGTGTGCCTCTCGTTTATTTTGCGGCCAGTGCGGTGCTGGCCGCCGCCGCGTCCCCGCTGATCTGGTCGATGCTGCACGGCTATCAGCAGCGGCGCATCGAGATATTTCTCGATCCGGGATCAGATCCTCTCGGAGCAGGCTACCATATCCAGCAATCCAAGATCGCGTTCGGCGCGGGAGGGCTCAGCGGAACGGGCTACATGAAGGGTACCCAGAGCCAGCTTGATTTTCTGCCGGAGAAGCACACGGATTTCATTTTCACGATGTTCGCGGAGGAGTGGGGTTTTGCGGGTGCCGTCGTTCTGCTCGCCCTGCAGGCCGCGCTCGTGCTGGTGCTGTGGCGGATGATGATGAGCGCTGAGACGCGGTTCGCGCGCCTGCTGATTGCCGGGGCGGCGCTGACGATTTTTTTGTATGCTGTCGTCAACGCGGCCATGGTGACGGGGCTCGTGCCGGTGGTGGGCGTTCCGATGCCTTTCGTGTCGTACGGCGGGACGTCCATGATGAGCTTGATGGCGGCGCTAGGTCTGGCGCTTTCGGCGGCGGCGGATCGCGGGTCTTTGGGAGCGGACGGCGATAGGCGGCGTGGTCTGCGGCCGGCATTCTGAAACCACGCTGGAGCCTGATATTTTCAGGATATTTTCAATGACTTGCGTTTCGGTCCGCGAACGGCAACGCGGGGCTGGACAGCCGCAGCCGTGGGTGCTAGATGCTCGCCCGCGGGTCCGGCAACGGACCCCGTTTCGTTCTGGGGCCGTGATCGATGCGCCTCCAGCGGCGAGTGGGTGATTAGCTCAGTTGGTAGAGCAGCTGACTCTTAATCAGCGGGTCCACAGTTCGAGCCTGTGATCACCCACCAAAT
>CAYWIF010000032.1:24711-34975 GCA_964458265.1 uncultured Hyphomicrobium sp. | reverse complement strand
TGCACTCCCTGCCCGAACGCCTCGGTCACAAGAAACTGCAATTCGAGATCGTCGCCGTCCTGGGCCTGCTGTCGCTGCTGACACACATTCACGCTTTCTGGGTTGCCGCCCTGCTTCTCGCCCTCGTCGACTTGCCGGACTTCGTAACACCCTTGAAGCGCATGGCACGGTCATTGGAGAAACTGTCGGGACTCCCGCCCCCTGCGGACGACCTGCCCGCCAATGCGGAACCCGCCTCGTCAGCCGGAAAATTTCAGCACGGCCCCGCGCTTCCAGATGAGCCCCGGCCTCCGGCAACAGCCCTGCGCGAAACCGCGCCGTCGACTGCGGAGCGCTGAGCCATGCTTGAGATTCTCGTCTGCTCGCTCTTCACCATCCTGCCCGACTACCTCTACCGGCACTATTATCAAGGCAAGCGCATCGGCCACGAGATCACGCTCTATTCCGTCTGGTACGAACTGCGTTGGGGCATCACCGGCTGCCTCATTCTGACGGTGCTGCTCATCACCGTCATTTTCTACAATCATCCTTCCACCACCAATGCGATTTCCTTCTTTCGCACGGTTCCGATCGTTCCGGAGTCGGCGGGGCGTGTCGACGAGGTGTTCGTGACCATCGCCGATGATGTAAGGGCGGGCGACAAGCTCTTCAAACTCGATAGCGCCAAGCAAGAAGCCGCCCTTGAGACAGCCAAGCGCCGCGTTTCCGAAGTCGATGCGCAGATGGAAATGGCTAAGGCCGATGTCGCGGAGGCGAAAGGCCGGATCACCGAAGCACAGGGCGCCTTGCAGCAGGCGCTCGACGATCTGCGGACCAAGCAGGACCTCGTCCTGAGAAATGCGGGAGTCGTCGCCGCCCGGGAAATTGAAAGACTGCAAGTCACTGTCGATGCCAGAAAAGGCCAGGTCGCGGCGGCCGAAGCATCGCTCCAGGCCGCTGAAACCCAGATCTCGACCCTCCTGCCCGCACAGAAAGAAAGTGCAAAAGCCGCGTTTGAGCAGGCCCAGGTCGAACTCGACAAGACGGTGATTTACGCCGCCACCGATGGCAGGCTGGAACAGTTTGTTTTGAAGGCCGGCGATTACGTGAGCGCTTTGATGCGGCCGGCCGGCGTTCTTATTCCGACCCGTCAGGGCAAACGCCGTCTCCACGCCGGTTTCGGTCAGATCGAGGCCCAGGTCATGAAGGTCGGCATGGCGGCGGAAGCAACGTGCCTGTCGAAACCCCTATCGATTATTCCGCTTGTCGTGGTCGATGTGCAGGACGTGATCGCGACCGGTCAATTCCGTGCCGGGGAACAACTGGTCGACCTGCAGCAGGCGCGCGCACCCGGTTCGATCATCGTGTACTTGGAGCCGATGTTCGACGGGGGTCTGGATGCCGTGACGCCCGGATCGAGCTGCATCGTCAACGCCTACTCCAACAATCACGAGCGGATCGAAAAGGAGCCGAATGTCTTCAAGCGCGTCTGGTGGCACGGGGTCGATGCGGTCGGGATCGTGCACGCCGTCATCTTACGCGCACAAGCCTTGATGATCCCGATCAGGACCCTCGTTCTGGGTGGTCACTGACGCGCGCCGGTCCACTCCTCATGCGGCGCATTACGAGCCAGCCGAGCGTCGCCCACGCCGCGCCCAGCGCCCATCCGGCCAAGACATCCGTCGGCCAGTGCACCCCGAGATACACACGGCTCATGCCGACCAGCATCGTCAGCAGCACCGCGAACGCCAACACGTAAAACTTGATCCGGCGCTCATCCTGCGCCGCCGCGATCATGGCACCCAGGGTAAGAAAAATTACGGCCGACGACAGCGCGTGCCCGCTCGGAAAAGAATGCGTGAATACTTCCGCGCCATGCGGCACGAGTTCGGGCCTGGGTCTGGCAAACCCGATCTTGCTCAAACTGCTCAGTGCGGCCCCGGCCGCACTCCAGACGAGAACCCCAAACGCGCTGAGCGGCCGGTCGGAGAGATAGAGAAACCCGGATACCGCCACCACCACAAGCGTCAGCACTGCGGTTGAGCCCAACGCCGTCAGATCGCGCACCACTTCCTCGAACCACGCCGGTCCGATTGGATCGGACAGATCGGCGGGGTTTCTGAGGGCCAGGATCAGGGCTTCGTCCAATTGGCGAAAGCCGCCGTTGAGGACCGTCCCCGCAATGAATATGAACGCGAGCACGCCGGACGCGACCACGGCAAGCCCGAGTAGAACCTCTGCTTCGACCGGTATCCGCTCTTTCCAGCTCTTCACGGGCTCGACGTCAGCGGATGAGGACTGTTTCGTCGGTTCGTTCAGCATCTAGCTTGGTTTCCGTAGCAGGCACGAGCACCTTCAGCGCGCCGGGCCGGATGCTATACCGGAGCGGCATCTCGACAATCTCCAATTCGCCGTCGTTCGCCAACCTCAGCCGCGACCGCTTGGCCGAGACGTCCATTTCGTGCGCCGCGAAATGAATAACGTTTGGGTCAGACTTTACCCGCCCCAACATCGCGCGAACGACGCCACGGACGAGACCCCAACCGGACGGATGCTGCGAGACATAGACCGCGAGTTCCCCCCCATCGAGCGATTCCTTGGTCATCATGAGGCTCGCCCGTTCTTGATAGCGATTGTTGGACACCGCCATTGAAAGAATGCGCAACCGCATCTTGGCTTGCCCATGATCGATATCGACGTCCATGCGCCGGCGGTTCACAAGAATTTCCTTGATCGCGCTGGCGTATCCCCGCATCCGCTCTGTGAAAGGCTTGCCGCGAACCGACTGCCGGTACTGCGAATAAACGACCGTCAGACCCAGTATCGAGTTGTTGAGAAAAATCCGGCCATTCACCTCGCCGACATCGATCGCCGCAACCTGACCGCGCGCCAGCGCGGCCGCTGCTTCCGGCACGGTGAGCGGAATTTTCAGATCGCGCGCCAGCCGGTTCAAAGTTCCCAGCGGTAAAATGCCGAGCGGCACGTTCGTGCCCACGAGCGCCGTTGCCGCCGTCCTGACCGTACCGTCGCCGCCGCCGACGATCAGGGCATCGCAGCCCGCCTCCACCACGCTGCGCACGGTCTGCGGCAACTCGTCCGGCGGCACAATGTGCACGGTTACCTCGTGGCCTTCGTTCCGGAAGGCCGACACAATCTGTTCGCCCAGGGAATCGCTGTCCCAGTCGAGAACGGTTCCCGCACGTCCATTGACAACAACGTGGATTTTCATGAGGTGATCAACGCGGTCGCGACCGCTCCGGTTCCAGACGATTATCACTCACCTGGGGACCATCTTTCGCCAAACAACCTCTTGAAACGCCGGGATCAAGCGTGCATAGCGCACGCTCCATCTGAAGGAATTCCCACCATGCCGATGTCCGCCGCCGAAATCGAAAGACGCATCAAGGCACGGCTGCCCGATGCCGATGTTCGTCTCACGGACCTCGCTGGCGACAACGATCACTGGGCTGCCCACGTTGTGTCATCGGCGTTCAAGGGCCTCCCGCGGGTTCGCCAGCACCAGCTTGTTTACGATGCCTTCGGAGGCGAAATGGGCAATGTCCTGCATGCCCTCCAACTCACGACCGCCGCGCCTCCGGAATAGGGATCACCGCGGCTGCCGGACGGCGGTCACTGCACGCCATTGACTTTGCTCAATCCCGTCCCCCATTTAATCCATAATCCCGGCCGGGCAGAAGGAAGCGCTTCCGGTCCAGGCCCTTCAGGAGGCTATAAAATGAGCGAACAGGACGTCCAAGCCTGGATCAAGGAAACGATCGACAGCAACGATGTCGTGCTGTTCATGAAGGGCAACGCACGCTTTCCCCAGTGCGGATTTTCCGCCACCGCCACAAAGATCCTGCAGCACCTGGGTGTCCCCTTCAAAGACATCAACGTACTGGACGACCAGGCGATCCGCGAGGGCATCAAGAGCTATTCGAACTGGCCGACTATCCCGCAACTCTACGTGAAGGGCGAGTTCATCGGCGGCTGCGATATCATGCGCGAAATGTTCGAGGCCGGCGAGCTGCACGACCTCATTTGCGAAAAGGGCATTCCGCATCAGCATCATCACGGCTGACCGAGTCCCCTTTTCGCCACCGCCCGGGCCGATAGGATAGGTCTCGCCGCCGCGACCCGCGGCCGGCCTTGTTGACCAGAGTGCGGACACCCCATGCGGCTCGGCGGACGGCGCTTCCTGTTGAGCTTTGCCATCATCGGTGCCGCCGTGTGCTTGGCGCTGGGCATCACCTTGCCGATCATCCGGCTGACCAAGTACGTGTTCTGGTCGACGGAACACTCGCTGCTGTCCACCGTCGAAGTCTTGATCCACGACGGCCAGATGTTTCTCGGCCTGACGGTCCTGATCTTCTCGATCGTCCTGCCGATCCTGAAACTTCTCTACCTGCTTCTCATATCGACCCTGCCCGCCGCCGAACTCGTCCGCCAGCACCGGCGCCTGAAAGCCCTCGAATGGCTCGGCAAATGGTCCATGCACGACGTTCTGGTGCTCTCGCTGACCATCTTCTTCATCAAGGCCCAGGGGCTGTACGACGCGGCGAGCCTTGCCGGCGTCTACTTCTTCACCGCCGCCGTCGTCTTGATGATCTTGTCTTACGCGTGGCTGCGCACCGAAGGCATTGCGGCAACATCCGTGCCTGAGCCCGAACCTCCCAACCCCGCCTCGCCCTTCCGCAACTTCGTGCTGTCGTTTCTCATCATCGTCGCCACCGTCTCGTTCGCGCTGGGCATTATCCTGCCGTCGATCCGCTTCACCACCGTCTATGTGTGGACCAACGAGCATTCGATCGGCACGATCATCTGGGCGCTGTGGGAATCGGAGGAAGTCTTTCTCTGCACGGTGCTCTTCCTGTTCTCGATCCTCTTTCCATTCCTGAAGCTGCTCTACCTGCTGACGCTCGTAGCCTCGCCCGACATTCCCCCTGAATTCCGCAAGCGCTCCATCGCCACCATGGAGTGGCTCGGCCGCTACTCCATGACGGACGTAATGGTTCTGGCGCTGATGATTTTCTACGTGAACTCGTCCGGCTACACGGAGGCACGCGTCCTCCCCGGCGTCTATTTCTTCGCCGCCAGCGCGCTGATCACCATGCTCGCCTACGGCTGGGCAAACACGGTGCCCTCGCGCCGCGCGCCCGCCCACTCCGGGCAACTGCCCCGGCCCGGCGCGCTTCCCGAACCCAAACCCATCGCCGGCGATCCGGTAACCCTGTCAACCCATCCCGCCCGCCGCTGGCGCAACTGAGCCCGCTCAAACCCAGAAAAACGCCGCCGCGATGATGGCGAGCCCGATCGCAATCAAAATCAAACCGGCGATACCCACGAAGCGCGCGATGAAAAACCGCGTCCCGTGCTTTACCGCCGTCCGCGCATGACCAATCCGCGCTGCATCTGCACGCACTTCCGCCAACTGCTCATCAACGACCCGGCCCAATTCGTCCCGCGCGCCCGCCGTGCTGCGTGTTTTGGCCATTCGCCATGCCGCATCGGCCGCGATCCCGGTCGCGTCGTACCGCCCCGCCCAGCGCATCAACAGAAAGCCGATGCCGGCCAGCGCCGCACCCGCCGCCAACCAAATGGGATTTTGCATGGCCCCTCCCCGCAAACGAAAACGGCCGGGCTCTGGCCCGGCCGCTTCCAATTAGCAGAGGTTAGCCGCTTAGCGCGAGTAGAACTCGACCACCAGGTTCGGCTCCATGACGACCGGATACGGCACGTCGGCCAGCGCCGGAACGCGTGCCAGCTTCGCCGTCATCTTCCCGTGGTCGGCATCGACATAATCGGGCACGTCGCGCTCGGCGCTCTTGATCGCTTCGAGCAGCAGCGGCAACTGGCGCGAGGCTTCCTTGATCTCGACCACATCACCGATGCGCAGCCGGTACGACGGAATGGTCACGCGGCGGCCGTTCACCGAAACATGGCCGTGGCTGACAAACTGCCGCGCAGCGAACACCGTCGGCACGAACTTCGCGCGGTAAACCACCGCATCGAGGCGACGCTCCAGAAGACCGATGAGCTGCTCGGACGTCGAACCCTTGAGACGGGCGGCTTCCTTGAAGAGCCGCAGGAACTGCCGCTCGGAAATGTTGCCGTAGTAGCCGCGCAACTTCTGCTTCGCCTTGAGCTGCTGCCCGAAGTCCGAGAGCTTCGAAACGCGGCGCTCGCCG
Source organism: uncultured Hyphomicrobium sp. (assembly GCA_964458265.1). Lineage (GTDB taxonomy): Bacteria > Pseudomonadota > Alphaproteobacteria > Rhizobiales > Hyphomicrobiaceae > JAGVSR01. The sequence continues at coordinate 28,808 of CAYWIF010000032.1, read as the reverse complement.
TGCTGGCCGGGGCGGCTTTCGCGCTTGTTGAGAGGGCTTTTCGGCCGGCCCCAGATATTCTCACCGAGGCGGCGGTCGATCTTATGCTTCGCCGGATGGCGCTTGGTCATTATAGAGCACTCCAGATTAAAGTTGCAGGCACAGCCCAAAGCAGGCATGCCGTACTTGGAGCGCCCCCTCCTTTGCCCGAACCCGCCTTGCGGGCGTTCCGGGCCGACAGGTCCCTGGCGTGACGGCCAGGCACCGCGGGTGCGCAAAACGAACGCGGGCCCAGTAGGCCCGCGTCGCCGGTGTTTCCTATGTCCAATCGGCGTGTTCGTCAACTGCGGTCGATACGACCGGCGATCCGGCCGTCACGGCGACTTCGGAACGGTCGTCGAACCGGTGGCCGTCTGGGAGGCCGGAGCCGCCGCTGGCGCGGCCGCAGCCGCAGGAGCCGCGCCGCCCGCCGCCGGTGCCCCCGCGACAGGTCCCGTCGGAATCTTGAAGTTCGGGCCAGCCTGAACGTAGGCCGTAATCGTGTCGCGCACCTTGGTCCGCTCTTCTTCCGTGCAGGTCTTCTGAGTACCCTTGCCGTCGTCGACGACCACTTCCTTATCGCCTTCCTTCTCCACCACGCGGATCCGCCCCGTCAGCAGCATTACCGTCGTCAGGTGCAACTGATTGATGTAGACGATCTGCTGATCGGACCAGGTTTTCTTTTCTTCCTCGCGCTTCATCAAAGAGCGATGGTTGACCACCTGATGGTCAGGCAAAGCGCAGATCTGTGCATGTGCCGACAAGCGCCCGACCCGGATAACCTCGCGGGCCACATCCATCGGAATGAGAACGCTTTCCGGCTTCTTCTTGTCGATGACGATGACGGTGCCGTCCTGCTTGGAAAACTGCTGCGGCGTCAACGACCAGGCATAATCCATGAACGAGCGGACCGACTTCTCGCTCAGTTCCTGCGCCGCCGCAGCCTGAACAGCTCCCAAGAGCATTCCGGCTGCCGCACATGACCCGATCGCCCCCGCCCAGACCGTCATTCGCATTTGCATTGCCCCTGTTGATGGATTGGGCCTATCCGGCCCGTTGTTACGGTCGCGTGCGCCAGAACCAGTCCGGCATCACCCGGATCGCAAAACCAACTTAAAGAACGCCGGCCCGGGACCCGCAAGACCCTCGCCCCAGCGCCCTCCGGACTGACGGCCAGTGACGTTTTCCCGGGCATCGCTCGGCTCAAAACTTGGCCAGAACAAGGCGGCCTTTGTGGATCACTTTCGGCCCTGACCCTTGGCCTTCACCAGCGTGGCAACAATACCACGCAGTGTCTTCACTTCCTGTCCGGTCGGCTCGGCACGCAGGAACATCGTACGCAAGTTATTGACGACAGAAGGACGCTTGTCGGGCGAGGAAAAGAAACCCTGCCGCTCCAGTTCGAGTTCGAGGTGATCGAAAAAGCCCAAAAGCTCCTCTCGCGTCGCCGGGGCCTGATCGTTCAGGTATAGCCCGGAATTGAGTGGCTGCTCGAACGTCGTCACCCGGCCAAGCGTCGCCTGCCCGGACGCGCGCATCCATTCGTAACCAAGAATGAGAACGGCCTGCGCCAGGTTAAGGGATGCAAACCGGCTGTTCACGGGGATCATGACCACCGCGTCCGTCCTGGCGACTTCGTGCGTCTCCAGTCCGTTCCGCTCCCGCCCGAAAACGACCCCGCACCGTTGCCCGGCTTCGATCCGCCGGCGCATTTCGGCCACGGCCTGTTCGGGCTTGAGTACCGGCTTGCGCAAATCTCTTTGCCGCGCCGTCGTTGCGCAGATCCAGTTGAGGTCGCCGAGTGCGGCATCGAAGGTTTCATAGGCCGCCGCATCGTCGATGACGTAGTTCGCCCCCGAGGCAGCAATACGCGCCTTCTCATTTGGCCACCCGTCCCGTGGATCGACGAGCCGCAGGTCATCCAGACCGAAATTCGCACACGCCCGCGCCACCATGCCGATGTTGTCGGGAAGCTGTGGCTCGATGAGGATCACCGATGGCGTTGTCCCCGGAGACGCGATCGCATTGCCCCTTATGTGAGCACGCCTGATCCCATGCCTTAGCTTGCGCAGCACGCGACGGGCCCAGAACCAGTAGTTCTCGCCAGACCACGTCTTCTCCAACGCGGCGAGCGCCGGCGTCGTCAGCCGCCCCGTGCCCGCCCCCTTGAGCCGCACCGATCCGTCGCCAACGATGATTTCTTCATGCTGGGCAATGAAATCGTCGAGCGTCGTTATGCCTTGCGCTTCCGTGCGCCGCTTGCAACCCGGACATGTGACGGCATCCGCCTCGCATCTGAGTTCCGCGCAGTAGGTTAGGACCGGTTCAAGCGTTTCACGGTCGAGCCCCGGCAACGCCAGCGCCGCAAGGCCGGCATCCACCGTCTTCTCATGGCAAGCGTGCACGATGACGCTTAGCGGGACATCCCGGAAGCGCGGCTCGCCTTCAATAGTTTCGATATGCATGGTCGCCCTTCAGCAGCCCTGGCGGTCATGCGACCAGGCTACGCCCGCCTATAGCGAAGCGCTGGACGCCAGCCAACCCAGGTCGTTTGTCTTATCCTGGGTGCGGCCCGTCGGCCCTTGGCGAAGACGGTGCCGCGTCCTATGGTGCGCCGCATCATTCCTGCCCGCGCTAACCGAATAGGCTCATTCGTATGACGAAGATCAAGGTGACCGGCACCGTCGTGGAACTCGACGGCGACGAGATGACTCGCATCATCTGGCAGCTCATCAAGGACAAGCTGATACACCCCTATCTCGAAGTGAACCTCGAATACTACGACCTCTCCGTCGAAAACCGCGACAAAACTTCCGATCAGATCACCATCGACAGCGCCAACGCGATCAAGAAGCACGGCGTCGGCGTCAAGTGCGCCACCATCACGCCCGACGAAGCCCGCGTGAAGGAATTCAACCTCAAGGAAATGTGGAAGAGCCCCAACGGCACCATCCGCAACATCCTGGGCGGCGTCATCTTCCGCGAGCCCATCATCTGCAAGAACGTGCCGCGCCTCGTGCCGGGCTGGACGCAGCCGATCATCGTCGGCCGCCACGCGTTCGGCGACCAATACAAGGCCACCGATTTCAAGTACCCCGGCAAAGGCACACTCACGATCAAGTTCGTCGGCGAAGACGGCAAGGTGATCGAGAAGGAGGTGTTCAAAGCGCCCGGCGCCGGCGTCGCCTTGGCGATGTATAACCTGGACGAGAGCATCCGCGAATTCGCGCGCGCCTCGCTCAACTACGGCCTCAACCGGAATTACCCCGTCTACCTCTCCACCAAGAACACGATCCTCAAGGCCTACGACGGCCGCTTCAAGGACATCTTCCAGGAAGTCTACGAGGCCGAGTTCAAAGTAGAGTTCGTCAAGCGCAAGCTCGTCTACGAGCACCGCCTCATCGACGACATGGTCGCCTCCGCACTGAAGTGGTCCGGCGGCTACATCTGGGCGTGCAAAAACTACGACGGCGACGTGCAGTCGGATACGGTCGCACAAGGCTTCGGCTCTCTCGGCCTCATGACGTCGGTTCTCGTCACGCCCGACGGTCAGACGATGGAAGCCGAAGCCGCCCACGGCACTGTCACGCGCCACTACCGCGAGCACCAGAAAGGCAAGGAAACGTCCACCAATTCCATCGCGTCGATCTTTGCCTGGACCCGCGGCCTCATCCATCGCGCCAAGCTCGATAACAATGCAGAGTTGAAGCGCTTTGCCGAAACTCTAGAGCGGGTCTGCATCGACACCGTCGAAGCAGGTTACATGACCAAAGACTTGGCATTGCTTGTGGGACCGGACCAAAAGTGGCTTTCCACCACCGGCTTCCTCGACAAAATCGACGACAACCTGAAGAAGGCCATGGCCGCATGAGAGAACCGGCCGGCGGAGCGTGGTGACGCCGGCCCAAAACGCGTCGGCCCTTGAATTCAAGAATTAGGGAACACGTCCACTTCACAGAAAGTTGGCCGCGAAATTCCAATTCTAGGAAACGCGGCAGGAAAACAGCCCATAGACCTTTTCGACAGCAGCGTACAAACGTCGCCACGTCGATGAACATCGTGTGCGGTGACGGCGACCA
>CAYWIF010000032.1:0-24611 GCA_964458265.1 uncultured Hyphomicrobium sp. | reverse complement strand
GAAACGCTGATGCACCGGAACATTCGTCAAATTTTGCCTTGCGCGCTGATCGGTAGCAGCGTACAAACGTCGCCACGTCGATGAACATCGTGTGCGGTGACGGCGACCACGCGCGAAGTTTCCGACATTCAAAATCGAATGACAACTCTACGGCTGCACTGCGTGTACGCCGGCAGACGAGTTGCGCTCAAAATGGGAAACGCTGATGCACCGGAACATTCGTCAAATTTTGCCTTGCGCGCTGATCGGTACGATCGCAGCCGCCGGCGCCGCATTCGCTGAGACAGGGCCTGACGTTCCTGTCCTCTCGCACACGGTTGTGCTGTCCAAACTTGAGAACCCTTGGGATCTCGCATTCCTCCCGGACGGCACCTTTTTCTTCACCGAGAAGTGCAAAGGCCTCTCGGTCCGCACCGCTGACGGCAAGGTCAATCCGCTGCTCGGCATGAAAGATAGCAAGGGTTATCCTGAAACCGCTGCCGACCTCTTCTGTGAAGGCCAAGCTGGAATGCAAGGCGTGGCCGTCGATCCAGACTTCGCCAAGAATAGACAAATCTATGTCTATTCGACCTCGTCCGCGACAGCCCCCGGTACCAACCGCGTTCTGCGTCTCAAGGTCAGCGATGACCTGACCAAAGTGTCGGATCGCAAGGACATCGTCGACGACATTCCCTACAAGCCCAAGGCTTCCGACCATCCCTTCGGCGGTCCCGGAGCGCATAACGGCGGCCGTCTTCGCTTCAATCCGGGCGACGGCTTCCTCTACGTCACGACGGGTGACACGCATAATGGCGAAGTCCCGCAATCGCCGACTAAGATCGGCGGCAAGGTGCTGCGCATCGATCGTGACGGCAAAGCTGCTCCCGACAACAAGCCACCGGAAGGTTTCGACAAGCGCGTCTACACGTACGGCCACCGCAATCCTCAGGGCATCAGCTTCCGCCCGGGCACCAACCAGCCCTACACATCGGAAAATGGTCCCTGGCACTCCGACGAGATCACCGCTCTCGTCAACGGTGGCAACGCCGGCTGGGATCCGCGTCCCAACATGGCGGGCCGCGGCGACTGCCCGGATAAGTATTGCGGCTACTCGCCGAACCAGATGGGCGCCGTAGACCCAAAGGAACGCGCCAAGTTCATGCCGATGACGGACACTGCGACGTATCCCAACGCCATGAAGCCAGCCTGGAATAATGACGGCCTCTCGCAAGGGACGTTCGGTTCGACATGGCTCACCGGCAAGCAATGGAAGTCCTGGGACGGCCGCCTGATCGTCGGCCTCACCGGTATCGGTGTGCATGGCACCCCGGTCGGCAATCGTCTTGACGTTCTCGATATCGCCGCCGACGGGTCATCAGCAACGCGCACCACGGCAAACTTGCCAATGCCTGCCGGCCGTTTCCGCTCCGTCGTTCAGGGACCGGATGGCAACCTCTACACGGCGCTCGACGAGGGCAGCATCTTGATGCTGAAGCCGAACTGACGGCAGGCCCGGCCGCATCGCTTGTAGGTGCGGCCGGGCACATCCCAAAATTAGATCAGCAGGCAGTCTTGCTCATGTCCACGTCCACGGCGATCCGGCTTTCGATCCTCATCGTTAGTGCCGTAATCTCGGCGGCTCTGTCGCCGCTGCAATCCGGCGACACCACATCGACATCCCTTCAGCGCGTCACCGCGACAGAAAAGGGCAAGCTTACAAATCCGCTGACGATAACCCCGCAGATCATTGCGGAGGGCCAAAGTCTCTATCAAGCTAAGACCTGCGGCGCCTGCCACGGCAGCAACGGCGGCGGCATTCACTGTCCCTCATTGATCAACAGCGAATGGATTTACGATGGCGACGACGATACGCTTTTTCGCCTGATTGCGCTGGGGAGCAGCGGCTTGGAAACCGCCGGATACAAAAGGGGCGACAAGGAAAAACACGCAGGCCCCATGCCCGGGTTCGCAGAGGCGATCCCAAACGAAGGCGACATCTGGAAGATCATCGCCTACATCCGCTCACTGGAGCCGAAGTAATAATCGGTAATTTGTCCGCAACCGTGTTCCCTGCCACAAATGCACGACATCGAACAGGAACAAACGCACCTTGAGTGATCAAGCTTCTGTCGAACACACCGCAGACCGGCTGCTGGCGGCGGCATACAAAGCCCCTCCAGCAGATATCTTCGATCAGCCCGGCGCGGTCTTCACCGATGAAGAAACGCGTCTGTCGATCGCCAAGGACGCAGCCGACCTGCTCGTGCGTTCGCGTCTTGCGAAATTCAGCGACGACGGCCGCACGCAACTTACCTTGACCAATGCCGGCCGCTACTGGGCACTCCACGGCGGCTATCTCGCCTACCTGAAGGACGACAGCGCAGCGTCCGGCGGCGGCGGCGGACGCCAGCGCAACCCTGAAATGGAGGCGCTGCGTTCCGAATACATGAAGCTGCGTCTCAATACGTTCTGGTGGAGCTTCGGGCTCTCCATAGCCGGCTTCGTGATGTCGCTCGTCTCGGTCACCATCGCGCTCTTTTACGGCGCGCGGATGCTGCCCTGAAACCGCCCCCTGCTGGCGGCCGGCAAGAGTTGTAGGCACCCAGCCAAGCCGCGAAGCGTTGACGCTGTGCGCGGGCCATCCGAGCCTCTGACGCAACGGCGTGCTACGTCAGCGCCAATCGAAATTGATAAAACCTCGCATGCGCCCGCTCCACCACAGCCTGTCTGCCATGCTCCTGCTCGCGTCCGCGCTGGGCGCGCGGGCTGCCGAGCCGCTGCACGCCAACTACTTCACTCGCGCTTTCTCCCCCGACTTCGTCGCAACAGCGGATGACAGCCTGCCGGGCGAACAGCCGCGTCCCGTCAAGATCTTCTTCCGGGTCACCGACTTGGCCAACTTGAAAATCACCACGGGCAAGGTTGTCGTCGCCGATCCCTTTGTCAGCACCGACCAGCAACCCCTCGCCCTCGACATTCCTACCGGCCAATTCCCCGTTCGCCTCGCCATCCTCGAAGGCTCCATGGGCCGCGGACGCATCGCCTTCGCGCGCGTCGAGATCAGCGCGCAGCCCGTCGTGCGCTGGGAAGCCGCTAAACCCACCGACATGCAGCGCGATGCGGAGAACCCCGGCGGCACATGGGGCGTAGCAGTCGATAGCGGCGTCGCCGCCTTTTTCGATGAGGCCGCGGGCCGCGCGACGACCGACTCTGTCAACGCCGACGAAACGTTTTTCGATAGCTGGCTCGAAACCGGTCAGAACGCCGGATTCAAGGACAAGGGCGCGTCGGGTGCCTTTCGCCTTGCCGCCGACATCGGACCTGGCAATGTCGTGGCCTTCGATGCGGGCTGGGGCGAGGGAAGCTACAGTGTTTATGCAGGCTTTGATGCCGGCGGAAAGGTGGCCGCCCTCGTACTCGACTTCGACATACTCGACTGGTCGAGGGTCGCCGAATAGCCTCGCGCAACACCCAACTATTCCTGCGTTTTTGTCGGTGATTTCGCCCGCAGACCGTGGCTCTGCTTCTGGCCGGCCTTGCCTGCCGCAGCCTGCAGAGCCGCCCGGAATTCGTCGCGCTTCTCATGGATCGATGCAATGACGGGGCCCGTCGGCACGCCCAGATCGACGAGCGCCGCTTCCGACAATTGCAAACTGGCCTCGATTGTTTCCGGCACCGCGTCCGACACCCCGATCTCATAGAGATGCCGCGCGTGGTCGGCGTCGCGGGCGCGCGCGATGATCGTGATCTTCGAGCTGAGCGCGCGAATGGTGCCGACGATATCGTCGGTCGCGTCCCAGTCGTGAATGGTAATGATCACGGCTTTGGCGCGCATCAAGCCGCAATGCTGGAGGAACTTTGTGTTGAGCGCGTCGCCGAAATAGATCGGCCGCCCGTCATTGCGTCCCTCCGAAACCAGATGCGGGTTCTTCTCGGTAAGCACGTGCGAGACGCCGTGCACGTTCAGCATGTCCGCGACAAGCGCCCCGACGCGGCCGTATCCTATCACAATTGCCGTCACGTCCTCATGCGCGTCGGGAACGAGTTGGAGCGCCGGGTCCGCCGGGACAGTGACGGTTGACGGAAACAGCGACTGCGCGAACCGGTCGAGCAGCGGAATAAGCGCCATCGAAAGCGATGTCAGCGCCAGCACGTATGCGATGACGTCCGCCTCGATGATTTTTGCGGCAGCCGCCAGTCCCAGCACGATGAAAGCGAATTCGCCACCCGGCCCCAGCAGTGCCGCCGTGCGGCCCGCGACGACCTTGCTGAACCCGAACGCGCCGACCACGCCGGCGACGATGGCACCCTTGAGGGCAAGCAACCCCGCCAGCCCCAAGAGCACGTAGCCGGGATTGTCGAGAACCACACTCAGGTCGAGCCCCGCTCCAACCGTAAAGAAGAAGCAGCCCAGCAGCAGACCCTTCACGGGTTCGATTGTCGCCTCGATGGCCCGTCGGAATTCGGTCTCGGCCAGCAGCAAGCCTGCCACGAACGCGCCCAGCGCCATCGACAGCCCCGCCGCCGCCGTAACAATGCCGGACCCCGCCGCCACCAGGAGCACCGCGGCGGTGAACAGGTCCCCGCTGTCCGTATTGGCGACGAGACGGAACAGCGGCCGCAAGACGAGATACCCGACGACGACGATCAGCCCGACGGCCAGCAACGCCTGCCCCAATGCCTGCAGGATGGTCAACGTCAGCGCGCCGTTGTTGCCCGGCGCCAGCGCCGGCACCAGCATCAGCAGCGGAATGACCGCCAGGTCCTGCATCAGCAGGATGGAAAAACTGGCCCGCCCTGTGCCGAGCGACATCCTGTTCTGCTGCGACAAGAGCTCCACAACAATCGCCGTCGACGACAGCGCCAGCGACGAGCCGATGATCAGCGCCGCCGCGGGCGGTTGCCCGAGAAGCGCCGCGACGATCGCCAGCGCCGCCGCAGTCAGGATTACCTGCAGCGATCCCATGCCGAACACGAGCCGCCGCATGATCCACAACCGCTGCGGCGCCAGTTCCAACCCGATGATGAACAGCAGGAACGCAACGCCCAGCTCGCCGACGATGGCGAGATTCTCCGGGTCCGAAATCGTGATCCAATTTGCCGCCGGCACGAAGCGGGTCAGCGCCCCGATCATGTGCGGTCCGAGCAGCATCCCCATCAACAGGTAGCCGAGCACCGGACTGATGCGCACGCGCTGCAAAAGCGGAATGGCGATCGCCGCCGTCGCAAGGATGACGATGCCGTCCTTGTACGCCGCGATGTCGTGTCCCGCTGCCGCCATCCACCTCGCCCCGCCGTTTCACTTAAGGAAACACACTGTCAGGGTTTTGGCACGGTGGCGCAAGGCGGGATGTCGCCGCGCGCTGGACGATAAACAACGCGCGTTCGCGGATTACGGCGCCGCGCCGTCCAACTTGTCGAGGCGCTGCATACCCTGCTCCTTGAACGACTGACAGGCTGCCTCGCCGGCGGTGCACAACATCGCCAACTCCTTGGCCGCGTTACGGCACAGCACCGCCGGATGGGCCGTCGTGTTGGGCAGCGCGATCACCCACAGCGACTCGTCCCGGCTGTCGCGCTTGATGAACATCCGGTTGTCGCCAGCAACCTTCTCAACCCCGTCCTCGACCATCCGCAACATGATATCCACCATCTCCGGCTTGGTGCCGCAGATGCTGTCTGGTGTCTTCGCCGCCACCGACTGTATGGCCAAAAGGCTGGCCACAGCGGCCAAGCAGGTACGGATCGTCTTCTTCACAGGCTTGCTCCCAGAATGTCTTGTTACCGGCTTCGCGTGTGGCCAAAGCTAGTACGCCCCGCACTCAGCCGCCGATCATTGCTTCCACTGCGGCCAACGCTTCGACCGCCTTCGATCCATCCGGCCCGCCGGCTTGCGCCATGTCGGGTCGCCCGCCGCCGCCCTTGCCGCCGGTTTTCTCCGCCGCCGCGCGCACGAGATCGACCGCATTGAAACGCCCCGTCAGATCGGGCGTCACCGCCACGACGATGCCGAGCTTGCCGTCCGGCGACGCGTTGGCGATCGCGACGACGCCGGAGCCGACCTTCGCGCGGCCCTCGTCCGCCATCGCCTTCAGATCCTTCATCTCGACGCCCGCGACGGCAAGCCGGAAGAAATTCGTATCACCGATCTTGGCGACCGGCGACGCACCTTCCGCGCCGCTTCCCCCGCCGAGCGCAATCTGCTTCTTGGCGTCCGCCAGCTGCCTTTCGAGCGATCTGCGCTCCTCGACGATCGCCTTCAACCGCTCGACGACATCCTCGGGTCGCGTCTTCAGAACCGCCGCCGCCTCCTTCAGGCGCTCGTCGGCATCCGCCAGATAAGCGCGCGCGCCATTCGCCGTCAGCGCCTCGATGCGCCGCACGCCCGCCGCGCTGGCACTCTCCGCGACAATCTTGACGAGCCCGATGTCGCCGGTGCGCTTCACATGCGTACCGCCGCACAATTCCACCGACCACGCCTTGTTGGCGCCCGGCTGCGGCTCGCCCATCGACACGACGCGCACTTCCTCGCCGTACTTTTCACCGAACAGCGCCATCGCACCGGACGCTTTCGCGTCTTCGAGCGCCATCAGGCGGGTTTCCACGGGCGAGTTCTGCAAAACGAGGGCATTTGCGAGCGCCTCCACCTGCTTGACCTCGTCGGCGCTCATCGGCTTTTGATGCACGAAATCGAAGCGCAGCCGGTCCGGTGCGACGAGCGAGCCTTTCTGCGCGACATGCTCGCCCAGAACTTGCCGCAGCGCTTCGTGCAGGAGATGCGTCGCGGAATGGTTGGCCCGCGTCGCGGTACGGCGGGCGTGATCGACCTCAAGTTCGACCGCATCGCCCGCCTTGAACGACCCGCTCTCCACCCGGCCCAGATGCACGAACAGATCGCCGAGCTTTTTCTGCGTGTCCGTCACGCAAAAAATCGCGCCCTTCGGACCACGAATGACCCCGCGATCGCCCGCCTGGCCGCCGCTCTCACCGTAGAACGGCGTCTGATTGAGGATCAGCGCGCCCTCGTCGCCTGACTTCAGAGACTTCGTTTCGTTGCCGCCTGCGACGATCGCGGCAACGACACCTTCTGCCAGCTCCGTGTCGTATCCCAGGAACTCGCTCGCGCCGGTTTTTTCCTTTATCTCGAACCAGATCGTCTCGGTGGCCGCTTCACCCGAACCCTTCCAGGCCTTCCGTGCGTCGTCCTTCTGCTTTTCCATCGACGCATTGAACGCGGCCGTGTCGACGCTGATCCCGCGCGGCTTCAAAGCGTCCTCGGTGAGATCGAGTGGAAAACCGAACGTGTCGTAGAGCTTGAAGGCGACATCGCCGGGAAACACTGCGCCTTTGGTCAGACGCGATGACGCATCGCCCAGCAGCCGCAATCCGTTTTCCAGAGTTTTGCGAAAGCGCGTCTCTTCCAGCTTCAAGGTCTCGGTGATGAGCGCCTGGGCACGCGACAGTTCCGGATAGGCATCGCCCATCTGCCGCACGAGCGCCGGCACCAACCGGTACATCAAGGGCTCTTTAGCACCCAACAAATGCGCATGCCGCATCGCGCGACGCATGATGCGCCGGAGCACGTAACCACGCCCCTCGTTCGACGGCAAAACGCCGTCGGCGATCAGGAAGCTTGTTGAGCGCAGGTGGTCCGCGATTACGCGATGCGAGAACCGCGCCTCGCCCTCGGCTCTCACCCCTGTCGCATCCTCCGAAGCCGCAATCAGCGCCCTGAACAGATCCGTGTCGTAGTTGTCGTGCACGCCCTGGAGAACGGCCGCGATGCGTTCCAGCCCCATGCCTGTGTCGATCGACGGCTTCGGCAACGGCACACGGTCGCCTGGCGCCCGCTGCTCGAACTGCATGAAGACGAGATTCCAAATCTCGATGAAGCGGTCGCCGTCCGCGTCTGGCGACCCGGGCGAACCACCCGCAATTCCCTTCTTGCCGTCGGGGTCGTGGTCATAGAAAATTTCCGAACAGGGACCGCAAGGACCCGTGTCGCCCATCGCCCAGAAGTTGTCGGCGGTCGGGATGCGGATGATCCGGCTGTCGGGAAAACCCGTCAGCTTTTTCCAGATGCGGAACGCATCGTCGTCATCGTGATAAACCGTCACCACGAGGCGCTTCTTGTCGAGCCCATAGTCCTTGGTGATCAGGTTCCAGGCAAGTTCGATCGCGCGGTCCTTGAAGTAGTGCCCGAACGAGAAATTGCCGAGCATCTCGAAAAACGTGTGATGCCGCGCCGTGTACCCAACGTTATCGAGATCGTTGTGCTTGCCGCCCGCGCGCACGCACTTTTGCGATGACGCCGCCGTCGAATAGGGCCGCGACTCTTGCCCGGTAAAGACGTTCTTGAACTGCACCATGCCGGCGTTGGTAAACATCAGCGTCGGATCGTTGCGCGGCACAAGCGGCGACGACGGGACGACTTCATGGCCGTTACGCCTGAAGTAGTCGAGAAACGCTGTCCTGATCTCGTTGACGCCGCTGCCGCTCATGGTCCCAAAGCTTTCCCGGTAATCTCTAGCCCGTCGCCGAGGCCGTCGCGATGAAACGCCCAGGCCGGTCTTGCCGGCCTCGGCCCCTTGCGACAGGCCAACAGGAGTGTTCGAAGAGTTGGGCCGGTTCTAACCGCCACCGACCGGCTTTGTCCAGGAACCGCGCCGCCGCAAGCGGCCCGTACCGCTCTCTGCAACCTGAGCCCCGAACGGGCCAATAAAACAAGAAAAAACGGGGGCTGATCGCCCCCGTTTCCAATCTACAATCCGCCCAGCCGCCCGCCGCCCGGCGGCCTCAGCGCTTGCCTTTGACGCTTTTCTTCGGGGCCTCTTCGACATCCGGCAAAACGCCGTCCTCATCCGGCGTCTCGCCGTCCGCCTCACCCGCCTCCGGCTCAGCCAGCATCTTATCCACGATCAGACCCGCGTTCGCCCGGATCGCCTTCTCGATGGCCGCAGCCACCTTCGGGTTGGCCTTCAGGAATTCTTTCGTATTCTCACGCCCCTGGCCGATCCGCTCGCCGCCATACGACATCCACGCACCGGACTTGTCGATGATGTTGGCCTTGACGCCGAGATCGACGAGTTCGCCCACCTTGGAGATGCCCTCGCCGTACATGATGTCGAATTCCACCTGCTTGAACGGCGGTGCGACCTTGTTCTTGACCACCTTCACGCGCGTCTGGTTGCCGACCGGCTCGTCCTTGTCCTTGATCTGCCCGATGCGGCGGATATCAAGACGCACCGACGAATAGAACTTGAGCGCGTTGCCGCCTGTCGTCGTCTCCGGATTGCCGAACATGATGCCGATCTTCATGCGGATCTGGTTGATGAAGATCACCATGCAGCCGGATTTCGAGATCGAAGCCGTCAGCTTGCGCAGCGCCTGGCTCATCAAACGGGCCTGCAGGCCGGGCAGGCTGTCACCCATTTCCCCTTCGAGTTCGGCCTTGGGCGTGAGCGCCGCGACCGAGTCGATCACCAGCACGTCGACCGCCCCTGACCTGACGAGCGTGTCGGCAATTTCCAGCGCCTGCTCGCCGGTGTCCGGCTGCGAAATCAAAAGGTCCTCGACCTTGACGCCGAGTTTGCGCGCGTAGACCGGATCGAGCGCATGCTCGGCATCCACGAACGCACAAATTCCGCCCTTCTTCTGGGCTTCCGCGATCACCTGCAAGGTGAGCGTCGTTTTGCCTGACGATTCCGGCCCATAAATTTCGATGACCCGTCCCTTTGGCAGCCCGCCGATCCCCAGCGCGATGTCGAGCCCAAGCGATCCCGTCGAAATCGCTTCCACGTCGATCGACTTGTCGTTGGTGCCCAATCGCATGATTGAGCCCTTGCCGAAATTCTTGTCGATCTGAGCCAGGGCCGCTTCGAGCGCCTGCTTCTTGTCCATCTTTGCCGATCCCCCATCGATCACTTTCAAGTCGGGCCTGTTCGTCATCGCGCGCACCTTAGGGTCAAAGTTGCAGAGCTACAATTTACCAACTTTGTACTCTATTCGTTCTCGCACGTCAATCACGTTTTGTTCTCGTCTGGCGCGTTCGATTCCAAGATGTTAGGCGCGCCGCGAACCCTGCCTGTCCGCTGTCGGCGGCACGCCCTGCCCCGTCTTTGCCCCAGTCTATGCTTAACGTTGCCTGATTCGATTCCCGTCGCAGGGGGGACGTGAATGTCCGCGGCGGAAATCTCAACATTGAGGGAGACGGACACGCATGTCGGACCGCACCATGATCGACGTGGCAGGCAAGACCCTGCTCATTCCGCGTCTTGCCAAACGCGCGCTGCAAATCCTGACCGCAATGGGCCTGACCGCCCTGCTGACACTGGCCATTATCGTCGCCAACAGCATGTTGACGGCCAAGGGCGGCTCGGCGGCCGGCCTGTCGACGTGGCTCGGCTTCATTCAGCGGCCCGAAGTCATCGGCACCATGCTGCTGACCGCCGTCGTCACCGTCATCTATCTGCACTGGGATAAGCCGTCGTCGTCCGGCAGCCGCCGCTGACCGGCCTTAGTTGAAATTGAAAACGCCCGGGTCAAGCCCCGGGCGTTTTGCTTTTCAATGCGCTGACCAGGCCAACCTCACCGCGCCAGTTCCTGCTTCACCTTCTCGGCGAGCTGCGGCAGCGAGAACGGCTTGGGCAGGAAGGCGACCTCTTCGCTGCCGAGCGTCTCCCGGAACGCTTCGTTGGGATAGCCCGATACGAAGATGACCTTGATCGACGGGTTCGTCTTCCTGAGTTCGCGGAACATCGTCGGCCCGTCCATTTCGGGCATCACCACGTCGGTGACCACGATGTCGATTTCACCGTTGTGCTCGGCGACAATGTCGAGCGCCTCCTGGCCGTCCGACGCCTCGAGAACGTCATAGCCCTGCCGGGTCAATGCGCGCACTGCGAAGGACCGCACGACATCCTCGTCCTCGACCAGCAGAACGCGCCCATAGCCGGTGAGATCGGCGGCCTTGGCAGCCACGCTGTCCTTGACCGGTGCCGGCGGAGCGAGCGCCACTTGCGGCTCGTCTTCTTCCAAATCGGGAATGTATCGCGGCAAAAACACCTGGAACGTCGTCCCGCGCCCCGGCGCGCTGTCGGCATAAATGAAGCCGCCCGACTGCTTGACTATCCCGTAAACCGTCGAAAGCCCGAGGCCCGTGCCCTTGCCGACGCCCTTCGTCGTGAAGAACGGCTCGAAGATTTTCTCCAGGACTTCGGCCGGCATCCCGGTGCCGGTGTCCGACACCTCGACCGCGACGTATTCGCCGACCGGCATGCCTTCCCGGCCAAGTTTCTGGCTTTCGCGCTCCGTGACGTTGCGGGTCTTGATCGACAGCACGCCGCCGTCCGGCATCGCATCCTTGGCGTTGACGGTGAGATTGAGAATGACCCGCGCGAATTCACCCTTGTCGACCTTGGCATACCACAGGTCGCGGCTCGGCTGGATCTTGAGGGTGATCTTCTCCCCGAGCGATGTACGCAGCATCGCGGTGTTCTCGGTGATTACCTCGTCGAGCAGCAGCGATTCCGCCTGCAGCGTCTGCCGCCGCGAGAACGACAGAAGCTGCCGCACCATGCTCGCCGCGCGATAAGCGCTCTGCTGGATATTGGTGATGTCCTTGTAGGCCGGGTCCGACATGGCGTGCGTTTGCAAGAGCAAATCGGAATAGCCGATGATCGCCGTCAGCACGTTGTTGAAGTCGTGCGCGATGCCGCCCGCGAGCTTGCCCACCGCCTCCATTTTCGACGATTGCGCATACTGGACTTCCAGCGCCTTCTGCTCCGTCGCGTCGACCACGTAGAGCATTGCCGCTTCCCGGTCGGTCGCCTGTTCGACCATGGGGCTCATGAAGACGCGGCGCACCGTCGTCGGTGTCAGCTCCGTTTCGAGCGGCTGCCCGCCGGCCTTGCCGCTGAGAACCCGGCGCAGGTTTTCTTCGATTTCGATGCGCGCCGCTTTGTCGTCGGATCGCGCCAGCACATCGACCGCGCGCTTGCCCACCCCGCCCGAGGCATCGAGCATGAGTCGTGCGAACGCACCGTTTGAACTCGTCACCCGACCGTCCGCCGAAACGCTGGCAATGCCGAACGGCGCCGACTGGAAGAACCGTGCAAACCGCACGTCGCTCGCCGACGCGTCGAATCCCAGTCCATGATCGGCTTCCCGGTTTATGAACGCGATCAGCCGGTGTCCATCACGGTGCGTGCGCGCAACGAGGCGCAGGGGCAGCAGGCGGCCGTCTTCCCGGGTCGCGTCGATGTCGAGCGAAATCATATCTTCGGTGCCGGCGCGGCGCGCCCCCTCAATGAGATTGACCGTCTCGGCGTTGAGAATGTCGGTGAGGCGGACGACCCGGTTGACGAGCGTCTGGTTCGGGTAGCCGAGCCAGCGGGCGAGCGTCCCGTTGAGGTGGCGCACGGTGCCGCCGTGGTCGACCGTCAACAGGCCGATCGGCGCGGCGTCGTAATAGCCGAGCGTGTCGACGAGGCTCTGCCGGGCGGCGGCGGTCCGCATCCGCTCGTCCGTCACGTCGTGCACGGTCCACAGCACCGTTTGCCCGGTTTCCCGGCCACGGCCCAGATCGAGGGGAGCAACATCGATGCGCAGGATGCGTTGCGGTAGCTTGCCGCCGGCCGCAAGGCGGAAATCCTCCCCGTGCCGGTCGCCGCGCTCCGCGGCGCGGTTCAGCCGGAAGAACGCCTCACGGACGGCCAGTTCGGCGCCGAAAGCCATGTCGAGGGCCGCGACCTCGCGCGACGCCAGGCGGCCGACGAGTTCTTCCAGCTTCCGGTTTGTAAAGAGGACCGAGCCATCGCGCCGGGCGACCATCAATCCCCGGTCCAGTCCTTCGCTGATGCTGCGGGCGATGTCGTCGGACAGCAGCCTGTCGCCAACCCGCACATGCCCTGCCAGCAGGCCGAGCGTGAAAAAGACCCCCAGAATCGCAAACGAGGCGAGCAGCGTCAGCAGCACCGGCGTGCCGGCCGTACTGGCGGCAACAGCCACAGCAACCACGCCGAGAGCGAAAACCGCCCCCAGCGCCGGCAAATGCGCTGCCGCACTTTCTGCAAACGATCCCGTATGGCCGGACGGCGCCGGCCCCCGGTGGATCGCAACACCACTGTCGCTCATGAAGTCGAAGGGTATCTGATTCGAAGTGGCAGCAGCCTCGAGTGGCGGCATTTCAACGGCCTCGTTACGCAGGTCACATGTGTTCGAACCCTGCCCGCATTGAACCCAACTGTGGAGATCGAGGCCGGGCGCCAGGGAACGCTGTCCACAGTTCGATCATCAGGGTTAAATTGGCGTGAACTTCGGCTATAGCTCGCATGACGAGGTGCTTCGTTTTGGGTCCCGGTGGTGAGAAATCCGGATCGAAAGGAGTACGCCTCCTTTCGAAAGCCTCAACGCCGATTCCGAATTGGTGCGGCGATTCAAGACCCTCCGCTGCCGGACTTCACATCAAAGTTTAGTTCGCGTGCCGGCCGAAATGAAACCAGGCCACTTTTCCGGCCGACAAGGAGACGCCGCAAGATGTGGGACATCCTCACCTATCTTTTGCTGATCGTTCTGATCGCAGGCGCGCTGATCGCGGCAGCACTCGTGGCCCGCAGCTACATGAGCGGGTCCTCTCCGCTGGAGGGATTTTTCGGACCCAAGCCCGAACGCCGCCTCGACGTCGTCGAGCACGCCTCCGTCGATGGACGCCGCCGCTTGATCCTCGTGCGCCGGGATAATGTGGAACATCTGATCATGACAGGCGGCCCCGTCGATGTCGTCATCGAGACGGGAATTGCCCAGCGCGCCGCGCCGCGACCCGAAGTTGTCGAACCCCAATCCGTCTTCGCACGGCCCGCCCGCTCGTTCGGCCAGGCATCCGGCGGAGAAAAGTGACGACGGGCATGTCACCAACTGACCGGCCAACCTCTGCCGCGACCGGCGCGGACCCCACAACCGCGGCACGCGGCGTGAGGCCCACCGACGCACGCACGCTCAATTGCCGTTTGAGGGCCACAGTTCCGCCGTCAACATCCCGCGCCGACCCGAGCAATGTTTCGACAGGACGAGGAATGCCATTCGCCGGACGTCTCCGCGCCGCAGCGCTCTTGGGATGGGTCTTGACCGTCCTCTGCCCGGGCGTGAGTTCAGCCCAGGGCCAGGCGCTATTCGAAGCGGTCGGAGCCACCGCCCGCGCGCTTGCCGAGGCGCCTGCCGATCCGCAGGCCGCGGCACCTGAACCTTCGGGCGCGTCGACGGACCCGTCATCGTCGCAACCCTCTTCGGCGCAACCCGCCCCGGCCGAACCACAACCGCCCCCGTCAGGCGATGTCGCACCCTCCACTCCGGCAACGCCCCCCGATAGCGCGCAATCCGCGCCTGACGCACCAGCGCCTGCGCCTGCGCCTGCGCGCGATAACGCTGCCGATCAGGCGACCATCGATGAAATCCGGCAACCGTCAGGTTATTTGCGCGCCGCCATCGAAGCCCTTGAAGCCGATGTCGATGCCGCGCGCGAGAACGATGATGGCCTCGCGCGCCAGCGCGTCGAGATCGAGGCACTGATCCAGGCGTCGGATCAGTTTCTGGAAAGTCTCCAGCCCCGTTTTCAGGCCGTCGCATCCCAGATCGAGAAGCTCGGCCCACCGCCGGCGAAAGATCAGCCGCCGGAAGCCCCGGCAATTCAGGCAGAGCGGCAGCGGCTTGGCCTCCTGTCGGCCGAAATCGATGGCGCGATCAAGGCCACCGGTCTGGTTCAGTATCGAGCCCGCGAATTGTTGGCACGTGTGCAGGACTACAGAACCCGCATCTTCACGAGCCAGCTTTTACGGCGCAATGCATCGCCCCTCAGTCTCGACACCTGGACCGGGGTCGCCGAGGCCGTGCCTGCGGCCTGGACTGAGTTGCAGTGGACGTTCTGGCGCTGGCGTCGCGGCGCCGAAGAAAATCTCTTCGTCATCGTCGCCCTCATCGGTGGTGCCGCGGCGCTTTATATCGCCCTTGCCCGCGTCCGCCGCCGCATCTTCGCCTCCCGGCTCGACGCGCCGCGCGATACCGAACCCGACTTCTTTCAGCGTGCGGGAACGGCCGGATGGGTCGCAAGCCTGAATGTTCTGCCAGCTGCTCTTCCGCTGGCCCTGTTGGCGTTTGCCTTCGATAACCTGGGACTTTGGTTCCTCGACAGCGACCGGATCGTGTTCACCGTGCTTCCGGCCGTGTTGGTGTTCCTGGCCGTGCGAGCGCTCGCTCACGCCATCTTCCAGCCAAAACGTCCCGAATGGCGGCTCGTCGATCTCGACGACAAGCCGGCCGCCTCGTTGACGACCGCCATGACGTGGATCGGCGCCGTCTATGCGATCGATCTTCTACTGCGCGAAGTGATCCGCATTCTCGCCATGCCTCTGTCGGTCAGCGTGGCGGCAGCCACGCTCGCCAGCGTGGCGCTGGCCGCACTGCTGTTCAAGATCGTGCGCACCAGATTTACGCGCCGCCCGCCCCGCCCCCGCGATACCGAACAACCGTCCGATGCCTTGACGGCCGTGCCGAAGGACGCCCCTGGCAAGTCCGGCGCACCTGTCGAAGTATCTTGGCTGGCACCGAAGCTCCTCAAGATTCCGCTTCTGGCAGTCGCCGTTTTCATCCTGTGTGCGTCGCTGGCGGGCTATGTCGCCCTCGGCCGCTTCGTGTCGGGTCAGGTCATTGTCACGGGCAGCGTTCTGGTCCTCGTGATCCTGTTGCACCTGGCCATCCGCGAAGTGATCGGTGCCGAAGCGAGCGAGGAACGCGCGCTTGGCCGCGTCATGCATCAGCGGCTCGGTCTGGATGACTCGCAGTCCCGCACGGTCACGAGAATCGCGGCCTTTGCCCTCGACGCACTGCTGGCGGTCGTGGCTTTGCCGTTCATCCTGGTGACGTGGGGCTTCGCGCTTCCCGACACGCTGGCCTGGCTGCGCTCGCTGATCTTCGGTTTCGAGATTGGCCATGTGCGCATTTCGCTCGCCCAAATTGCCACCGCGATCGCGCTCTTTGCTGCGCTGTTGTTCGTCACCCGCGCGATCCAGCGTTGGATCTCAGGAACCTTCCTGACGACCGCCCGGATCGACCCTGGCGTCGCCAACTCCATCCACAAGGCGATTGGCTACTCCGGTTTTGCCCTCGCGGTCCTGGTCGCGCTGTCCTACGCCGGCCTCGACATCACAAACATTGCCATCGTCGCCGGCGCGCTGTCCGTCGGCATCGGCTTTGGTCTCCAGTCGATCATCAACAACTTCGTCTCGGGTCTGATCCTGCTCTTCGAACGGCCGCTGAAAGTCGGCGATCTCATCGTCGTCAACGGTCAGACCGGACGGGTCCGCAATATCTCGGTCCGCTCCACCGAGATCGAGACCGGCGATCGCGCCACGCTGATCGTACCCAATTCGGAACTGATCACTGGGTCCTTCCTGAATTGGACCCACCGCAACGCCCTTTCAAGCGTCTCGATTCCCGTCAAGACGAGTTACGCCGCCGATCCCGATCATGTGCGCCAGATTCTCGAAAAGGTGGCCGCCGACTGCCCGATCATTCTGCAGCAGCCCAAACCCAGTGCGACGTTCGACAGCTTTGGTCCGAACGGCTTCGAATTCTCGCTTTCCGCAAGCGTCGCCGATTTCGGCAAGCGCGGTCCTGCGATGTCCGATCTTCGCCACCGCATCGTCAGGGCGTTCCGTGACGAAGGCATCGAAATGCCATACGCGCAGCACGACGTGCATTTGCGCGATCTGGATTTCGTCAAAACCCTGGTGCAGCGGGTGCAGGATCAGCGAACCACCGAAGCGGGCGCACCACCCCCGCCCCCGGAAGAACCGGCTCCCGAGGAACGTGCGAATACCGCCGCCCCACCCGAGCCCGGCCTTCGCCTGAAAAAACGCGTCTAAAGGCTGAACTCGCCTATCGCTTGGCTGCCGACGGTTCGTCGCCGTCCCCGAATGCGCCCGGCGTCAGGGCCGCCAGATCGAGATCCAGCACCGTCACTTTCGCCACCTGATATTGCCCCCGCGTACCGACCCGCTCGGCCGCATCGAGAACGCCCAGCGCGACGGCCGTGTTGTAGGCGGCAAGCTTTGCTTCCGACGCCTCGGCGCCTGCTTTTGCCAGACCATCGACCACCACGGCGAATGCCACCCAGGCCATAGCCGTGCGCGACCAGTGCTTTCCACTGAACTTCAAAATCGAAAGCATGAAATCACACTCCAGAACACCGCAAGCGGCGCGATGTTCTCAAAGTGTGATCTGCAAACGTTGCGTCCCGGTTAACATCGTTGTCGAAATGGGACGATCGGGGGGCGCGTCAATCCTCGCGATAAACCCGCTCGCGCCGTTCGTGGCGCTCTTGCGCTTCCAACGACAGCGTTGCGATCGGCCGCGCGTCCAGCCGCTTCAGGCCGATCGGCTCGCCCGTTTCCTCGCAATACCCGTACGTCCCGTCCTCGATCCGCGCCAGAGCGGCATCGATTTTCGAGATCAGCTTGCGCTGCCGGTCGCGCGCGCGCAATTCCAGCGCGCGATCCGTTTCCGAGGTCGCGCGGTCGGCAAGATCGGCATGCTGAACGCTGTCCTCATGCAGGCCCTCCAGCGTTTCCTTCGTCTGCCGGATGATCTCCTCTTTCCAATTGAGGAGCTTCTGGCGGAAGTACAGCCGCTGATACTCGTTCATGAACGGCTCGTCTTCCGACGGATGGTAGTCCGCCGGCAGGACGATGGCTGAGACCTTTGCCCGGTCCACGAGCTTCTTATCCGACTGCTTCTGAGCGGCTTTTGTCATGCTGCGCGCTGCCGTCGTGGTGGGAACCTGCTTGGAAGCCGGCTTGGCCGGCGCCGTCTTTGCGGCGACCTTGGCCACCGCTTTGCCGGCTGGCTTCGCCGCAGCCGGCTTACTGCTCGCGGCACGGGCGGCCGGCGCGGGCTTGCGCGCCTTAGCAGCGGAACTTGTCTTTGACCGGGCTGCGGCTGCTGCCGTCTTCCCCGCCTTCGGCTTGTCGACGCGTTTGCCCATGGCCGGTCTCCGCTTAAGGCACTCTCGCGCAATGAATAACCGGCCTCCAGGACGACTCGTACCCGGCGACCGCATGATCGCGAAGCTATTGTCGCGGGGGGCAGGGAGAGTCAAGGAAAGCCATGAGACCCCACCTCGTCTTTTTATTTTCCTCGTGAATTCCGTCACTTGTCCGGCAGCACCGGCCACGGCAATCAATTGCAGCCGGGTCATTTACCCGATTTCAACGACGCGTGGACAATCTAGAGTTGCTAACAAGCGTCGACACAATCTGGGGATAAACTGCTCCACTCCCCACCAATTGTGCCGGCGCGCCGGGAGGACCACCGATCCTCCGCGGTTTTCATCGATGTGCTTGCGGCCGAAGCCCCACACCGGCCGCGTGCCGGCGATGAACGTCGCCTCCCGGGCAGCAAGGAGGCCGATCCCACTCGGCCTTCCGGCGCCGCGCATCAATGATTTTTGAATGCGCGGCGCCGGCACTTGACCCACTTAGCCGGCGAAGTGGCGTTGCGCCCCCTTTCGCTGCGCCCGGCCTCGCCGTACCGTCCGCTCCCCACAGCAACCGGATACGCGAACCCCATCATGAAATTCGAGGGCACGAAGAATTACGTCGCGACACCCGACCTCAAAGTCGCGGTCAATGCCGCCATCACGCTCGAACGTCCGCTCCTCATCAAGGGCGAACCCGGCACCGGCAAGACCGTCCTTGCCCTTGAGGTCGCCCGTGCGCTCGGCGCCCCGATCATCGAGTGGCACATCAAGTCCACCACGAAAGCCCAGCAGGGCCTTTACGAATACGACGCGGTCTCCCGCCTCCGCGACAGCCAGCTCGGCGACGAGCGCGTCCACGACATCCGCAACTACATCAAGCGGGGTAAGCTTTGGGAGGCATTCCTCATGGACCGCCGCCCAATCCTCCTGATCGACGAAATCGATAAGGCCGACATCGAGTTCCCCAACGATCTGCTGCAGGAACTCGATCGCATGGAATTCTTCGTCTACGAGACGGGAGAAACCATCAAGGCGCGCCAACGCCCGGTCGTCATCATCACGTCCAACAACGAAAAGGAATTACCCGACGCCTTCCTGCGCCGCTGTTTCTTCCACTTCATCAAATTCCCCGACCCCGATACGATGCAGAAAATCGTGGACGTGCACTTCCCGAATTTGAAAGGCCGCCTGGTCTCCGAAGCCTTGCGCATTTTCTACGACATGCGCGAGGTCCCCGGCCTCAAGAAGAAGCCGTCCACGTCCGAACTTATCGACTGGTTGAAACTCCTGCTCTCTGAAGACATCGACTTTGCGACCCTGAAGGAGACCGACAATCGCAAGCTCATCCCACCGCTTGCCGGTGCCCTCCTTAAAAACGAGCAGGACGTCCACCTGTTCGAACGCATAGCCTTCATGAGCCGCCGCAAGGGCGAGTAAGGAGTGCCCATGACGGAAACGGTCTTCACCGGCGGGTGCCAATGCGGCGCCGTCCGATTCCGCGTCGAAGGCGAACTGAAAGACGCCTCCGTCTGTCATTGCCGCATGTGCCAGAAGGCCTTCGGCGGCTTTTTCGCCCCCCTCGTCAACACCAAGGGCGCGAAGCTCACCTGGACGCGCGGCAAGCCGAAACATTTCGCTTCGTCGAATTTCGTCAATCGCGGCTTCTGCGAAAACTGCGGCACGCCCCTCACCTACGAAGCGCCCGACGGCGTCGCACTGGCCATCGCCGCTTTCGACCATCCCGAAAAGATCCCGCCCACCGTACAGTTCGGCTGCGAAGGCAAAATCGCCTACGTCGACGCCATCGCGTCCCTGCCCTCCCGCCAAACCATCGACGATATCGTGGCCGCCCCCTTCCTCGACAAACTCGTCAATAACCAACACCCCGACCACGACACAGATGACTGGCCTGGACCGTGACCCAACGCGAAAAAACTCTTCGGTCGGCGGCTGACGTCATCACATCCGGCTTCGCCGCGCGCTCCGATGCCGAAACACTCGCAGCCGTTGCTGAACGCTATGCAGTGGCCATCACGCCGGCGATGGCAACTCTCATCGATCCGAAAGATCCCGCAGATCCCATCGCCCGCCAATTCGTTCCCAGCGCCGCCGAACTCACAACGCATGCCGCCGAACTGGCCGATCCCATCGGCGATCATGCGAAAAGCCCCGTGCCCGGCCTCGTCCATCGCTATCCCGACCGCGTGCTGCTCAAAGTCGTCGGCGTCTGCCCCGTTTACTGCCGCTTCTGCTTCCGCCGCGAAATGGTCGGACCCGACGCCGGCCACAACCTCACCGAAGCCGAACTCGACGCCGCACTCGCCTACATCCGCGCCAGGCCGGCCATCTGGGAAATCATCCTCACCGGTGGCGATCCCTTCGTGTTGTCCCCGCGCCGTATCCGGGCTTTTGCCAAGGCGCTCACAACAATCCCGCATGTCAAAATCGTGCGCTGGCACACCCGCGTCCCGGTCGTCGCCCCTCACATGATCACCGAAGCCTTCGTTTCGGCCCTCCAGTCAGGCACACACACCACCATTGTCGGCATCCACGCCAATCACCCGCGCGAACTCTCACGCGAGGCTCGCGCCGCACTCACCCGCCTCGCCCACGCCGGCATCCCCCTCGTCAGCCAATCCGTCCTGCTGCGCGGCATCAACGACGACATCGCAACCCTCGACGCCCTCATGCGGACGTTTGTCGAGCTACGTATTCTGCCTTACTACCTTCACCACGGCGACCTCGCGCCCGGCACCGGCCAATTCCGCGTTCCCATCGCCCAAGGCATCGCGCTCGCGCGCGCATTGAACCGCCGCCTCTCCGGCATCGCCCGGCCCGATTACGTTCTCGACCTCCCCGGCGCCTTCGGGAAAGTTTCGCTGCTTTCGTCCGATGTGCGTGTAACGCCCGACGGCTGCGAAATCCGCGACGCCGCCGGCCGCATCCACGTCTATCGCGACGCGCTGCCCTAATCCGCGCCATCGCTGCAACTGCCAAACCGCATCATCCCTCCGCACATCTGCGGACTGACGCCAATCGAGATTGCCCGATCAACCAATCGATGCCACGATGCCGCACCATTCAACCGGTCCGCCTCGACGCGGCACGGCGGTTCGGCATCGCCCGAACCACAAAACAATCGTTAGGAGAGGAAGCGCAATGAACGAGCAGTTGACGTCCGACACATTCCACGGCGCCTGCCCACACGACTGCCCCGACACCTGCTCGATGGTTTATGAGGTCAAGGGCGGCAAGCTCGTCGATGTGCGCGGCAACAAGGACCACCCGATGACGCGCGGTGGCCTGTGCGTGAAACTCAAGGACTTCCACGACCACCACGCGAACCCCGACCGCCTCATGTATCCGCTTCGCCGCAAGGGCCCGAAGGGCGCCGGCCAGTGGGAACGCATCACCTGGCAAGACGCGATCACCGAAATCGGCCGCCGCTGGCGCGAAATCATCGCTGAACACGGCAGCCAGGCCATCATGCCCTACAGCTACCTGGGCAACATGGGTCTCGTGCAGGGCATCAACTCCGGCGACCCCTTCTTCAATCGCCTCGGCACGACCGTGAACGAAAAAACGTTCTGCGCCTCCGGCTCCTCCACCGCCTGGCTTCTCACTGTCGGCCCAACCGGCGGCGTCGATCCGGAAAGCTTCGTCCATTCGAAGTTCATCGTCATCTGGGCGTGCAATTCCATCTCGACCAATCTGCACCATTGGCCCTTCGTTCTCGAAGCCCAGAAGCGCGGCGCCAAGGTCGTCGTCATCGACTCCTACAAGTCGCGCACCGCGAAAGCCGGCGACTGGCACATCTGCCCCAAGCCCGGCACCGATGGCGCGCTCGCCATGGGCTTCATCAATTCCATCATCGCCCAGGGTCTCGTCGATCAGGAATGGGTCGACAAGCACACATACGGGTATCCGGAACTGAAATACCGCGCCGCCGACTTCTCGCCGGAACACGTCGAGAAGATCACCGGCGTGAAGGCCGACGACATCCGGAAGTTCGCCAAGGAATTCGCAACCGCCCAGCCGTCCGTCATCCGTCTCGGCGTAGCGCTTGAACGTCACGCCGGCGGTGGCCAAGCCATCCGCGCGGTCTGCGCGCTGCCCGCCCTCGTCGGCTCGTGGAAACACGTCGGCGGCGGCCTCCTGCAAATGCCACTGTGGGATTTCCCCGTCGATTGGGCCAAGGTCTCGCGCGGCGACTGGATCAAACCCGGCACCCGCGCCATCAACAACCTGCGCCTCGGCGCGGCGCTGACCGGCGAAATGAAACTCGACCCGCCGCTTCACTCGCTCTTCGTCTATTGCACCAACCCTGTGTCGCAGGCCCCCGAGACCAACAAGATCGTCAAGGGCCTGAAGCGCGAAGACCTCTTCACCGTCGTCGCCGAACACTTCATGACCGACACGGCCAAGTATGCCGACATCGTGCTCCCCGCCGCCATGGCCGGCGAAGCCGAAGACATGATGTGGTCATGGGGCCACTTCTACTTCACGTACAATCAGAAGGCCGTCGACCCGCCGGGCGAATGCAAGCCGACGAGCGATATGTGGCGCATGCTTGCCGCTGAGATGGACTTCGACGATCCCGTCTTCAAAATGACCGACAGCGAACTGGCGGCCCACTACATCAATTGGGACGATCCCAAGATGGCCGGCGTCGACATGGCGTACTTCAAAGAGCACGGCTACTTTAAGATCGACGTCGGCTCAGCCGACACGCGCACGCCGCACAAGGAGGGCAAGTTCCCCACCCCGTCCGGCAAGGTCGAGTTCCTGCTGCACGATGCGAAGAACTTCGTCGCCGGTCCCTTCCGCGCCATGTACGACGGCGACCAGGACGGCTCGCCCGTCGATCCGCTGCCGGGCTACATCGCCAGCCGCGAAACGCCCGAGACCAACCCCGATCGCGCCAAGCTCTATTCGCTGAACATCATCTCGCCGAAGAGCCACGCGTTCCTGAACTCCTGCTACGCCAACGAAGAGCACAAGATCAAAGCGCAAGGCGAACAGTTCGTTCTGATCTCGCCGGCGGACGCGGAAAAGCGCAACATCAAGGAAGGCGACCCGGTCCGCGTTTATAACGATCGCGGCGACTTCACCGGCGTCGCCCGCGTCACCGACGACGTCAACCCCGGCATCGTGGTCGCCACGCTCGGCTACTGGCGCTCGCTCAACCGCACGGATGGATCAGTCAACTCCATCTCGTCGGACGCCCACTGCGGCCTCGGCCGCGCGCCAACCTTCTCCGATAACCTCGTCGAAGTCAGCCGCGTCAACCAGCCAGCAATGGCAGCCGCGGAGTAGCGATCAACGCGTATGAAGGCACCGCCTCCCTCCCCCTCGTGGGGAGGGGAGCAGGGTGAGGCTTTTGCACAGAAAAGGAAATCGCTTATGGCGAGGGCAGCGCCGTTGACTGCGTCCGGTCTGAGAGACGAACCGGACCATTTGGTTATCGATCAAAAGCCCCCGAACGACCCATTTCGGACGTGGCGACGATCGCCCGCCCTGCTCCAGTTTGGTGAACTTTTGACAGCCAAGGCGTAGGTAATGGATTGAAGCCATGCAAAAGAAAATTTCAGGCGGTCTTGTGCACGAAGTGCCTGCTGACTTAGGCAGCGCACTGACTGCAAAAAAGAACATCACTGGCATCTGGGAAAGCCTGACGCCGATCGCCCGGAACGAATTTATTTGTTGGGTTGAAGATGCGAAGTTAGAAAAGACTCGCGCGAAGCGGATCAATCGTGCCGTAGAGGAGCTTCTTGAAGGTCAAAAACGCCCATGCTGTTGGGTCGGCTGCATTCACCGCATCGACAAAAAACCCGGCAAATGGCAGCAAGATGTGTTGATCGACAAAAAACCGAAAAAGTGACGGTCTTCACGTTCGAGTGACGTCGTTTTTTGGCCCAAGGCCGAAGTCGACATAACGGCCGGTATCGCGGGTACCTAAGCCGTTG
This sequence comes from uncultured Hyphomicrobium sp., assembly GCA_964458265.1. GTDB lineage: Bacteria > Pseudomonadota > Alphaproteobacteria > Rhizobiales > Hyphomicrobiaceae > JAGVSR01. The sequence continues at coordinate 638 of CAYWIF010000032.1, read as the reverse complement.
CCATGGACGCTCTACAGCCAGCCCGTAGCCCGCCAATGGCCCACGAACAAAGCCGCTTTGCTTCCACAACGCCCAGCCTCGGCGGGTTATGGTGCTCGGACTTTTTTTGGCGCTGCCGATTCACGCCGCGCACAAGGTCGTTCGCGACGATCGGAGCGCCGCGCTCTGGCTCCGCGCCTAACCCGCCCTACGCATCTTCAGCCCGTAGCCCGCACCCCGTAGGGCGGGTTAGCGCAGCGCAACCCGCCGACCCAGACACCACTAATCCGCTTCGCCTCCACCCCACCCATCGCGCGGATTTCCTCCCGCTGTCCGCATCCCCACCGCTGTCATCCTCGGATTTATTCCGAGGACCCATGGGGCAGCGGGGTGGGTGCAGGTGGCAGGCGCGGTGGTCGCAACAGGCGGCCGATACCGTTGCGCAATGGATCCTCGGGCCATGCCCGAGGATGGCAAATCAGGGGGCGTTGACCTCGCACGGCATTGCTCCCGGTGTCCGCATCCCCACCGCTGTCATCCCGGGCCTGCGTGCCCGGGACCCATTGTTCAACACGCGCTAACGGGCGTTGCGCGAGCGCGCGTACCAACATGCGCCACCGCTACCGGCCGGATGGGTCCCGGCAATAAATGCCGGGATG
>CAYWIF010000031.1:0-35353 GCA_964458265.1 uncultured Hyphomicrobium sp. | reverse complement strand
CTGCGGCGCGAAGATGGCGGATTTCAATCGTCATTCTGTCGCATGCCTCTTTGTTATGCCTTACGACAAGGGTATGCTGCGGGACGGTTGAAAAGTAGAAGAATGCTCCGCTAGCTGGGCGTAGGCCTGTTTCCAGGTAAGACCCTCAGCAATTGCCAAACGAGCGACTTTGGCAGACGCTTCATAACCGATAAGTTCCGACGCCACCGTCGCCTCCGCCATGCTGTTCTCGAGATTTTTTTCGACGTTAACGCAGTTGGGCAGCAATCCCTCGACGCAATTATTTTCAAACATTCTCATACACGCTTCCAGTAAGAGGCTTGCTTCTCTAACGCTCCAAAATATCATTGGCTCGAATGCGTTTAATTGAAGCTGTCCCGCCTCGGCTGCGAAGGTTACGCTTATGTCTATTCCGAAAACGCGAAATGCGACTTGATTAACTGCTTCGGGAATTACCGGATTTACCTTCCCCGGCATTAACGATGACCCAGCCTGACGTTCTGGTAATATCAATTCTCCTAAACCTCCACGCGGTCCGCTCGACAAAAGTCGGAGGTCATTCGCAATTTTGGAGAGTTTGCAAGCAAGTCGTTTAAGCATGCTACAGTACAGCACGAATGCGCCGACGTCCCAACTCGCTTCATAGAGGTTGCGCGAAATTTGGACGGGAATGCGAAACTCATTGGCGATTTCGCTTCTGATCGCGTTGCAATATTCCGATGTTGCGCCGACACCACTACCGACGGCGGTTCCACCCATGTTTATTTCCAAGAACATGCACCCAAGTTCCGACAACTTCGGAACGTCTTCCTCCAGCGTCGTAGCAAATGACTCAATCTCGGCTGAAAATGGCATTGGGACGGCATCCTGCAACTGCGTCCGACCAAGTTTGACGATCCCTTCGAAGCAAGCCGTCCGCTTCCGAAATGCTTTCGCCAAGGATTGTAAAGTCTCAACGAGTTGAATATTGTTCAGATAAGTACAGAGACGAACTGCGGTTGCGTATGCGTCGTTCGTTGATTGGCATCTATTGACATGGTTAATCGGGTTGATGACGTGATAGTCACCCAGTGGTCGCTCTAAAATTTGTAACGCCCTGTTTGCGATCACTTCGTTGATATTCATGTTTGTGGAGGTGCCAGCGCCTCCTTGCAAAACGTCAACGAGTAATTGGTCGTTAAACTGCCCATTCGCCACGTCCAGACATGCCTGGCGGATCGCAGGCCCTGTCCCTGGAGGCAGTAGTCCCAACGAGTCGTTGGTTAGACAGGCGGCGTGTTTGATTCGCGCTAGAACAGAAATAAAATCCGGGCAGGCACCTATTGGCGTTCCAGTCAGCGGAAAATTTGCGACAGACCTGGCCGTGTGCGCCCCATATAGCGCATCCGCCGGAACTCGAACCTCTCCTAAACTGTCATATTCGACACGGAATGATCGAGCGTCAGGATCTTCTTCCACCGAACCCACTCAGGATGTCAGGGCAAAGCAGGCCGAAACTTCGACCGCCGCACCCAACGGCAAGGACGAAACACCAACCGCAGCTCTACTGTGTTTGCCCGAATCTCCAAGGATGGCAACGAGCAGGTCGGACGCCCCGTTCATTACACGTGGATGATCGGTAAATTCAGCCGGCGCATTAACAAATCCGTTCAAGACCAGACATTGTTCTATCCGCCCAAGGTCGCCGAGCAGCGCCGCCTTGGCAGCAGCCAAGACGGCAATGGCACAGAGCCGCGCGGCCTCGGCACCCTCTGCGACGGTCAAGTCCCGGCCTACCTGCCCCGTGACCAACAGATCACCATTTCGGGGTAGCTGCCCCGAAATGTACAAAGTTCGGTTGTGCATCGTGGCGGCCATGTAGTTGGCGATTGGCGCTGCCAGATCCGGGAGAACTACACCCAATTCTGCAAGTTTTTGATCGATCGAAAGCATGTTGGCCCTTTAAGTGTTTTAGTGCGATAGGAGTTGTTGAAGGAAGGTCTTGGCGCGCTCGGTTTCCGGGGCTTTGAAGAAATCGAGGGGTGCGCGATCTTCGATTATCTGGCCTTGATCCATGAAGAGGATGCGATCCGCAACCTCGCGCGCGAAGCCCATTTCGTGCGTTACGCAGATCATGGTTCTGCCATCGCCCGCCAGCAGGGTCATAACATCGAGCACTTCCTTGATCATTTCGGGATCGAGCGCTGAGGTCGGTTCATCGAACAGCAGGATGTCAGGTTCCATCGTCAGCGCGCGCGCGATTGCCGCGCGTTGCTGCTGGCCGCCTGAAAGCTGGCTGGGATATTTGGCCGACTGGTCCGCGATCTTGACCTTTTCAAGATAGGCAAAGGCTCGCGTTTCCGCTTCTCCCTGAGCGACGCCTGCAACCATGACCGGGGCGAGTGTGCAATTTTCCAATATCGTCTTGTGCGGAAAGAGGTTGAATTGCTGGAATACCATGCCCACACGCCGCAACGCCTGATTAGCGTCGCGCGAAGGCGTCATAATGTTGGTGCCGTCGATCAGCACCGAGCCGGAATCGGGCCGCTCAAGAAGGTTGATACAGCGCGTGAGCGTCGATTTTCCTGATCCGGACGGCCCGCAAAGGACAACCCGCTGTGCTTGCGCGACGCACAGATTGACCGATTTCAGCGCGTGAAATGTGCCGAAAAATTTGTCGACCTGCTTCAGCATTATGGCTGGTTTTGATCCCTCAGCGGTCATTTTGCCCGCCCGCGAAGCGCTCTGATTCTTGAAAAGGCCGCCTCAAGGTCCCCGACTAGATCTGACGGTGCTTCCAACCCTGCATGGATGCGGATAAGCGCGCCATCTCTCTCTCCGTTGGGGAACGCCCGGACGGGAGCGGGCCAGGCAGGAACCGCGAGGCTTTCAAACCCGCCCCAGCTCGAACCAAGCTGGAAGATTTTCATCTCGTTGAAGAACACACTCGTTTCTTCGTCGGTAAGGCGGTCGAGTTGGACGCCGAACAGTCCAGTCGCCCCTGTAAAATCCCGCTTCCAGATGTGGTGACCGGGGTCGGAGGGGTGCGCGGGGTAGCGGATGGAGCGCACTTCGGGTTGCCTGATCAGCCATTCGACAAGCTGGTTCGCCGTTCGTTGATGGCGCTCAAGTCTTGCGTCTAGCGTCCGCAAGCCTCGCTGGACCAGATAGCAATCGTCAGGGCTCGCACAATTTCCCCAGCGCGCAGCAGTGTCCTTAAGTTTGCGATAGACTTCATCGTTGGCTGCCGTCATTGAGCCGAGCAGGCAATCAGAATGCCCCGAAAGATATTTGGTCGCCGATGCGATCGAGACATCCGCGCCGTGCCGCAGCGGCTTGAAAAAGAGCGGGGTCGCCCAGGTATTGTCGACAGCAGTGATGATGCTTCTTGATCGAGCGACCCGCGCAATCGCGGGAACGTCAATCACATCGAAAGTCTGCGATCCTGGCGTCTCCATATAGATAAGCCTCGTCGCAGGGCGACACAGCGCGCTGATCCCATCACCGATATGCGGGTCGAAAAATTCGATCTCGACGCCGAAGCGTGACAGAATGTCAGACAGGAATTTGCGGGTAGGCCCGTAGATACAGTCGGCGACGAGGATGTGATCGCCCTGCTCCACAAAGGCCGATAAGGTAAGCGCAATTGCGCTGGTGCCGGAGGAGGTGATAACCGCCGCGTGCCCCTCTTCGATCATCGCAATTGCTTCGGCAAGCGCAAAGGTGCTTCGCGTTCCGTAAAGGCCGTAAATGACGTCGTCGTACAGGCCCTGATGCCGGTTCATGTAAGCATCGACATCGGGATAGATAATGGTCGATGCCCGGTGGACCGGCGGATTTAGCAGGCCCGACTGCTCGCTTGGATGCGGACCTGCCTTTACGGCAATCGTCGCGGGTTCCCATTGTTTGCCCAACCGTGGCCGGTCGCCGGTTGGCGGATATAAATTGCTATCCTTGCCCATAAGAGAGTTTCCGTTCAATTTTCATGCTGAGCTGCGACAGCGAAAAGCAAATCGCGAAAAAGATCGTGCCTGTGAAAACATAGGCTTCGGCGAAATACGGACGCCACTGTGCTTCGAGAAATGACAGCCGGGTCGTTTGAAGCAGGTCAAAAACCCCGACGATCAGCACGAGCGTCGTATTCTTCACTTCGCTGATCGAAGTATTGACGAGTCCGGGCAAGCTGACCTTCAATGCTTGCGGCAATATGATCAATCGCCTTGCCTGCCACTTCGAAAAACCAAGGGCTTGGGCCGCCTCGCCTTGCCCAGGAGCAACCGCCAACAAGCCGCCACGGATCGCTTCGGCCATATAAGCCGCAGTAAAGACAACGAGCGCGAGCTGGACGCGCGGGAGACTGTCGATCGAAAGCCAACTCGGAACGAACAAAGGGAACATGACAGCGGCCAGGAAAAGGACCCCGATTAGAGGTGTGCCGCGCATCAACTCGATAAAGGCTGTGCTGGTGCCGCGCATCACGGTGCTCTTGGACCTCCGCGCAAAAGCAAGCAGCACAGCCAGCGGAAAGGCGGCGGCGACCGCAATGCTTGCGAGGAGCAGCGTGACAGGCAGTCCGCTCCATTTGTCCATAGGCACGAACGAGAAGAGCCCAAAACCTCCACGCATGAGCAATAGCGCCAAGCAAATACCAGCGATCCAGAGCATAACCAGGCGGCGCCCCCAAAGGCGGGTGACGAATGACAGACCAAGGCAACCAAGCAGGATGACCGAGGCCATAGCCGCCCGCCAAATTTCGCTATCGGGATAGGTTCCAAAAAGGATCAAGCGGGCGTTCTCTTGGATAAAAGGCCAGCATGCGCCGCTGCGTAACCCGCACTCGGTGGCGCCGCCGGAGAAAGTCGCGTCGAAGAGCAGCCATGCGAGGGCTTTTGCGCCCAACATCGAACCAAGTAGAAGCAAGCCGATCGATAACACCGTCTGAGTTCCGGTCGGGAAGAGAGTGCGGCGCGACCAGTCCCAAACGGAGCCCAGCGAATTCCACGAAACATGATGACGGTATCCCGATTCCATGCTCCGGCCGGGTTGCCCCGTCACCATCCATCCGAACGACTGTGCATAGCGTGCTGTTGCAAATGAGAGCGACAGCGAGAGAAGCAGGAAGGTTACAACGATCAACCCAACGCCCTCTATGGCCTGCCCTGTCTGGCTGATTACGGTATCGACGACTGATACGAATTCGGGGTAACCGATTGCCACACCAAGCGTGCTGTTTTTGATGGTGTTAAGGTGCCAGCTTGTCATCGGCGGAATCGCGATACGGACCGCTTGCGGCATTACCACGCGAAGCACCTTCTGATTCCGGCTTAATCCAAGCGCTGACGCTGCCTCGTGCTGGCCGAGTGGAACTGCAAGAAACGCGGCCCGGAAGATCTCAGCGAGATAGGCTGAAGTGTAAACGGAAAGGCCGATTACCAGAGTCAAAAATTCGGTCGAAAGCGACAGTCCGCCCGATACGCCGAAACGCCCGCCCTCGGGAAATGAGAGACCCTGGCCTGCAAGACCTAATATTGCCGCGAAGGACGCAATGCTGGCGAAAATACGCTTGCTTGCCCCCAAGTCCCGCAATTTCCACTTACGCGTAAACAGAAAAACGAGAATTGCTGCCGCAAGCGCGAGCGGCAACGCCCATCCGTTCCGAATGAAAGGCAGATGCGCACCGCGATTGTCGAGGCTGAACAAGCCTGCCGGGCCAGATTGATAAGGGTCGGACCCGAAAAGCAGCACTGCATACCAGACGAACATTTGCAGCAGGAGAGGCAGGTTCCGGACAAATTCGACATACAGCAGCGACAGGCGCGCAAGGAGCCAGTTTGGCGAAAGGCGCCCTGCACATACGCCCAGCCCCAGGACCGTTGAAAAAGCGATGCAAAGCACTGCAATCAAAAGCGTATTAGTCAAGCCGGCCAATAGCGCAAACGCGTAGCTGCTAGATGGCGCGTAGGCGATCAGTGTTTCGCCGATCGCAAACCCGGCCCGGTCCCCCAAAAAATCAAATCCAGTTCGAATATTGCGCTCGGTCAGATTCGTTGAAACGGTTGCCGCAAGCGAAAAAAATCCGAAAAGAGCGAGGCCAAGGCCCGCGATCCGAACCATTCCAAAACCGTCTGGCTTGAGGCGGGCGGCCATCATCGCATCGGCAACGGGTAGATCAGCCCGCCATCCCTATAGAGTCTGTTTTGCCCGCGCTCGATGCCCAGCGGAGTTATATGCTTGGCAAAGATCTCGCCATAGTTGCCCGTCGCTTTGATTGCCCGGAATGCCCAGTCGTCATCGAGCCCAAGCGATTTTCCAAAACCGGGAAGCCCGCCCAGCATCTTACGGATCTCAGGATCTCCCGAACCGTCACGCATTTGCGCCGCGTTGGCGCGGGTGACGCCCATTTCTTCGGCCGCGAACAACGCGTTGAGCACCCATTTGTTGATTTCGAACCATTGCTCGTCATCGCTTCGGACCACTGGGCCGACCGGTTCCTTGGTCAGCAATTCGGGAAGCACCTCATAATCGTCAGGACGTTCGGTGTCGGCGAGCCGTATCACTGTCAGTGTAAAAGCGTCGGTGGTCATCGCGTCGCACCGACCAGCAAAAAAGGCGAGCTTCGCTTCTTCCGGATTCTCGAAGACCACTGATCGAAAAGTTATGCCCTTGCGCTGGAAATAGTCGGCTGTGTTTAGCTCAGACGTCGTGCCTTTCGTAATGCAGATTGCCGCACCATCTAGCTCGGTCGCGGCCTTCACCTTTGCTGACTTTGGAACGAGAAAGCTCTGGCCATCGTAATACATGATGCCAACGAAATTGACGCCGAGATCGGTGTCGCGGGTAAGCATCCACGTTGTTGTGCGCGAGAGCAGGTCGGCCTCTCCGGTCTGCACGATTGTAAAGCGCTTGTTGGAGGCAACAGGCATAAATTTGACCCGCTGCGGGTCACCGAGGACTGCCGCTGCCAGCGCCCGACAATAGTCGACGAAAAAGCCCTGCCATTGGCCCTTCTTGTCGAGATAAGACATCCCGAGCTGCCCAGTGTGGATCGCGCAATTGAGGACGCCGCGAGCTTTGACTTTGGCCAGCGTCGATCCCTTTTCTGCAACCGGACCGTTGGCTTCCGCGCCCTTCGGCGAGGATGACTGGCCGCAACCGGCTGTCGCTAGCAACAGCCCCGCAACTGCGCTCCTGATCCAGCGCCTACTCACATACCCCCTATTCATTCTGTGCTCCTATCATGCTAGGGCTATCAGAAACAGTTATAATGGGGCTGACTTTATGAACCTGCGGCAATTGGAAGCATTTCGAGCGGTCATGCTTTCGGGCTCGGTCACCCAAGCGGCGCAGTCGCTCAATCTTTCGCAACCTGCGGTGAGCAAATTGTTGTCGGACCTCGAATACCGCATCGGCTTCCGTCTTTTCGTCCGGTCGCGCGGCAGCGCCCTGACCATCACGCCAGAAGCCGATGCCTTCTTTTACGAGGTCGAGCGCAGCTTTTCGGGCATCGCAGCCTTGAAGCGCGTCGCAGAGGATATTCGCAACCTGGCGACCGGCACCCTGCGGATCGCGGCGCTGCCCGCACTTGCCGTCAGCTTTCTTCCTCAAGTCATCGCCGACTTCCGACGGCAGCATCCTGGCGTCACGATCCAGTTGCAAACTCGGAGTTCTTCGACCGTGCGACAGTGGATGGCGAACCAGCAATTCGACATTGGCCTTGCGACGCCTGCCCGCGAGCTGCCAGGGATCAAGATGGAGCGTTTTATGCGCTGCGCTGGAGCATGCGTTCTGCCAACCGGACATCGGCTTGCGGCCAAGGAATGCCTTGGCCCAACTGATCTCGCGGGCGAGCCATTCATTTCTTTGGCTCTGGAGGATGGCGCCCGCCACAAGATCGACCGCATTTTCGATGATGCCGGCGTCGATCGCGAACTCGTCATCGAGACCCAATACGCTATGACGATTTGCGCGCTGGTAATGCAAGGTTTGGGATGCTCCATTCTCAACCCAGTAACGGCTGCGGACTATGCAGAGCGCGGACTTGTCGTCCGACGCTTCGCTCCGGAGGTCTATTTCGAGTATATGCTGTTTACGCCCAAGCTCAGGCCAGTATCGCAGGTGGCGCTCGCCTTTATCGCTATGCTGGAACAGCATCGGGACCGGATGTTCGGTGAAGATACCAGTCATTGACTGGGTAGAGGCGGCGGCAGCGATAGGATCGCAGCCGCCGCCCGCCCCCTCAGAATTTCGCTGTCGCGCGAAGATACCAAAAACCACCATTGAATCCCGTCGGGGCGAAACGCAGATATCTGATGCCATTGTTGATCTGCGACTGCCGCGCCTCCAAGTCCGGATAGTTGTCGAAAACATTCTCCCCGCCGACCGCGAGCTTGAACATATCGTTGATTTTGTATGACGCTTCGAGATCGACCAAGAGCTCGGCACCGCCGGTCTGGTCAGCCGCAAGATTGGCCCCATAATCAGTCCATTTCCCGTAATAATTAGCACGGGCGATGAAGCCGAACCGATCGCCTTGATAGGTGAAGGAAGCGTTCCCCTTCCACTTCGGCACAAACCCCTCAAGTTCGAGAAGACGTTCGCGATCTGCCGTAATGACCGGAGACGCCTTGATCACATCGGTCTTGGTGTAGTTCCCGTTCAAACCTAGCGTCGCCTTGCCGCCAGCCAGATCGAAACCGACTGTCAAAACAGCATCGACGCCCTGTGTTCGGCTGTCGAACGAATTGGTGAAGAAACTCACCTGCTGGAAGCTGTCGCCACCTGGAATGCCCAGCGCCGCCAATTGCGCTCGCTGCGCAGCAGTCAGGTTGAAGTTCCCTGATACTGCAATCCGATCTTCAACCTTGATGTTGAAGTAATCGAGCGTGAAGGTAATGCGATTGGTCGGCTTTATGACAAGACCGCCTGCGAAGTTGAACGATTTTTCCGGCTTCAGTGGCGTTGCCCCGAAAAATTGGGCAACCGGGTTGTTGGGCGATACAATGCCAGCTGTAAGCGGCGCGCCCGTTACGGAGTCGATGTTGGTCTGCACCTGCGAGGCGTTCGATTGTCCCGGAGTAGGTGCACGGAAGCCGGTGTTGACGGAGCCGCGAATGGCGAAAACATCGGAAAAGTCAAAGCGGCTGCTCAGCTTCCAAGTGAACCGTGAGCCGAAGTCCGAATAGTTCTCGTATCGGCCCGCGAGCCCGATTTGGAAGGCTTCAGACAAATTGCCTTCTAATGAACTATAGGCTGCCCAATTGCTGCGCCCAAACTCGCCAGCCTGGATCGGGCTGAAACCGGGGAAGCCGTTCGAACCAACCGGAAGACCAACGCGATTTCCGGTATCGGGATCAATCAGAGACGCAAAGGGACCGACCTGCCAAGATGCAAGATCGCCGACGGTGATTTCATAAGTTTCTCGTCGATATTCAAGACCACCGGCAAGCGTCAAAGGATCGCCGCCGCCGATATTGATCGGATAAGTGAGATCAAGGTTGAAAGCGAGTTCGCGCTGTTCGAGCTGGCCCGGCTTGAACGACGTAGGTGAAGTCAGGCCCAATGACGGGTTCACTGTATTGTCGATCCGGTAAGATGCGTGATTTTGTCCATAAGAAGCGCTCAAATCGTAAGTCAGGCCTGAGCCGACTTCGCCTTTGATGCCTGCTGCCATCGCGGCGTCGGTGATTGTGGCGCCGAATGCTGGCGTGAATCCGCCGGGGTAGTTCTGCCGGAAACTAAACCTTTGCCCGCCAGGGACGTTGGTTAGCGGGATCGACGTGGCGATGAACGTCGTGTTGGGGTTCCGATAGAAAAAGGCGGTTGTGCCTTTGCTCCAGCTATAGTTGCCAAAGGTGTAGAATTCCATGTCGTCGGAAAGCTCAACCCCAGCATTGACGAAGATCCTTGCCGCTTCGCTGTCAGGGTTACCCCAACGCTGCGCCGGAACCGGCACGCCTTGCACACCAGCGTTGATCAGGGCTTGAGCGTCGGGCCGCTGAATACCACGGGAGGTCGTGTTGCTGTTGACGTATTCGCCGCTGATATTGACGAAACCGTTTGCCGTAAACGGCAACCCGAGGTTCCCTTGAACCAACAGGTCTTTGCCATCGCCCTCATAATATTGCCCATAACGCGCGATCAGCAGACCGCCTTCACGGTCACGGCGCAGACCGAAATTCAGCACACCCGCGATCGCGTCCGATCCATAAAGGGCGGACGCGCCGTCGCGCAAAACTTCAAGTTGCCCTACGGCAACCGATGGTATTGCCGCGAGGTCAGGCCCTTGCGATCCCCGAATGTAAGGGACGTTCGTAAATTGCACGGTCGCACCGCGATGACGGCGCTTGCCGTTGACGAGCACCAGCGTCTGATCCGGTGGAAGGCCGCGCAGTGAGAAGGGGCGTGTAAACACAGCGCCGTCGTTGCTCACGAGACGCTGGATGTTGAGCGCAGGAACTTCTGTCCGCAACAAATCGTTCATGTCGGCCGCGCCCTTTTCGAGCAGCTCGTCGCCAGTGATGATGTCGATCGGCAATGCAGCGTCAGCCGCTTTAAGATCGTTTCGTCGCGTTCCCGTGACGACGATTGCGGTTTGGCCGCTTTCTTCTTCGGCCTCCTCTTGCGTTGCGTCTTGTGCAAATGACGGCACCGACCACGCTACTGTTGCGAGAGCAACCGCTGCGCTCGCCGTCGAAAAGGACTTCATCTTTTTCATTGCCTTCCCCCTTCCCTGAGTTTGGAAGCTTTTTGTGTGAGCCTGAGCGTATGTCGATCAGCATCCAAACGCCACGATTTATGAGATCGTATCAGCCAATACGAGAAGGCTATTCCATTTCGTTATATCTTGGCGGGTGGAGGTTGTGAGCGCATACCGCCATGTCAGCGCACATGCGCGACTAAACAGCAAACGGCTCCCCCCGCAGCGCATGTCAGAAGGCGCAGAGGCGATGAGTGCAACAAATCAGCTGTGTCCGGCCAGCATCCAGACCGCCATCGCTATCATCATCAGGTTCTCAGTTAGCGAGATAAAGCCAAGCGGCACATTGCTGTCGCCGCCGACACAGGCGCATTTGAGCTCGCGTTTGTCGACATAGACCGCCTTGAACACCGACACCGCGCCGATTGCGCCGATGAACAGCGCGACCGGGATAGACAGCCACTCCAATGCGCCCGCAGCCATCAGCACGCCCGCCAGTCCTTCGGCAAATGGGTAGATGTAGCTGTAAGGAATCCATCGCTTGGCAAGCAGGTCATAATTCAGGAACATCGTCGAGAATTTCTCGACATTCTGGAGCTTCAAGAGCGCCAGCACACACATCGAAAAAGCGATGAACCATTCAGCGGCGCGGATCGTCAGAAGTTGGCCGGACACGGCAAAGCTCGCGGCCAGCGCCATCGCCGCTGTCATGCCGAACACCGCGATGACGGGTCGGTAACTGGTCGCGCCGGGTTCGGCGACGCGCTTGCCGAAATAGCGGCGTAGATCGTCATAGCCGCCGATACGTTCGCCGCCGATAAAGACCTGCGGGGTGGTCTTGACATCATGCTGAACCTTGAACGCGTCGGTTTCCTCTCGCGTTTTCAAGTGATGGTCCTCGACCTCGAACCCTTTGCGCTCAAGCAAGTCTCTGGCCTTTAGGCCATACGGGCAAGTGTGGCCGGGCATGACCATGCGATAGAGTGTTGCGTTGCGGGCGGTGTTGCTCGCCATGTCGATTTCCTTCCTTGCAGCTAATTCATCGACACCCATATAGGTTCCGTAGTATAGTACGGAGTCAAGCGATGACGAACATGATCATTTCTCAGCTTGCCAAGGCAGGTGGCGTTGGCGTTGAGACCATCCGTTTTTATCAACGGCGCGGGCTGTTGCCGGTGCCGCCGCGCGCCGGGTCCGGGATTAACGGTGGCATCCGGCACTATGGCACAGACGAGGTGCGGCGGTTGCGCTTCATCAAGGCTGCGCAGGCGGCGGGCTTTTCGCTTGAAGAGATCAAGACTTTGCTCAACCTTGATGCGAGTGCCGATCGCCCGCAAGTGCGCGCGCTAGCGCGAGAACGCATGGCCGCACTGGATGTTAGAATCGCCGAATTGCGGCGCTCGCGAAAGGCGCTGGCGCATCTCGCTGATGCCTGTGCCGAAGGGAACGACGGCCCTTGCCCCATCATCGCGTCATTCGACCAGTTTGCGATGCAGCGCTAGCTGCAAGGCGAAATCAATATTGATCGTGCCCCCGTTTGATCGGGGCTTGTTGTCTGCCACCATTGCCAGAATTTTGGTGCGCGAGGACGAATCACGTTTTCGGCTTCGGTTTGCGCGACGAGCTGTGCGCGCTGACAATTTGCCATTGCCCGTTTGATCGTTTCAACAGGGTGGTCGCCACACCTGCGCGCTCAACCTTTTCGTCATTGGCGAGGATGATGGTGTATGTGTAGGTTTCGGTGACGAGCGCAACATCGCCTTCCCCACGCACCGATGCCTTATAGTCCGAGAAGGAAAGGCTTTGAACGCCTTGAGTTCCGGGCCGAGATGGTGGTCCCGATAATGGTCGAAGTTTCCTTCGACTCCGCCATTCTCGAAAATCTGGGCATCCGGCGCAAATAGCTTTTCCACACCCGTAATATCCAGCTTTTCAAGCGCGGCCTTATAGCTTGCAACCACTTCGAGCGCGCCAGCATAATCTCCCTGAACCGGCTGTGCCCACGTCGCTATTGGTGTCGCAATCGTCATTGTCACGGCCAATGCCGCGATTTGGAAACGTCTCATTGTCTTCATCTCCCTTTGTCTATGTTGTTATTGATGAAATGGGCGGCTCAAGCGTGCCGAACCACGCGACGAGTCCAAGCACCGACAGCCCCAGCAAGAATTCCAGCGCAATACTGCGCTGCACGGCGCTGAGCGTTGCCATAAGCGGGGTTTCGCCATCATAGTCGTGGTTTGCGAGTTTGGGGGTCAGCGACCAGCGGTGATAAGCTGCAAGCCCAAGCATGCCGAGGAATAGGAAGAGCTTGACGAGCAGGCCCACACCATAAGATGTTGACCACAATGCCGAGAGGTTTTGAAGCCCGACCAGGAATTGGCTATTTATCAGGCCGGTTATGACAAGGATCGCCACGAGCTGCGTGCCGACAGGCGAAAATTGATCGAGCGCGCGGGCCGTGATGCGGATCGGCTGTTGGTCGCTTGAACGCTTGCAGGCCGACAGCAGGATCAGAAAGCCAACAATCGCACCGATCCACAACATCGCGGCTATCATGTGAACAATATCGGCAACGCGGTGAAACGAACCAGTCGATCCCTCGGCAGCACCGGCATGACCGGTCCAGATCAACGTCATCAGGCCCGACCCTGCGCCGACCAAAACCAGCGCGCTTCGAAAACTAACTTGGCTGTCGCGCCGAAGCATATAGGCGGCTAGGCAGGTCAGCGCCAAAACTCCGATCCGCGCGATGGCAGCATAGCCAAAATCGGTTTCAAGCAATACCGATTTGGCAAGGTCGGGATCAACATCGGTTAGGCCGGTGCCGCCCATTGAAGCAAGACCAATCCATGCCCCCATTATGCTTGCAACAAGTGCGACAGACATTGCGATGTTTATCGCACCGTCCCAGCGGATCCTCCCTATTGCCAGCCGTTCATCTGGTTGCAGCGCATAGAGCCTGAATGCGGCAGCGCCTCCCGCGACCATCAGGCTTGCATAGGTCGCAAGCCTGATGACGATCATTGCTTCCAGCGGCATGGCTCACTTAACAGTAAAGGAGAAACTACCGCCCATCTTATGGGTGTCGGCACCGGCTGCCGACCAAGTGACTTTATAGGTTCCTGCAACGAGCGCACGCTTGGGCGTCAACGTCACCGATTTCCCGTCTTTGCCAATCTGGGAGGTCGCGGCAATCTTCATTTCTGGATGATCGGTCATGCCGGGCATGGCTGTCATCACCAATGAGACTTTGACCGTTGGCCCCATCAGCTTTTCATTGAAGGTCATTGTGATCTTCGCAGGCTTCGCAACCGTTGAGTTGGCGACGGGTGTGGACGAGACCATCTTCGCATGGGCAGACGCCACGCTTGGAGCCAGTGCCAGCGAGGCCGCGCCCACGACGGCAAGAAGTGATTGGAAGCGCATATTCATTCTCCTTAAATAGTGTCCTTGCTGCTAATACGCATAGCGTGAACTTACCCCTCACACGGATTGCGTGAGGGAATTTGCGTGGCGCTGCGTATTGCAGACAGAAGGAGACCGAGATTGGACTTGAGCGATAAACTCTTAGCGCAGCTCCGCGAACACTCTCTACCGCATGACCTCGCTGCGTTCGACGACGCCGTGCTGGCTGGCGTGCGCGAACGCAAGCAAATGGGATCAATGTCTCGGAAGGCGCTAGGAACATGCGGTGCTTTGGCGCTAGGCGTTGGCCTAGCTGGCGGCGCGATGGCCGGTGGTGCGGTAGCTGCGCAGGAACCCGTTCTCGCTTTAAGCTCAGCAGACATGCTTGCGCCCTCAACGCTGCTTGAAGGCACACAATGACCCGGACCCGCTGGCTGCTGCTCATTGCCTTGGTGGCGTTTGTTGCGTCGGTATGCGGAGTTCTTGTCGCGCGACAGTTTCTCGCGACCGACGCACCCAGCGAGAGTGAAGTTCACAAACTGCTGCATGATCGGCTAGAGCTCGCGCCGCAGCAGCACGCGAAGATTGAAGCACTGGAAAAGCAGCACGCCATTCGCAAGCGTGCGCTCGAACTTGAAATGCGCGCCGCCAATGCCCGCCTCGCCGAAGCGATCGAGATCGAGCATGGCTATGGCGACCGTGTGACCGGGGCCGTAGATCATGTTCATCATGTTATGGGGGAGATGCAGAAGGAAACGCTTCAACACCTGTTTGCCATGCGCAGCGTGCTTAGTCCCCAGCAGGCGCGGATTTTCGACAGGACAGTAACAAAGGCACTGACCGGCGACAAAAAATGATGCCGGTATCGCCTGACCTTTCCGATGGCGACCTTGCGGCAATGGCGCTCGCCGGCCGCGAAGACGCTTATCGGCGCCTCTTGAACCGCCACCGCGATTATCTGTTTCGGCTGCTGCGGAATGTCGTCGGCGACGCCGATGCTGCGCTCGACATCAGCCAAGAGGCATTTATTGCGGCTTTCGCTGCACTGCGCAGTTACGACGGCAATCGTCCGTTTCGGTTCTGGCTTTCAAGGATCGCACTCAACAAGGCCCGTGATTGGGCAAGACGCCGAAAAGTGCGGGCTTTCTTCACCCGCGCTGTCGGCCTGGATCACGCAGCGAATATCGCTGATCCCGACGCGCACCCCGATACCGTCGCCGCAGATAAGGCCGAACTTGCCCAAGTGATGGGCGCTATCTTGCAACTGCCCCAAAACTTGCGCGAAGTGCTGATATTGCGGACGGTCGAAGAACTCTCTGAAGCCGAGACTGCGAATGTTCTGGGGATTAACGCCAAGGCTGTCGAGACGCGTCTATATCGAGCCAGAAAGCAGTTGAGCGCAATTCGTGACACCGCGTGAGGGGTAAGCCTTCGCGTTGCGTATCACAGACATGACCCAAACACACTCACCCTCCGCCCGCGGTAACGGGCTTGACCGCCGAGCCCTGTTGAAAGGTGCCGCCCTGACAGGCGGTGTCATGGCGCTTGGTGACCTTTTCCCAGCCTGGGCCAAAAGCGGCTCGCATGGGCTACATGCCGTGGCGGGCCTACCGGGGACGCTCAACGGCCCCGACATCGAACTCAGCGTTGGCCAGTCGGCGTTCAAGCTTGGCAAGAAAACCGGCCATGCTTATACCGTCAACGGTACATTACCCGCGCCCCTGATCCGGTTGCGCGAGGGGCAAAATGTCAAGCTGGTCGTGCGCAATACGCTCAGCGAAGATACATCGGTTCACTGGCATGGGATGTTGCTGCCTTTCCATATGGATGGCGTTCCCGGTGTCAGCTTTCCCGGTATCGGACCTGGCGAGAGCTTTACTTACGAATTCCCGATGAAGCAGCACGGAACCTACTGGTATCATAGCCACAGCCATATGCAGGAGGCGATGGGCATGTATGGCGCTCTGATCGTCGATCCGGCAGGCGCGGACCCGATCCAATATGACCGCGAGCATGTGCTGGTGATTTCCGATTGGAGCTTCGCGCACGCGCATACCAACTTCAAGAAACAGAAACAGAAGGCAGGCTATTTCAACAAGCGTAAGCAGACCTTCAGCGGCTTGCTGAAGGGCAAGGACCAGCCGCTATCCGAGCGCGTGATGTGGGGCCAGATGCTGATGGACCCGACCGACATCGCCGACGTGACCGGAGCCTATTATCATTATCTGATCAACGGCCATGACAGCATGGGCAACTGGACCGGCATTTTCCAGCCGGGTGAGCGCGTGCGGCTCCGAATTATCAATGCGGCGGCGATGAGCAATTTCAACATTCGTGTGCCAGGCCTGCCGATGACCGTGGTGGCTTCAGACGGGCTGCCACTGACCCCGGTGGAAACCGATGAATTCCAGATCGCCGTCGCCGAGACATGGGATGTGATCATCGAGCCTAAAGAGGCGATCCCCTACGCTTTCATTGCAGAGAGCATCGACCGGTCGGGCCAGTGCCGCGCGACGCTTGCGCCGCAAATGGGCATGACCGCGCCGATCCCGCCGCTGCGCGAACGCCCGCTCCTCACCATGAAGGACATGGGTATGGATCATGGCGGCGGCGGTGACATGGCCGGGATGGATCATAGCGCAATGGGCCATGACATGGGCGCGATGGATCATGGCGACATGAACATGCGCGATCCCTCGGTAGCGCCGCAGGTGAAAATGGGGCCGGGAGTCGCCAGTCTTGCGCCGACCCCGCTCGACCGCAATGCCGAGCGTCCGACGGGGCTTGAGAAAGTGCCGCACCGCGTGCTGACGCTCAGCCAGCTCCGCGCGCTCGAACCCAATCCCGACACGCGCAAGCCGTCGCGCGAGATCGACGTCCATCTGACTGCGAATATGGAACGCTATATGTGGTCGATGGACGGCGTGAAATATTCGGAGAAGACCGAGCCGCTGCCTTTCCGCCACAATGAGCGGGTGCGGGTGAACCTGATCAACCACACGATGATGCCGCATCCAATCCATTTGCACGGCCATTTCTTTGAAGTGGTGAACGGACAAAAGGGGCAATATCCGCGCAAGAATGTCGTCAATGTGCTGCCCGGTGCGAAGGTGACGTTCGATTTCACAGCGGATGCAATGGGGGACTGGGCGTTCCACTGCCATATGCTGATGCACATGCACGCGGGTATGTTCCGCGTCGTCACTGTGCGGCACGAGGAGGGCGGCGAATGATCCGTCTGGCTCTTCTTTCGGCCTCGCTGCTGCTTCCGGCGCAGGCAGTCGCCCAGTCAGGGCATCAGGGCCATGCCATGCCCGCCGAACAGCCAAAGGCCGAAAAGCCCAAACCAACCGAAGCCGATCCGCACGCCGGTCACGACATGGAAAGCATGGCCGAGGAACCGAAAGCTGCCGAGCAAGCCGACCCGCATGCGGGCCATGATATGAGCGGCACGGAAGAGAAGGCGGATGCGGATGCGGCGGAGCAGCCTGCTGCCGACCCCCACGCCGGACATGACATGGGCGCTATGGCTGCCGAGGACAGTGGCGAAAGCGAAGTCGGCGATGCGCCTGCGCCCGCTCCCCCGACCGATCATGCCGCCGACACGGTATTCGGCGGTGATGTGATGGCGCAATCGCGCAAGGAGCTGGCGCATGAAGTCGGTGGCATGGGCTATTCGCTTGTGATGCTCGACCTGGCCGAAATTGGCTTCCAGAAGGGCCGCGAAAGCTTTCGTTTCGAAGGCGAAGCCTTCACCGGCGGCAACATCAATCGCTTTGGGGTTAAGTTTGAAGGCGAGGGCGCGTTCGGCGAGCCAATCGAGGATTTGGAGCTACAGGCGCTCTATTCGCGCGCGATCGCTCCCTATTGGAACCTGCAAGCCGGTATTCGCTACGACATTAAGCCCGATCCATCGCGGACCTATGCCGTGCTGGGGGTGGAGGGCATGGCACCCTATTGGTTCAAGCTGACCGGTGCCGCCTTCCTGTCGAACAAGGGGGAAGTTCGTGCCCGTTTGGAAGGCTCCTACGACCTGCGCTTGACGCAAGAGCTTATCCTGCAACCGCGCATTGAGACGAACCTTTCGTTTCAGGACATACCGGCCATCGGCATCGGATCGGGCTTTACCGATTTCGAAGCGGGACTTCGTTTGCGCTACGAAATCAAACAGGAAGTCGCGCCCTATATTGGCGTTGAATGGCGCAAGCAGTTCGGCGATACCGCACGCTTCACACGCGCGGCGGGGGAAGATCCTTCATCGGTCAATTTTGTTGCAGGGATAAGGATCTGGTTCTGAGCCGCACGCGCGTCCATTTATTCGCAAGTCGCGTCCACAAATGGCTCGCGCTCATAATCGGTGCGCAATTGCTGATCTGGTTTGCCAGCGGTGTGATCATGAGCTTCCTGCCCATCGAGCAGGTGCGCGGCGAACATCTGGTGGACCGCGAGACGGTGAGAGTGATTCCGGCAGGCACTGGCTTTGCCAATCCGGCGACGATTATTTCCAAAGCAGGCGCGTCGGTTGAAGCCATAAACTGGCACATGCTGGGCGACCGCGCCGTTGCCGAGGTAACAACGGCCAAAGGCGTGCGGCTTTTCGACGCCGCTACGGGCGAACCGCTGCCTCCGGTCGATGCGAGCCAAGCAGCCGCCATCGCCCGCGCCGCATGGAAAGCGCCGTCCAAGCCGCCATCCAAAGCGTCGCGCGTTACGACTGAAAGCCCCGAATATCGCGGTGCGCTCCCCGCATGGCGGATTGCCTTTGCCGATCCAGACGCGACGAGTGTATTTGTCGCCGCCGACACGGGCAGGATTACGGGTGTGCGCACCGGCACATGGCGGCTCTATGACTTTTTCTGGTCGCTCCACATCATGGATTGGAAGAACCATGAGGATTTCAACACCTGGTGGCTGCTAGCTTTTGCCATTGGCGGCTTGCTGTTGGGGATTGCAGGCACCGTGCTGCTCGTCATGCGCTGGCCTTTCAAACGGCGGAGACGCGTAGCGGGATAGAAAGAAGGGGGAGGATGACGGTTTCGACACTCAGTTTGCGCAAATGGCACCGGCGACTGGCCTTGGTGCTGGGCATATTTTTCATCGTCCAGGGGCTGACCGGCGCAATCGCGCAGCAACGCTTCTGGTTGTTGCAGTGGAGCGAGCCTGAACTCTACAATGTGCAGGTGAAGGGCGCTCCGCTGCGCCCCGGCGACATTATGAAGCGGATTGCAGCGGACAAGCCCGGCTTCAATGTCGCACATATGATGTATCCTGCTGCCGTGTCCCCCAACACCGCCATCATCGTGATGGGCGGTCGTGACATGAATACCCACGATATGTCCCGGATGGTCGCGGTCGATCAATATGGCGACCGTATTATCAGCGAGCGCTCGGCGGCGGGCGGCTGGGTCGGGCTTGCAACGGCCATTCACAAATGGCTGATTTTCGGGACGCCGGGGAAGATCATCCTCACTTTGCTCGGCACGGGCGTGACGATTTTCAGCATCCTTGGCATCGTGATTTTCTTCCGCACGCGCGAAACCAGCAAAAACGCCAAGGGTGTCGTCAAGCTGCACCGCACTGCGGGGATTGCAGCGGCGCTGTTCATCGTTTCGGTTGCGGCAACGGGAACCGCGCTCAACCTGTTCACATGGGCCGAGAAAAGCTCGGGCCGTTCGGTGTTCAAAAGCAATATGTTGATGGAGGCCGATCATGGTGCGATGTCAGCGCCGCCGGTTGATGGTAACACCGCATACGACACGGCCTTGAAAGCGGTCGGCCCGCTGCACCTGATCGCCTTCGGACCGCCGGGAATGCACGCCAAAAATTACTGGTTTGCTTTCATGGACCCCCAGCTCAAGCGCACGGATGTTCTGGTCGATCCTGACAATGGCAAGGTCATAGGCGTTTACGCGACCGGCCTGACCAGCGGCGGTGATGGTGTTCGCCGGTGGCTATTTCCGATTCATACCGGCTACATCATCGGCCCGGTGATGGGCCTCCTCTACTCGATCCTCGGCGTGCTGGTTAGCCTTTGGGTCGTGACCGGCTTCATCATGTGGCGGCGGCTGCGCAAGGTGCGGGCGAAATGAGAATGGCGCATCTGTTGCGACTGGTGCTGATTGCCGCGTTGATCGGTTTCACGGCGCGCGCCGATGCGGCCTGTCTGACCACGGGAACGATGCCGAGCGTTCAACATGCTGCCGACTGCGCCGACATGGCGGGCGGCGATCACAAGGGCAAGCCGACGCCCGACACGCAAGCCGCATCCCGCTGCCCCTTCGCTTGCGTTGCGCTGGCGAGCGCCATCGAACCGCGCATCCCCAATCCGCGCCATGAACTTGCGATGCTGGAGCCAAAGCCGTCGCTTTCGCTCATTGGAATAGGACAAAGGCCACCAGTCCCGCCACCGCGCTTCTTCGGCAACGACCAATATATTTCAATCTGATTTTTTGGAGAATTACAATGAAGAAGCATATCATACTCGGCGCGCTCGCGCTTGCCCTTCCGGGCATTGCCCATGCCGCCGAAACGCCCGCGCCGCAGAAAGAATGCTGCTGCTGCAAAAAGGGCGAAGATGGAAAAATGGCCTGCTGCAAGGACAAGGATGCAAAGTCCGGCGAGGCCCATGAAGGCCATGACATGAAGGATATGAAGCACTGAGCGAGAATGTCGGAGGGCGGGCAACCGCCCTCCGGCAACTTTTCAGGCACTTCGTTCGAGGAGTAGAATCATGAAGATGAAAACTACGGTCGCGTTTGCGGCCATCATTGCCGTTGCCGCAAGCGCACCGGCGTTCGCGTCAAGCCCCGAACAGGGCGGGCATTACGAATGGCGTTATGCGCCTAAGCCTGGTCCCAACAAGTCCAACCTGCCAAACTATCGCCGTGTTTGGATTGCGGACAGCGGTCCAAGCATGGCGATGAAGGAAGGGTGCAACACGATGCCGTGCTGCGCAACTGCTACCGCACAGACGTGAACGAGAAGCTGGAGGCCGGGAAACCGGCCTCCAGCCCTGCCCCCGAAAGTCGATCAATTCAATGCCCCAACCGCAAACCTTCACGCCCGCCGCTGGTCGCTTCGCTTCGACCGGCCTGTATGATCGCGGTGTTGCCTTGCTCACCCGTGAGCGCGTCTGGCGCGACGCTTTGCTCGAATTGCTCGCACCGGCACCTGATGAAACCATCCTTGATGTTGGATGCGGGACGGGTTCGCTTGCAATCTTGTTGAAACAGCGCCAGCCTTTGGCGCGGATCATCGGCCTTGATCCTGATCCCGAAGCACTCGCAATTGCCGAGGCGAAGGCGAAACATGCCGGAGTGACCATCGAATGGCAGCAGGGCTTTGCAAGCGACGCCGCCAAATTCGGTCCGGTGGACAAAGCGGTATCAAGCCTTGTCTTCCATCAGGTTCCACTTGACGGCAAGCGCACCGGATTGGCTGCCATGTTTGCTTGTGTGCGCGAGGGCGGAATGGTCTGTATTGCGGACTATGCGACGCCAAGCGGCTGGGCGATGCGGCAGGCGTTCCGCTTCATCCAGTTGATAGACGGTCGCACCGATACGCAGCCTAATGCCGATGGCTTTATCGAAGCGGAGCTTGGCAGGCTTGCCGCTGGGCCGGTATCAGCCGATTTTGCTGTTGATACCCCTACCGGCACAATTTCGATATTCGCTGTCGAGAAGACAGCCAAATCGCTAAAGGAAACTAACTCGTGATCAGAAAACTCACCTTGGCAATTGCCTTACTTAGCTCGACTGCTGCGCTGGCTAACGACATAGTAATGCACCGCGACCCTGGTTGCGGCTGTTGCGAAAAATGGGCGCAGCAGGTGCGCGCGGCCTTCGGGCGCAAGGTTCAGATTGTTGATGATCGGCAACGCGCCGCTTTGCAGCGCCGCATAGGGTTGCCTTCCAATCTCGCTTCCTGCCACACCGCGCTGATCGACGGCATGGCGTTCGAGGGGCATGTTCCGATCGCCGACATGAAGCGATTGTTAGTCGCCAAGCCCAAAGGCGTGAAGGGTCTCGCCGTTGCAGGAATGCCGCTCGGCTCGCCGGGGATGGAGGCGCCGGCCTCCCCCAAAGATCGCTACGACGTCATGGCTTTCGGAACCGCCAAACCCTTCATCTTTGCCCGACACTGATTGGCTGTTTCACCGCTAGTCGTGCAACGCATCCTCGTCACCGCAAGGTTCGGTCTCGGTTTGCAGCGTCGAATGGTGAATTTTGAACTCGCCTTCGAGCATTTCCACGATGGCCTTGCGGACGGCGGTTTGATCCTGTCCATCGGCGACGCCGATATGCGCGGTCAGGCTGGCATCGTCGCCCGCCACCGACCAGACGTGGAGATCGTGGACGCCCGCCACACCCGGCACCGCGCCGATAACGGCGCGGATTGCGTCGAGGTCCATGCCGCGCGGCACACCTTGCAGCAGGATGTGCGTCGTATCACGCAACAGCACCCAGGTGCGCGGCAGGACCCACAGGCCGATGGCGATGGCGACGATGGGATCGATCCAGCTCCAGTTGGTGAAGTAGATCAGGATTGCCGCTCCGATCACGCCCAACGAGCCGAGCATGTCGGCCCAGACTTCGAGATAGGCTCCCTTGACGTTGAGGCTGGCCTCCTTGCCGCCCGCCAGTACGCGCATGGCGATCAGGTTGACCAACAAGCCGATGCTGGCAACAATCAGCATCCCGACCGACTGGACGGGTTCGGGTGAGAAAAAGCGCATCACGCCTTCGTAAAGGACGTAACCCGCGACCACGAACAGCAGCACGGCATTGAATGCGGCGGCAAGAATTTCGAACCGGCGATAGCCGTAGGTCCGTTCCTTGTCGGCGGGCCGCTGGCCTATGTTGATCGCCGCCAGCGCAATCGCCAGCGCCGCCGCATCGGTGAACATATGCGCTGCGTCGGAGAGCAAAGCGAGGCTGTTAAACCACCATGCGCCGACCAGTTCGGCAATCAGGAAGCTGCCCGTTAGCGCGAGCGCAATAGTCAGGCTTCTGGCGTTCGCCCCAGCGGTGTGATCATGCCCTGCATGGCCGCCGCCGTCGCTTACGTGGTCATGTCCTTCGCCCATAGTCAATGCGCTGCCTGACCAGCGGGCGCTTTGACCGCATCGACGGGGCAACGGTGCATGATCAACGGCGTTCCCCGATATGTTTTGAGCGTCAGCTTATCCGCCGTTCTTGCCTCGACGGTGAAGGTGCGCGGCGTCGCGCCGGTCACCATGTCGGCAAAGGGCATGTGGCTGTGCGTATAGTCGATGGTCGCGCCATTGTCTTTCCACATGCCAACCGATGTCGGGCCGGTGTCGGGGAGCTTCACTTCAACATAATAGCCGTCCTTGTGAAACGCCCAAGCGGTTCCCGTTGTGCAATTGGCAGTTTCTCCAATCGACCAGACGCCCACAATTGAGGGCGGCAGCGTCGTGGCATGATGGTCTGCGCTCGCGGGGGCCGCGAGCAGTGTAAGGGTCAGGGCAATCGTTTTCGTCATATCTCTATCCTTCATGCTGTTGCAGGCTTGAGGCCGCTATCGGGGACCATTGGCGCATCTTCGGCTTCATCCTCGCGCCGATGCACCAAGCGGTAGAGCGCGGGCAGCACGAGCAGCGTCAGGATCGTCGAGGAAATAATCCCCCCGATCACTACGGTTGCAAGCGGGCGCTGCACTTCGGACCCCGCGCCGACATTCACGGCCATCGGCACGAAGCCGAGCGAGGCGACGAGCGCGGTCATCATTACCGGGCGCAGGCGGGTGAGCGCACCTTCGCGGATCGCCTCTAACAGTTCGCCGCCACGCTCGCGCAAATCCTTGATGAAGGACAGCATGACGACGCCGTTCAGCACCGCCACGCCCGACAGCGCGATGAAGCCGACGCCAGCCGAGATCGACATGGGGATGCCCCTGAGCGCCAGCGCCGCAACGCCGCCCGTCAAGGCCAGCGGCACACCGGAAAAGACAATGGCCGCATCCTTGGCGCTGCCGAACAGCGTGAACAGGAGTCCGAAGATCAATAGCAGCACCAGCGGCACAACGATCTGTAAGCGCGTCGCGGCAGACTGGAGTTGCTCGAACGTCCCGCCATATTCGATGTAATAGCCATCGGGCAGCTCGACCTCGCTATCGACCTTTTGCCGCAGTTCGGTAATGAAACTGCCCAAGTCGCGCCCGCGCACATTGGCGGTGATCACGGCGCGGCGCTTGCCATTCTCGCGGCTGATCTGGTTGGGACCAGCGGCAAGCGAGATGTCGGCGACTTCCGCCAGCGGCACCGAGCCGCCTGTAGGCAGCGCGACGGGCAGGTTGCCAAGCGCGGCGAGATCGGTGCGGAGCGCTTCGGGCAGCCGGACAACCACGGCAAAGCGCCGGTCGCCCTCGAACATTTCGCCCGCTCTGGCCCCGCCGGTGGCGGTCGAAACCGCGTCCTGCACATCGGCCATGCTGACGCCGTAACGCGCCAGCATGTCGCGCTTGGGAACGACCGACAGCATCGGCAGGCCGGTAATCTGTTCGAGCTTCACATCCTCGGCCCCGGCGATGCCCGCCGCGACATCGTTGATTGCATCACCGCTTTTCAAAAGCTGGTCGAGATCGTCGCCATAGAGCTTGATCGCCACATCGGCGCGGACGCCCGCGATCAACTCGTTCATGCGCATTTTCACCGGCTGGGTGAACTCATAATTGTTGCCGGGAATCTGGCTGACTGCCTTGTTCAATTCTGCCACCAGCGCGTCGCGGGTCTTGCGCGGGTTCGGCCACTGCTCGCGCGGTTTAAGCATGATGAAATTGTCCGCGACCGAAGGCGGCATCGGATCGGTTGCGACGTCGGCGGTGCCGATCTTGGCAAACACCCGCTCGACCTCCGGGAATTTGCGGATGCGCGCCTCCAGCGTCTCTTGCATCTCGACCGCCTGACTCAGACTGGTGCCGGGGATACGCAGCGCGTGCATGGCAATATCGCCCTCATCGAGATCGGGGATGAACTCGCTGCCAAGTCGCGTCGCGCCGAACCCGGCGATGGCGACGAGCAGGATAGCGATGGCAACCGCCGTCTTGGGCCATGCCAGTGCGCGTTCGAGCAACGGGCGATAGCCATTGCCTAGACGGCGCATCAGCCAGTTCTCCTTTTCCTCGACCTTGCCGGTCACAAATTGCGCGACCGCAGCCGGAACCAGCGTCAGCGAGAGGATGAGCGCAGCAGTGAGCGCCAGCACCACCGTGATCGCCATCGGGTGGAAGGTTTTGCCCTCGATCCCTTCAAGCGCAAAGATCGGCAGATAGACGGCGGTGATGATGACTACACCGAAGATACTGGGCCGGATGACTTCTGCACTGGCCGAGGCGACAAGCCCGAACCGCTCGTCGCGGTCGAGCAGGCGGCCAAGCCGGTGCTGCGCCTCGCCCAAACGTCGCAGGCAGTTCTCGACGATGATCACCGCGCCATCGACGATCAGCCCGAAATCGAGTGCGCCAAGGCTCATCAGGTTCGCCGATGTCCGCGTTTGGAGCATTCCGGTCAGAGTCATCAGCATGGCGACCGGAATGACCGCCGCCGTGATCAGTGCCGCCCGAAAATTGCCGAGCAGCAGGAACAGGATGACGATGACCAACAACGCGCCTTCGGCAAGGTTCTTTTCAACCGTGGCGATGGTGCGATCCACCAATGCCGTGCGGTCGTAAAGCGGATGCGCAATGACGCCAGCGGGCAAGGATGATGTGGCCTGTTTGAGCTTCTCCGCCGCCGCTTGCGCAACGATCCGCGGATTTTCGCCGGTCCGCATGAAGATGGTGCCGAGCACGATCTCCTTGCCATTCTCGGTCGCTGCGCCCGTGCGCAGTTCGGAGCCGATGCTGACTTCGGCAACATCGCCGATACGGATTGGCACGCCGCCGCGCGTGGCAAGGATGATGTTTGACAAATCCTGCTCGCCCGCCGCCTGTCCCGGCACGCGGATCAGGATTTGCTCGCCGCCACGCTCGACATAGCCCGCGCCGCGATTGGCATTGTTCTTTTCAAGCGCCGCTACGACATCATTGAGCGAAAGGCCCAGCGACGCGAGATAACTGGGGTTGGGCGTCACATGATATTGCCGCTCATAGCCGCCGATCGTGTTGACCTCGGCAACGCCCGGAACCGTCCGCATTTGCGGGCGCACGACCCAATCGGAGAATGTCCGCAGATCCTCTGCGGTCCATTCGCTGCCATCGGGTTTTCGCGCGCCAGCCTTCGGTTCGATGGCATACATGAAGATTTCGCCAAGCCCCGTGGCGACCGGTCCCATTTGCGGCTCGATGCCGGGCGGCAACTGCGATTTGACCGACTGGATGCGCTCGGAAACCTGTTGCCGCGCAAAGAAGATGTCGGTGCCATCGTCAAAAACGACCGTGACCTGAGACAGTCCATAGCGCGAAATGGAGCGCGTATAGGAGAGGTTGGGAATGCCAGCGATTGCTGTCTCGATGGGAAAGGTAATGCGTTGTTCGGATTCGAGCGGTGAATAGCCTTCGGCCTCGGTGTTGATTTGCACCTGGACATTGGTGATGTCCGGCACCGCGTCGATAGGCAGGCGCAGCGCACTCCACACGCCAATGGCGCATAGCAGCGCAACGGCAGCCATGACGAACCATCGCTGTTTGATCGAAAAGCCGATGATGCGGCCAAGTAATCCTGCCTCAGTGGTCATGACTGGCTCCCGATTTTTCGATGTCAGCGCGGACAAGGAAGGAGCCTTTGGCGACATAAGGCGTGCCGAGTTTCAGCCCGCCAAGCACCTCGGTCCATTCGGGTGACGAGCGGCCAAGCTGTAGCATCCGCACTTCATAGTCGTCGCCGTAATTGGCGAAGACGACCTTGAAATCGCGAAAGGGCTGGATCGCTTCAGTGCGCACTGCGAGCGGCACTTGCACGGCATTGATGACGACCCGCCCGCGCAAGGCCATACCGGGACGCAGCGCACCGCTGCGGTTGGGGATATTGGCGCGCATCAGCGCGGTCCCCGCCTGCTGATTGCCTTCGGGCAAATAATCGCCGAGTGTCGCTTGTGCGATGGGTTTGCCGTCTTGCGTTTCGACGGTCACCTTCATGCCCGGACGGATCGCACCCAAATCCTTGGGGAAGATGTTGAACACTACCGTCGTCTGCGCGGGGTCGGTGATGACATAGAGCGCACGGTCGCCCGTCACATCTCCCGGATTGCCATTGCGTTCGGCAATCACGCCGCTCGCGGTCGAATAAACCGGATAGATTTGCAGGCTTTCGCTCGATTCAATCCGTGCGATCAACTGCCCGCGCTTGACATAATCGCCGACATTCTTGGTCACGCTAACAATCCGCCCCGGAAACTGGCCACGGATTTCGGAGCGTCCGGTGGTCGCCAGTTGCACCGTGCCGAACAGTTCGCGGCTCTCGCCGATAGTTGCTGGGCCAGCAGTGATAACTTCAACCCCGCCTGCCTTGGCCGCATCGGCGGTTATCGTGGTGCGCCCTTCCGGACTGGCATATTTCCAGACATGGCGCTTGCCGTTTTCGACCGCGACAACTTCCACATCGAAGCTGTGCGGTTCTTCGACCACGCCTTGCCCGGCGAGATATTTGCTTGTCGGTTTGAATGCGAAGCTATCGACCTGTCCGCCGAGACGCTTGAGTGTCACAGTCAGTTGAACCGATGCCGGATCAACGGGCTTTCCACCGCGCGACGGATAGACGCGATATTGCGGCTCCTGTCCGTCTTCGAAAATTGCTATTTCGACCGCGAAGTCCCCATCCTTCAGCAATCGCCCGCCATTCGGACCCTTGGCAGGCTCTTCGTCGCCATGCGCTTCGCCTTCGCTATGGCCTGCCTCCTCGCCGCCGCCACAAGCTGCGAGTGATAATGTCGATGCCAGCACCAAAGCGGCGGGAATGAGTATCTTCTTCATGGGTTCATCTCCCCGGCCTGTGCGGCGTCAAAGCGTCCGGTCAGGCGGTCAATTTCGGTTTGGGTGTCGCGGTAGCGGTTCATCGCGTCGAGCCAGCTTTCCTGCACCTCGACGATGGCGTTGGCGGCGTCTTCGATGTCGGAAAAGCGAAAGCCGCCGCGATTATAGCCTTCACGCACTTCCGCGAGCGTGCGGACGGCTTTGGGATAGACCTCGTCCATGATCCGGTCGGCCCGCTTCAATGCGGCATCGGCATCGGCACGCAGCGAAGCCAATCGGCGCAACCGTTCGAGCCGCGCTGCTTCGGCCAAGAACTCGACCTGCCGCCGTTCGGCCTGCGCGCGCTCGATATTGCCCTTGTTCTTGTCGAACCGGCCAATCGGGATCGAGATACCGACAACCGCCGCAACATCATCGGTATCGCGCAGATAGCGAAGGCCGCCGCTAACAGTGTAATCCTGTGTCGCTTTGGATTGCTCGACAACCACCGCTGTCTGCGCGCGTTCGATGGCTGCATCGCTAACTGCTTGATCAGCGATAGTCAGCTTTTCCGCAACTTGCTTGGCTTCACTAAATCCGGCGTCGATTTCGACGTCACTGCCGATCCCGCCCCAATATCCTGCCAGCGTGTCCAATGCGTTGGCGTAGCGCGTCTCTGCCTCATCAAGCCCGATTTCGGCCTGTGCGACCCGCGCCGATGCGCGCGTTTCGACAAAAAGCGGGTCTTTATATCCGCGCACACGGCGTAGGGATTCAGTCTGCAACTCGCGTTCGGTCTTCAATCGGAAGCCTGCAATGGTGACGATGGCCGATGCAATCTGCGCGTCGATATAGGCGCGCTGCACGGCGGCGGCGATGTCGAGTCGGGTGACCCCGGCCTGCGCCTGCGCAAGCTTCACATCGCTTTCCGCCAACGCAACCCGCGCGGCGCGTTTGCCGCCGCGCTCGATTTGCTGGCTATAGGTCACCGTCGTTTCGGCTTGCCGGAAGATATCATAACGCCCGGTGCCGATGAAATTCTCGGCCTCGGCAGAAATCACCGGATTGGGCTTTACGCCCGCCTGCCTTTTGCCAGCCTCGGCAGCGGCAATCGCAGCCTCATTGGCCTTGATCAACGGCGCGGCGGCAATCGCCTTTTCGACCGCCTGATCGAGCGACACAGGCTCTGCAAGCGCGCTTGGGGCGATGGATGCGAGCAGACCCCCAAGCAGGGCCGCCCGAAATTGGGAGGGCATGGACTATCTCCTGAACTTTGATGCAAAAAAGCGCGCGAAACAGCGCGCAAAAGCGTCAAAGATCAGGCGAGCGGCGGCTGGAGAGGCGGCGCGGTTGCGCGGCTATGCAGGGCAGCGGAGCTGGTCGGCACGACCAGTGATTTGGAAATCGGCATCGGGGCGAGATCAACGACCGGTGCCGGGTCAACTCCCATCGGGCAATGATGATGGTGCATGATGTCAGTGCCCACATCGACCGGCACATCGCCCTTCTTATCGCTGGCATCGTCAGCGTGACTGGCGTGATGGTCGTGATGCAGTCCATGATCCGTCACGTCCTGGGCATGCGCGGTCGCAGGCAAGTGCATCCCAGCCAAGATGACTGAAAACGCAATGACAATACGAAGGAGCACGAGGCGCATAATAGTCATCTAACCAAAAGAGGGCAAAGCGGCAAGTTCAACGTCGCGCCGCAGCAATGATCGGTTTCAGATCGTCAGGTATTTCCATCTCGACAAAGGCGCTGATATGCGAACGGCCATTATTACCCCACGGCAAGCGCCCCGTAGCATTGCCCAGAGGTGCAAGCAGCAAGCGAACAAGCTGACCTAACACCTCTTTCGGCTGCCGCAGGTGGATGGCGTAGCCCAGCATTTTCATGTGCGAATCCAGATGCAGCCCCATCCGCAATTGTCCAAGGATGTGTGCCCGCTCCAGATGCCGCCAAGCGGTCGCTTCACCGCCCAATGCACGAGCGACTTTATAGCCATTCAATTCAGCCTGATAGGCGCTGTTCAATTCTGCGCTCATCTTATTTTCCTCTTGAAATGCTGTTCGCCAACGCACGCCAGCGGCGCTGGCGATGGCGGTAGAAGATTTGTGCAAAGGCCCAGATGAATGCAGTCAGCAATCCGGCCCTTACCTCTACCTCATCGCGGTATTGCGTGCCGCCCGTGTCATCGGGTTCGACGGTTATCCAGTGATCCCAAGTCTTGACCAGCCCGCTATGCCCGTTGTCGCGCAACTTTTTGGGCCAAGGTGCTGCGTCACCCACATGGATTGAAGGCACGATCCACTGCGTTCCGAATGGCAGAAACCCGACTAATGTGAGCTTTACGAGGAAGCGGTCGCTTCCGCCAAAATGGGCTGCGTTTGCCGGGTCGAGCAGTTCAAAGCGAACCAAGGGCGCGGCAATGTGTATCAAAGGCGCTGGCGTCTGCAATTTTTCCCAGACCTGATCGGGCGGCAAGGCGATGCGCGTTGAAAGACTTACTTTCATGCCAATTCGCCCGCCGCCAAGACTTCACCGGCAAGCTCTGCTCGCGCCTGCCGGATAACCTGCCACCCCCCGCTGATACCAAGGCAAGCCATGACTAGAGCGACGATCAAGTCGGGCAAACCGCTTCCGGTCCACAGCACGGCAAAGCCCGCGCCGATCACGAGTAAATTGTTGATCGCGTCGTTGCGCGAGCAAATCCACACCGAGCGCATGTTCGCATCGCCCGTTCGGTAGCGATAGAGCGTCAGCGCCACGCCGAGATTGACGGCGAGCGCTAGCGCGCCGACCGCACTCATCGCATAAGGTTCGGGATTGCTGCCGTTGAGTAAGCCCCAGATCGCCCAAGCGAGCACCCCGCAGCCGAAGGCCATGATCGTGATGCCCTTGAGCAACGCCGTCCGCGCCCGCCAAGCAAGCGCCATCCCCGCAACGCCAAGGCTGATCGCATAATTCGCGGCGTCGCCCAGGAAATCGAGCGCGTCGGCCTGCAACGCCCGCGAACCCGCATAAAAGCCCGCAACGCCTTCAACTACAAACATCGCGGCATTCAGGCCAAGCGCAATCCACAACACCCGCCGCCAGCGGGTGTCATTGAGCGTTTCCTTGCTACCGCAGGCACTGGCGCAGCAGTCATCGGGCAAATGCGAAACTCCTTGTTCAAATCCGAGTCGCGCACCTATATGCACCCTGTAGCAACTACAGGGTCAATCCATGAAAATCGGAGAGTTATCGACAGCCACCGGCACCAACATCGAAACCATCCGTTATTATGAGCGGATCGGCTTGTTGCCGTCGCCTCTACGCACTTCTGCAAACTATCGCAGCTATGGTGAACCCCACCGCACGCGGCTCGCCTTCGTCCGCCATTCGCGCGAACTTGGCTTCACCATCGAGGAAATCCGCTCGTTGCTTGATCTTTCCGATCACCCCGATCGCGATTGTGCCGACGCCGACCGCATCGCTACGAGCCATCTGGCGCAGGTCAAATCCAAGATCGCCCAGCTCGAATCCTTGCGCAGCGAACTCACGCGGATCGTCGGAAGATGCAGGGGCGGCGTCGCTGCGGACTGCCGCGTGATTGAGGCGCTTGGAAACCATGCCATGTGTAATGCCGAGCGTCATGGTCAGTCATGAGGAATTCGCTGTATTGCCGACTTCTCGCTTACTTTGACACAGAATCAACGAGTTGATCGTGTCACCGCTCTGCGGTCGAACTGACGAGAGACCGGCCAAGCGTGGCAACGACAAGGCTTGAGATCCGTTCCTGTTGGGCACGTAAATGGCCCCGCAGTAATTTGTCGCGTGTTATATAGCCTGCGTTCACGCCGCGCAGCGAGTGGTTCATCAGCAAATGGATGTCGAGTTCGGAAATCTCGGCAACCTGCCCAAGTGTGCGATAGGTTTGCCGGAGATCGTTGCCCCATTTTGAGAGCGTCGTTCGCTCTTCCTTATGCTCATACATATGACCTTCCGCGCTTTCAGCTGGGAATAGCCAATATTCTGATTGGACCGGGAACATGACGCGCGCCACGCGAATCTCGCGGATGATGCAGCGCATGATTGCGTGTGACATTGGGATATCAAATGCCTTGTCAGTGCCGCCTTTGGGTTTCGGGATGTGCAAAAGTCGCGTTTTGAAATCGATATGTTCGATGCGGATTGTTTTGAGCGCCGTTGGGCGGGAGCCCGTCAGCAAGGTGAGCAGGTGAAATTCCCGCCTCATGGGATTGGAAAGTTGGTTGAGCTCGGCAAACCATGTCGGCAAGTCTTCAATGCCCATCCCTGTATCGCGGCGTTTTTCAGGGTTCCAGTCTATGGCAAGAGCAGGGTTGTAGGATGGCAGCTCGCGATTTGCCTTGAGAGCGTGGTTATAAATCGCGCGAAATGCCTTCATCACACTGTTGGCTATATAGGGGCCGTTCTTGTCCGTAATGCGTTCGTGGCGTTCGATCACGAACAAAGGACGCGCACCCAGCTTCGCCAATGGCCAGTCCAGCCAATCACCCAGCAGCCTTTCCATATAGTCACGGTAGTTCTCGATGGTCCGCGCACCGCGTTCACGCCGCGTCATATGCGAATCCCGGTAGCGTTCCCACGCGCCGCGCAAAGTAATCGAGCCGTTGACAATCCGCGCCGGCTCGCCGGGCATTTCGCCTTTGGAAAACGCCACCATCGCTTCCTTGGCTTTGTTGCGCGCCTCGCGTGCCGACAGCACCGCGCAGTCACCGAGCTTGCGCTGGACGCAGAATTCCCTGACACCATCGCGCCAATGTTCGCCCTGCACCATATAGGTTTTGGTGCGCTTGCCGATGCGGACGAAAAAACCCTTCAGCTCGACGTCGCGCACCTTATACTGACCGTCGGCTGAGAATGGCAATTTTGCGATTGACTTCTCGGTCAAGAGTAATGCTTCACTCATAATATGACCTCCAAACTAATCACGGTTTGACCTCCACACGGAAAGTAAGGGTGTCGCATTAGTCAGGAATTAGTCAGGGCAAGTTATTTGAAACAGTGTTTTTGTCACTCTTTCCCATAGCAGCGCAGACTAGCCGTCCATGCGATAAGTTATTGTGAGAGTTGACTATTTTGTCTTGGGATTGTCAAGTGGAGAATGCCCGGATACGCGAGCAAACCTCCACACTGGAACTGGGGGTGTGGGGGTCGGAGGTTCGAATCCTCTCGTCCCGACCAAACTATCGGATTTCTGTAAAGCATTGCAATAAAACGATAAAATTCGCCCGTTTTAGCCTGTGCAGAACCTGTGTAGATTTTTTTCGGTATTTTTGATTTGCGCAGCAGCAATGAGACGCGCCACACCGAAAGACGCCGGGCCGATGAGGTCCTAATCCAGAGTCCGAAAACGCGCGTGAAAGCGCCTTGCGATTGCCGACTATGCTGATCTGAATGGGGGTCTGCGTTGCCACTTCGCGGCGTGGCCGAGCGCAATCCGATTACGTGTCCGAAGAACTGCTTACGATCCGAAAATTGGTCGGATCGGCGTTCAGCCAAAACTCAAAGCCGCGCTACATTTTGAGTCGGACGAGACTATGCTTGTTTACCGCAGAAATTGGTCTGCCGAAATCAGCATGTTGCCGGTTGTTTTGATGAACAACGCATATCCGCCATTTTTCAAACGCAAATGTGCAAGCATTTGTGTAATTGAAGGTGAATCAAAGGTGCCACATTGCGTCCCTTTTAAATTCGCCAGCGGCGAAGGGTCACAATTTGCGGTGAAGACGCGGGCAACGGGGTGCTTGAGGCTCAGCGCACCTTTCTCCTTCGCCCGCTTGGCCCGTGTCCCGATTAAGAGCGCCAGCGGCGCATCGGGAAGCGGGGGCAAACGCAAGGCTCACAAGGGCACCATCGGTGCTGAACCAGCATTTGGAAGGAGAGACTCTGAAGGCGACTGCGATACAGCCCCATTCGGAACCTGATATGCTAATGCCTCGCTGCTCTCGGCATTCGGGAGCGACCTGCGCGATCCCGTGACGCCGCAGCTTTGGCAGCCTTTGCCGCTGCCTCGCTGTCGTCGCCAGGCTCGCGGATCAATTCCCAGCCGGTCATGCCCATCAACACGCGGTCGGCGTGCTTGATAGTGTTCACATGGCCATAATGCTGCTCGATCATCTTGACCGACGTGCCCATTTGCTCGGCAAGGATATAGACATCGACTCCTTCGGACAGGCGGAAGGTCGCATAGGTGTGGCGGAAGCAATAGGTTGAACGGGGAATGCCGTTAGGTCCCATTCGCAGCCCTGACTCTGTCAGCAAATCTTGCACCGTGTCGCTGTAAAGATACTTGGCAGGCTTGCCGTTGATGATGGTGAAAACGGGATCGTCCGGGCTGGTCGCCTTTGACTGCTCGCGGACGCGATCAAGATAATCACCGACACTTTTTGGGGCGACTAACTTGCGCGACTTGCCCTTGCCCTGAACGAACATCACGACGATTTCGCGTCCGTCCCTATCCTTTGCCGTCGTGATGTGGCGCCAGCGCAAGTTCCTCGCTTCAGGTGGTCGCATCCCGGTGTTGCACATGATGAGCATGAAATTGTAGCAGATGTTGCGATACCAGAGGCCCTGCGGCGATGTCGCCGCCTTGATCCATTTGCGACCGAAGCTGTGCAGCTTGCGATATTCCTCCGTCGTGAATTCGTCGCGCCGCATGGTCTTGAGTTTCGGCCTGCCTTCGAAGCGGTGGCTCGCCGGAACATAGCGTTTGCTGATCGCAAAGCTCATCACCGCATTGAACGCGCCCATCTCAACGCCAATTGTTGCGTCACTGACAATCTTGCGCAAACGCCCCTTGCCTGTCTCGCGTCGCCATGTTGGATAATTCGTCCAGCTATCTTGACCGATAAGGTGAATCTGTGTGCTTCCGACATAGTCGTCCAGAACACGGCGGCAACGATTGGCGACATTCTTAACGCTGTCGGCTGACATCTCACCAAGCTGCACTCTGCGCTCTAGCTTGGCGATGTATTCTTCAGCGACATGGCGGAATGAGCGATTGAACACAGGAACATCGTGTTTGACGCGAAAGCGAATGTCGGCGTCGAAATCGAACGCTTTTTCCCGCGCTGCCTCTCTGTCGGATGTTCCGAGCGCGGCGGTCTTGTACCGATCCTCTTTCGGGAGCTTGACGCGACAATAGAAGTTGCGGTGCTCAACGTCGCCACGCCTGAAGATGATCAGGCCGGGTTTCAGCTTTTCCTTGTCGACAACAAACGCCATGACCACGCTCCACTGTGCAGAATCTGTGTAGATTAGCGGCTGGGAGGCGCGGAAATCCATAGCTGTGCAGGTCCTGTGTAGCGTATTCTGCCTTATTTTATTAGCCTATTCCAA
>CAYWIF010000030.1:23518-35780 GCA_964458265.1 uncultured Hyphomicrobium sp. | reverse complement strand
CCACTGGACGGCCGCCCCCGCACGGTTGGACCGGGAATTGGGTAAGCGCTTTGGCGATGCGGCTTACGCAGCCGAAGAACTGGTGGCGGAAATCGCTTCAGCTTTCCTGTGCAGCGAGCTTGGCATCACGCAGGATACCCGCGCCGACCATGCCCAGTACCTGGCCCAATGGCTGACGCTGATGAGGTCGGATTCGCGCGCGATCTTTACGGCAGCCGCGAAGGCGTCTGAAGCGGTTGCCTATCTCAAACGCTTGCAGGCGCCCGGCTAGCGGGCAGCCTTGAGCGCATCAATCTCTCTGCGCAGTTCTTCGTAATTTTCATTCGCGGCGTTGAGCCCGTCCCGCAGATTGTCGTTGTCGGCTTTGAGTTCCTGGAGGGCCTTTGCAAGTACTGCGGTCATGTTGCCGTACGATAGAGTCATTGAACCGTCGATCCCGTCTACCAGTTCAGGCATCAGGGGCCTCACTTCCTGCGCGATGAATCCAATTTGCGGAATGTCGCTGCTCTTCATCTTATAATGCACCGGATTGAGCTTCATCACCGTCTCCAGACCGTAGGAAATCGGCTTGATGTCTTTCTTGATGCTAACGTCCGAAGCGTTGGTCCACACTCCGGCATCGGTTAGGTAGGCGATGTTCCCGCCAGAGCCGTAGAAGCCGAGCGTGGAGTTGTTCGAGGACATATAGAGAATTCGGTAGTGTCCTGCGTTGTCTTCGATGCGAATGCCGCCCGCTGTAGAGCCTGAGGCGAGCCCTACAAGATGAAGCTTTGATTGTGGTGAGGCTGTCCCGATGCCGACATTGCCCGCATTGCTTGCAGAAATGGTGGCGGCCGGTGCGCGGATGTCGAAGTAATAGGGAACTACGGCTGATCCGCCGGCACTCGTGCGGTTTTGTATTTGCAGAACGTTCTGATGGTGGACAAGGTAAGCCTCATTGTCAGAGCCACCGGTCGTTTCCTCAAGAAAGAGGCCGGCTTCGATCCCCTTGATGTGCAGAGATTTGACCGGAGTTGTCGTGCCGATGCCGACGTTGCCTGCCGGGCTCACGGTCATCGCTGTGACGTTGTTGACGCCCTTATCGCGAAAGAGCCGGAACATGGCAGAAGCACCGGTCCCGCTGTTGTCGATTTCCCAGCCGCCAGCCCCGGTACCGTCCATGAGCGTGATCTGACCGCCCTCGCCGCTGACACCATTGGAAATGCGCAGGCCTTCGCCCGTACCGGCCGACGTCCCGATATGAAGCGGCGTAACCGGACTCGCCGTCCCGATGCCGACGTTGCCGTTGTCGGCGACTCGCATTCTCTCGATTTCGTTTGTGCCAAGGATAACCGGTCCGTTCTCGGAATTCAGCAGAAGCAGACCATTGTCCGGTGAACGGTGCGCAACAATGCTTCCGTAGTTCGCCATAGTGCCAGTGGTCAACTGGAGGCCTGAGGCGTGCGTATTAGAGTCGGTATGCGCCCTCACGTACGTATCGCCCGTGGTCTTCGAAAGATGCAGTGACTGACTAGGCGTCGTCGTACCGATCCCGACGTTGCCGGTTGTGTCCTTGACCATTAAACGCCATGCGCCGCCGGTCGTATCGTACAGGCCCGCGCCTCCGATAGCGGTGTTCGCGCCAAACACATAACTTGAACCGGAAGTCGGTACGACATGTAGTCCCGGTGCCGTGGAGCCGGAATTGACTATTGGTGTCCCGTTCACATGGAGCGATGTAGCCGGGCTCGTCGTCCCGATGCCGAGGCGCTTGTTCGTGTTGTCCCAGTGCAAGGCTGCATCTGCTGCAAAGGCATCAGAGCCATCGTTAAACTGAATCTGCCCCGCGTCACCCGCCGCCACGGCAGTCCCGCCACCCCCGCCGCCGCCACCTGAATATTGACAGAACAGCACCGCGACGTTCTTAGGTCGTGTCACGCGCACGTAATTATTGTCGATGGTATTTGCGCCCCAACTCCCATTTGTAACGTAGGGGCTGCCGGTCGCCTGAATCCAGCGCCCAGAAAAGCCCGGCGCACTGGTTGCCGCATTGTCGTAGTTCAGGCCGGCAAAGCCTTCGCTGCCCAAATTGAAAACTCGGATATCCGTGGCGGAACCCGCGTTATTCATGACGAAGCTGCCTTCCTGCAGACTACCCGGAGCGCGGATGCCGGCCGCGTCAACGGTGGTCGACCCGCTCGGATCAATGCCGCGCAGGAAGCGGCCTCGCGCAGGAACGTATTCCGTCCATCCCGTAGGGCATGCGGCCAATGCGAACGCCGCGATTGTCCCGGCCGGGACGCCGCCACCGAGGCCGGACCAAGCGCTCCCGTTCCAGAACTGATACTGGTTCATGGTCGCGTTGAAAATCATCAAGCCTGCGGCCGGCGCTGCGATTGCGTCGCGCTGCGCCGTCGTCATGCGCGGCGGCAGGAAGCCCTGGGCGCTCGATGTCATATCAAGAAGCGCAGATGCATCCGGCGAAGGTGTACCGATACCGACACGGCCCGCGGCGTAGCTGATACCTCCTGTGACGTCGCTCCATTGAGATGAGCCGCCACCATTGAGCTTGGCTCCGGAAAAGAATGTTCGCGACGGAATGAGGTTTTGGGAGGCCGCGCCCACACTGCCTTGATAGACCAGAACCTCATAGAAATCGCCGGGCGCAGCATCAACGATAGCCGTAACTGTCGGATACAGATTTCCCAACGTGCCCGCAGACATGCGGTTTCCGTTGATCAGCACGGTACCGTTCTTCCAGATCTGGACCCAGATTTCCCGCAAGCCCGATTCCGATCCATCGACGGCTACCGTCGATGTCAGCAAATACTTGCCTGCCTCCGTGGCTGTGAAGCGGCTCGACGCGAATTCACCTTTCGCATCGAACGATTCGCTGGCGAAGAGCGCTTTCGTCATGGTTACATGAGGGACCGCCTGCGCGGAAGACGGGTAAGCGCTGAACAAGGTGCCTGAACTTCCACTCCCGCCGCCGTCCGCAGCACACGCCCATGTGGTCCCGTCCCACTTCGGAATTTCGTTGGCCGCGCAGGACAGGCCCGCGAGCGTATCGGCCCCGCTGCCGCCTGTCAGGGGGACAAAGAACGCTTTGACGTTTGTGCAGTCGGCGTCGTTGCTGAGGCGGTATGTATCACCGGCAGCCACTGGCGCCGTCACCGACTGGGCAATGCTGCTCGTGTTGTAACCCTTGTCGGTGGCGACGTTGACCCCATTCACGAATATCTGGACGTGGCAGAACGATCCTGCTTGATCCGCGCTGTGAAGCACCATGCCCGCCGAAGGCGCGACGATGTCCGTGCCGAACTGCGTGATGGTTTGATACGCGCCGAAATCCGCCGCAGCACCGCCGCCCGAACCCGTGCCGCAGACCCACGCGCTGCCGTTCCACTCCGGCACTTCGCCCACCGAGCACGACAGGCCCGCGAGCGTGTCCGATCCGCCGCCGCCGAGGAGCGCGCCGGAAAAGAACGTCAGCCACGTCGCACCGTTGATAGTCGTACCGCCACCATTCTGCACGATAACCTGCAGATAATCCGTCGTTCCGTTCATATCCACGAGAGCCGTGACGGCAGCAACAGTGTCACTATCCGAGCGATAGTCCTCGCCTATGCTTGCCGTGCCGTTTTTGTATATGTGGATCAGGCAATGGACGGTCGAGTTCGAGCAATACGCGGACGCTGTTACGAGATACTTTCCTGCGACCGTAGGGGTAAATCGGTCTGTCGACAGATCGAAGTTGTTATTCGTATCAAAGACCTCAGTGGTCCAGTCCATGTTTGCGGCGGTGCTACTCGTGACAGTCTGATTGACGCCGTTGCGGTTCACGCGGAACGCGACTTCCGCACCACCGCCAGAACCGCCCCCGTCCGCCGCGCACGCCCATGTGGTCCCGTTCCACTTCGGAATTTCGTTGGTCGCGCAGGACAGGCCAGAAAGCGTATCCGATCCACCGCCGCCCAGCTTGTATCCGGTGAACGTAGTGACTGACGTTCCATTGCCGCCAAACAGAGATTGGGAGGCTGAGTTCGACCGGACATCGATCACATCGCCTGCATTCAGTAAAAGGACGCCCTGAGCAACCGAAGGCTTATAACTCGTTGCGCCGTGGGTTGCGTAACTTCTAAGACGGCTGATGCTGCCGTTCCTGTAGATGGTGAAATCGCCGATTGATGTATCGTTGTTCGTCAGCAGTGACGCGTGGAAGTAATAGAGCCCGGCCTCCGGCGCGGTGAACTTGTCTGTGGCAAGGTCGAAGGCGGCACCTTCGTTCGTGATCGCCTCTTGCCAGTCGATGAGCGCGCCGGAACCGAGGCTTTGCGTAGACGTCTTGACCACCGTGAACGCCACCTGTGGGCCTGATCCCCCGCCCCCGTCCGCCGCACAGGCCCAGGCGGTGCCGTCGTATTTTGCAATCTGTCCGGTAGTGCATGAAAGCGATGCAAGCGTGTCCGTTCCGCCGCCCGAACCGACATCGACCCAGTTCGTGCCGTTGCAGACTTTGAGCTTGTTGGCCGTGTCGTCATAGACGAGCATCCCCTCTTTGACCGAGGACGGCAGGAGAGACGCCGACGACGCCTGCACGCCATTGGCGGCAAGGAAGCTGATCGCCATGTCGTCGGGACTTGCCAGCGGCGCCGCGGGACAGTCGGCGAATGCGCTTCTGGACGGCGACGCCATCATCAGCAGCAGAAGAGCGATGCACAGGGTCTGGACGCCCAGAGTGGGCTTACGGGGATGCCAAACGAGCGTCCAGACGCTGTGCACGAAGCTCCAATTCAACGATCCTCCTGGACGGAGGGCTTCGTCATCACCAGACCTTTGGGAGCATGGATTTGTCCGCTGAACGCAATGCGGCCCTCGCGCAAGGCGTCGAGTTCTGCGCGGGTCTGGACGAGCGACAGCGTCACGCATGCCAGGGCCGTATCGAGTTTGGTCTTGTCGTCGATCTGGAGAATTTCCTGCGCCACAGCGAGGGCCTGCGATGCCGGCACGGGACAGATCGCCTGCGCATGAGCGGGTGCAGCGGCGATCACGGTCGTCGTCAAACTCAAAACAATGAACGTGGCAAAGACGGCCGCCCGCAAAACTCCCCCTCGTCAGCAATAGCCAACCAGACCTGCGCACCGCGGGCTGGTGGCCGGGAGTTGATAACCGCTGAAACAAGTGAACGGCGCGGCGCTTTTTGGCCGCGGAGGCTTGGACATATAACGCCGCCTCCCGGCCATAGGGACCGAGAAGCGACACGTTTCCGGCAGTGTCCGCCGCTTGTTTCAATCGAGGGTTATCAAGCCCCGAGGCGAAAGCGTGAGCCTTCACCTATTAATCAGTATACGTTGCACATGGCTTGAAGGTCAACTCGCGTAATGGCCCGCCCGGACGGCTAAAGTTCGATTGCGTGCAGCTCCGCCTTCTCGCCGTTAACCAGACCCCCTCACTTCCTCGCCGGCACAACAGGCTTGGACCGTAAGGCTTCGCCAGAAGCGTGCATCCTGAGCCTCGCATGCACTCGAGCGAGCCCGATCGCCTTGGATCGCAATCCCGGTCGCAAAGCCATCTCCCCTTCGTTCCCATGCATCGTCGCTCCAAACGACTTGGGAAATTCGCCAATTCACTCTTGGCCTTTCATGGATGGGGTCTAACCGCACCCGGTCGCTATGGGTCAACGCGGCTCGCTTCCGCGGCTAAAGCCTTGTGCAGCTCCGCCCCTCCGGAAGCGCTGACGCGCTTGCGTTTGACCCGCTCTCCGGTCGCGGTTTCTCGGGCCCCCATCAAGGCCGACGTGGTGTTGGCTTCAAACCCAAATACGGAGTGACCAATGAAGAAAGAAACCAAAGAGAAGAAGGCCCCGACGCACGGCGTCTACGTGGTACAGGGCGACGGCGACTACGCCCGCTGGATCAAAATCGGCGCCGCTTGGCAAAACAAGGACGGCAAGGGCTTTTCCCTCATCCTCGACGCGCTGCCCCTTACCAACAAGATCGTGGTGCGCGAGTTCACCGAGAAGGACGCAGAAGACAAAGGGGCTCAGCAATGAGCCCCTTCACCATCCTGCCCCGCCGTCTCGCAGCGGATGCGTTCGAGACTCGCATCGAAAACACGATCATCGGCCCGAATGACCTCTACGATCTCGACGGCGAAACCGTCCTTCGTAACCGCGACGGCCGCGTCGAAACCGGATCGTCCGACGCCTTTGCCATGGAGGCGTTCTGATGCCATCTTTCGCCGAACCTCAAGCCCGGACCGCAGACACGGTCCGGGTGATCGAGCACCACGCGCTGTCATGGCGCGGCATCGGCGTGTGCATTGTTTACCAGCCCCGGTCTGCGGGTACTGCGGAATGTCCCTATGAGCATCTGGAAGTGATGAGCGAGCGTCCCCGGCAGCCTTTGCCGATCACCGATACCGGCTACAAATCGCTGTTCCTGCCTGCCGGGTCCATCGAGATGCACGGAGGTCCGGTGACTTTCGTTGCTCGCTGGCTCGATCACGCGGCGAACGCGCCGCAGTGGCAGGCCGCCGAGCGCGACAGGCGGCAGGGCAGCCTTTTCTGATCTAGTCGATGAGGACACGCGGCTCGCCCGGCATGCGGACATGGTGCCGGACGCTGCTCATCGACTCGCGCAATTCGCGTAACGCCTGCGTCAGCTGCACGGCGCCAAGTCGCGCCTCGGCCTCGGTCAGGCCGTTCGAGACCAGCGTCGTTCCGCCTCGGACTGAGTAGATGGCGACCCCCATCCCCCGCTCTGTTTTCACCGCTTCAATCGAGGCTATGTGCGCATGGTCGCAAATGCCGCGGAAGTATTCGAGCCGATTGGCCCAGCCACCAAGCGGCCTTGTTCTGCCGCCGCGCTCGAAGACGACGCCTCGTCTGATGCTTCCGAACTGCAGGCAGATCGCGAAGCACAGCAAGCCAACAAACACGAACCCGATCGCCTCGCTTGGCTGAAGGTGTTTGCCGGAAGCGCCTCCCAGGCCGCACAGGATGAGCCCTATTCCTGACAATCCGAACGGGACGACGATGAACACGACTTCTTCCAGCCAGGAATAGCCCGCCGCAACAAGGCCGCCCTCGCTGTCATGCGCGCGCACGCGGCGATCCTCAAAAGCTGAAAGCAGCTTCATGGCTGAGTCTCTCCATGTACAGAGGGGGCCGGCCGGGCGTGAGGACGAGCTGGCGATTGCTTTCGCGCGAGAAGTGACGCGTGATCTCGTTGGGATCGAGCAGGCGCACGCTGCGCAATTGCTCGCGCACGCCCGGATCGCCATGGCTCATCGCCTGGCCGGAAAGGCGCACGGCCTGACGCTCGATCACCTGCGTGGAGCCTAGAAGCTTCGAGAGGTGTTCGGTGGTGGTGGCATCCGCGTTGCCGAACGCCTGGATGACTCCGGCATTGCCGAGAAACGTTTCCCAGCTCTTCGGGTAGTGCGTCTGCAGCTGGGTCAGGTCCTGCAGCACGGTCCAGAGCTTCACGCCGAATCCAGCCATCAGGCCCGCTGCGGTCTCGATCGAGCGCATATGGCCGAGCGAGGGAAATTCTTCGAGAATGAACCAGACCGGCAGGTGCCCGCGTGGCACGCGATTGCGTTCCATAGCGGCAAGCGCCTGCTGGATAACAAGTCGCAACCAGCGGTAATGCGTGCCCATGCGCAGGCCGGGCAACACCAGATAGATGGTCAAGCGACCCGTCGCGAGGTCCCGCAGTCGGAAATCAGAACGCTCCGTAATGCCGACGATATCGTCAAGCGGAGCTGTCTGCTCCTGCGCCGTGGAGAGGATGCCCTGCAGCTCGCGCCCGCCGGCTTCGAGCTTGCCGAGGAAGGACCTGCCGATATTGGCGACGATCCCATCGAATGCGTTTGAGACAGCCATCTCGCTGAAGAGCGTATCCAGATCGGCAGACGTGCCGTGCAGGGCACCGCGCAACGCGCGGATTGATCCCCTCTCCAGGAGATGCAGGATGATCCCTCGCACGAGGTTTTTCGCGCTATCTGTCCAGTGCGGGTCCTTGTTGTTCGAGATGATAAGCGCGTCGGCCAGCTGGGCCGCATCGGCCGCGATGTGAAGGGGATTTCCCTGCCCAAGCTCGTCGACAGGGTTGTGACTTGCCGAGAGCGCCCCTGTCTCGCCGAACGGGTCGAGGATATGCACGGTCTGGCCCATGCTGATGCGCTGCGCGGCCGTCGCAATCGCAAGCTCCCCCTTCGGGTCGAGGACGAGCATGGAGCCAGGGTAGCGCAACAGGTTCGGGATGAGGACAGTGGACGTTTTGCCGGCGCGGTTGCCGGCCAGTGTCGCGGTGTGCCGGTCGTC
The DNA here is from genome assembly GCA_964458265.1 of uncultured Hyphomicrobium sp. Taxonomy (GTDB): domain Bacteria; phylum Pseudomonadota; class Alphaproteobacteria; order Rhizobiales; family Hyphomicrobiaceae; genus JAGVSR01. The sequence continues at coordinate 27,472 of CAYWIF010000030.1, read as the reverse complement.
GTCGAGACCGAGCATCCTGCCTTGCCAGTGACCCAGGAGTAACTTGCCGGATGACCAGTCCCATCGTGGACCCAGCTCCCATGGATGTCCCCATCGCGCAGAGGGGCTGGCTTCATGCCTGCCGGCAATGCCGGAGCCGCGTGGCGGAAATTCAGATTCTTTCATCGCAGGCATCCCCGATCTGAGATGCCATCAGTTAGTGCTCGCCTTGGTTTCGGTTCAAGAAGCCGGAGATCCTTCGCGGCTCGCCGGTGTCCGGCCATGTTCCGTCATGTGCTGATGAAAAAAAATTCACGGCAGTATTGGATGCAAGGCCGATCACTTTGCCGCGGAACGCCGCTTGTTTAGGGGGCGTGCCGCCCCAGCGCCTCAATAGCCGCACCCGCAAGGGGTTTTGGCTCCCCCACCCGCTTACGCGGGCGGTACCCCCAAAAAAGTTGCAAGCAACTTTGGGGCTATTGACCCGCTCCCCCGCTCATTGCCGCATGGCTAGTCAAAGTTGCGGACACGCAACTTTGCCCAATCACTAAAGGAGAAGTCCATGAACATGAAACCGAAGCTCTACGAAGTGGGCTACCAGATCACGGAACACCGCAGCATCATGATATGCGCCACAAGTCAGGCCGAGGCCATCGCAAGGGCTCAGGTGCTCGATGATCTCGCTCCTGACACCTTCGACGTGACGACGAGTGTGCCGGAGTGCTGGGCCGCGCATGTCGTTGAACCTTGACGCCAGAAGGTGCCCTAACCGCCTCTGCGCTTCGCGGACCTACGGCCCGCGGGCGCACTGCCGTTGTAATTCCAATTCTGGGTTCGACTGAAAAGCCCATCCTTCCGTCCCGACCCATGCCGCGCCTACGCCTGGCGCGGGCAAGCAAAGCGCAAGGCCGATAGCCGCTTTATAGCGGTGGCCGAGCCGCAGGGACCCATGCGCGGCACGCGCATGGGTGGGCTTGAGGCCAGCCTTGCCCGAAGCGCGCGCGCCGGCATGCTCGCTGCTCGTCGGGATAAGAAACCTCGTGCGCAGCAAATTTATTTTTGCTGCGAAAGTTCAGCCATGCTCTCGCATGGCGTTTCTCGTTTGCTGATGTTCTGAAAAAAGCTGCCATTGCCCAGAATTATGAAAGAGCACTATAAAAATTGGGAATAACTAAACACAGACTCTGTGGCCAGCCAATGAAGCACGTACCCTGAAGCGCGGAGTAGCGAGATGTGGATTTGATATCGATATTACGGCTTACGCCGATATCGATATCAAGATCCCTCTCGCCGGGGAGAGTGCTCCGCACTCCCCTGGACCCCTCCGGTCAGGGCGCATCCGCGCCCCGAACCCAACCTTGACGAGGCAGAGGATGCCGAAGCGACGGACACACGCCACGGGCGCCCGGACGAAGATGGTTTGCATCCGCATGACGGAAGATGACTACGCGCTCAAGGTGTCCCAGGCGCGCGAGCTCAGCATGACCGTATCAGGCCTGTGCGAGCGGCTTGTGCTGGAAGGCAAGGTCGATATGGAAGCGCGCCCCAGCTACCGGATCATGGACCCGGCCCTCTTTACGGAGCTGCGGCGGATTGGCAACAACGTCAACCAGATCGCGCACGCCGTAAACGGCAACCTGCCGCCAGATCAGCTCATGGCATGGCGCACCATCGAGGGCCTGCTGAAGAACCTGCTGGCAGCCGAACTCGTCAAACAGAAATCCCACACCGTCAAACCCTGGACCGATACGAATGATACCCCGCCTCCACAAGCGCGGAGCGTCTTTCAAAGGAGCGTGCGGGTACATCCTGCACGACGCACAGAAGACTTCCCGTGACCGCGTGCTCTGGAGCGAGACGCAGAATCTCATCTCGAAAGCGGACGACGCTTGGTTCGAGATGTTCGCGACCGCGCGCGATCAGGCCGAACTCAAACGGCAGTCAGGACAGGACGCGCGAGGCAGGAAGAATAGCAAGCCGGTTCTGCACTACACGCTCTCCTGGGCTATCGGAGAGAACCCGTCACCAGACCATATGCGGGAAACCGCCCTCGCAAGCCTCAAGGCTCTCGGGCTCGACGGTCACCAGGCCGTCATGGCCGCTCATTCCGACAAGGACCACCTGCATGTCCACATCGTGGTCAATACCATTCATCCCGTGACCGGCATGACGGCGCCCCTCAAATACTCCAAGGAGCATTTGTCGCGTTGGGCCGAAGCCTATGAACGCGAACACGGCGTCCATTGCGAGCAGCGCATCGCGAATAATGAAAAGCGCAAGGAACTGGTGGCCGCGCGGCAGGCGGATCCCGCGCAAGAATTCGTAGCCGTCAAACACCGGCAGACCGCGCGGGCGGAATGGTTCGACAAGAAGGTGTTGCTGGAGCGGATGAAGGAACTGCGCGCCGATATCCGCCCGCTGATGCCGCAGCCGCATCCGGAATTGCGCAAAGCCATGACGACGCAACACCGCGGTGAACGCGAGGCGCTGTATCAGAACACGATCGCGGCCGTGGATCAGGCACGTTCGTCGGTCTTCGCACGTTACCGGCCGCAATGGCGCGAGCTGTACCGTGCGCACAACGCCGAAACCAAACATCTGCTCCGCGTGGCGACCCATCCCTTCGAGCGGGCCGTGTTCGTTTTTAAGCAGCGCGAACGCCTGGGCAACGGCAAGCGCCTCTCCGTTCGGCAAATGATCCAGATGATCAGGAATCCCGATCGGTTGCTGCAGCGGGTCAACGCTGTCCAGAACAAGGAGCGTCAGTCTCTCGCGAGAGCCGAGAAAACAGAGAAGAAGCATGTCTCGGAGCGATTGTGGCTTGCGTACAGGACGCGCATCGACGCCGTGCGCGAGCGGCAGAAGGATGAGCGTTTTTCTCTCGTGCAGGAGCGCGAAGCGCATCTGCGCACGGTCGTGACTTTCGAGCTTGCGAAGCAATCCCTGCTCGCCGAGCGGCGGCCGGCAAATGACAGCCCGGCGCCCGTGCCGCCCGCCGATATGCAGCCGGAGCCCTCAGAGGCGTTCAACGTGGCCGTCGACACCCGCTCGCCCACGCAAATGGCGCAGGTCGAGCGGATCAGGCAGCAGATGGAAGAGTGGCGCAAGCGCTATCCGGGCCGGGATTTCGGACGGGAAATGTGACGTTAGGCTAGAGCCTGATGTTGGCGGCGTGAGGGTAGGCTGCGGCCTAATTCGGAGCCTATTTGCCTAAGCAACCCAAATCCCCATGCGGCGATTGCGTGAACTATTCGCCGCATGATTTGCGGTGAATAGTCTTGAGCTTGCGGCGAATGTGGGCTATAATCGCCGCAGGAGATGCGGAGATTATGACTTATATCCACCAGATCGATGGCTGGCCGAGCTTTACCTGGAATGCTCAGGAGCTGGCCCAGGCTCTGGCTGCCGTACGTCACCGGCAGGGCCGGCTGCTGGGGCGGATGGAAGGCCTTGGGTTTGAGCTGCGCACCGAAGCATCCCTCACCACCCTCACCGCCGACGTCGTCAAATCCTCAGCCATCGAAGGGGAGAACCTGAACCCGGACGAGGTGCGCTCCTCCATCGCCCGCCGTCTCGGCATCGATGTCGGCGGATATATTCCCGCCAGCCGCGACGTCGAAGGCATCGTCGAAATCATGCTCGATGCCACGCAAGCCTACGCGCGGCCTCTCACCGCCGAACGATTGTTCGGCTGGCACTCCGCGCTCTTTCCGACTGGGCGAAGCGGAATGCATCGCATCACGATCGGTGCATGGCGGCCAGCCGCCGCTGGCCCCATGCAAGTCGTGTCAGGCCCGATCGGACGCGAGCGCGTTCACTTCGAGGCACCTACCGCTGATCGCCTTGGCCGGGAGATGGATGGCTTCCTTGCGTGGTTCAATCAGGACAGCGATCTCGATCCCGTTCTGAAAGCGGCCCTTGCGCATTTCTGGTTCGTGACCATCCATCCCTTCGAGGATGGCAATGGACGCATCG
>CAYWIF010000030.1:0-23508 GCA_964458265.1 uncultured Hyphomicrobium sp. | reverse complement strand
CGCCATTGCCGACATGGCTCTCGCCCGCGCGGACGGCACATCGAGCCGCTTCTACAGCATGTCCGCACAGATCGAAGCCGAACGGCGCGACTACTATCAGCAGCTTGAAACGCAGCAGCGGAGCGATCTCGATGTCACGTCCTGGCTTGCGTGGTTTCTAGGTTGTCTCGACCGCGCACTGACCCGCGCGGAGGAAACACTTGCCGCCGTGACGGCCAAGGCCCGCATCTGGGAATTCGTCAATCGCCAGCCGATCAACGACCGGCAGCGTCTCATCATCAATCGTCTGCTCGATGGGTTCGAAGGGAATCTCACGACGTCCAAGTACGCGAAGATCGCAAAGTGCTCTGCCGACACCGCGCTTCGCGATATCCGAGAGCTACTTGATCGCGGCGTCCTCGTGCAGAACGAGGGCGGCGGTCGGAGCACGAGCTATCGCCTCGCGAGAGCAGACGGCTTGATTTAGGGACAGAGATGATGTCGATCGAGCTGCGCAATAGGCACGTGGCCGCCCTGCGCGCGGCCGACGATCAAGATATTGGGGCCGCTTCTGGAGTTTGCGAGGTCATGACACGATGCGAGTAACGTTTGATACGAACACCTACAGACCGGTTGTTGAACCTCATCGCTTCACCAAACACCCTTCACACGCAATCTTCGTCGATATCAATGCCGCGATCCAGGCAGGGCGTATAGTGCCGTTCGTCTGCGAGGCTCTTTTCACCATTGAAGCGATCATGAAGGTCGATCGTGCTGCCTATCTGGCGGAACGCCGGCTGACTTCTGACATACAGGAGAGCACAACGCCCGATGGGCGCGCGCACGCAACAATCACGGTTGGGCCCGATCATGCTCAGCATCCGGGTCTGTCGCTTCGAGAAACCGAGCGATTGGGAGAAGCAATTAAGCTCGGGTTTCGACTCTTGGCGCAGCCGAGGATCGGCATGGCTCGGCCAGACCCCGTACGTCTCGACCTACACCCTCAGAGGTTTGCAAGCGATACAGATATCGACGTTCGCCAAAACATGTTTGCGGAGGTGGCGCGTGCTATCGAAGCTAGGGACGTGGGGTTTGCGAAGGCGAAAGCCTTGGGCGAGCGTGCAAGAAAGCGCGCCAAGCACGCTGCAACATGGTTCGAGCTGCTAAACGACGATCGCCTCTTCAACGAAGACGAACGCAAAGAACTTGCGGCTGCAGTCGGTGAATGGGTCGATGGCGACAACATCGCTGCCCACGTTGCCTACAGCAATGACATTTTCTGCTCGGAAGACGTCGCAGGCAAAGGCCGCCCGTCGATCATGAATGCAGACAACCGCTCTTGGCTCAGTTCGACCTATGGCGTCCGCTTTGCGACGGCCGTCGAACTACATGCGCTGCTCTGAAATGCGCTTTCTTTGAACGAGGGAACGCATCACTGCACCTGTGCGAACCTGATTGCCTGCGTGAACTCAGCGTGAACGGTGGCCCGGCGATATTCGAGAGGTGATCTAACTTGCTGATTTAATTGGTGGAGCCGAGGGGAATCGAACCCCTGACCTCTGCAGTGCGATTGCAGCGCTCTCCCATCTGAGCTACGGCCCCAACCTTGGGAAGGTTACATTTTTGGGCCGCCCCTCCGGCTTGTCAAGGAACGGGACCGGAACGGTTGATATGTCCCCGCAACCGCCGGACGCCGAGCATCGCGCCTTGCCCCACCTCGCTCGGACGGCTAAACCACAGCGACGCCAGACGGCCGCAGCGGCGAGGACACATGCTCGAATTTCTCAGCTTCATCAACTACGTCATCAATCTCTACAGCTATGTGGTCTTCGCCACGGTCATCATGAGCTTTCTGCTCGCATTCAATGTCATCAACCCGCGCAACCAGGTCGTCCAGATCATCTGGAACGCGCTGACCGCTCTGACCGAACCGCTGCTGGCACCCATCCGCCGCGCGCTGCCCGACTTCGGTCCCATCGACCTGTCTCCGGTCGTTCTGCTGCTCGGCCTCTACTTCATCCAAAGCGTCGTCATCACCAACATCGCCAAGGCTTTCATTTAGCCCTGCCGCCAGCGGAGACCCGCTGGCCAATCGAGCTTCCCCATGGCGGACGGCGAGCACCCCTGGAAGATCGTCAACGGGTGCGTCATCGTGCGCGTGCGCGTCACGCCGAAATCGTCCAAAGATACAATTGATGGGGTCGAACCGGCCGCCGGGGGCCCGGCCATCAAGGTCAAGGTCCGGGCGGTTCCGGCCGGAGGAGAGGCCAACGAAGCTGTCGAGCGTTTGCTCGCGGACTGGTTGGGCATCCCCAAGAACTCCGTTTCGGTGACCACTGGCCACCGGTCTAGACTGAAATCCATAAAGATTGCAGGCGACTCCGCGAAGCTTGAAGTCCGGCTCGCGGCACGGCTTTTGGAGTGTCTGCGAAGCGCAAGAATTGATCCGGCAAAAATCTGAAAAACCCGAGGAGGAAATATTGATGCAATCGCGTGTCATCGACGGCAAAGCCGTCGCCGCCGAAGTCCGCGCGGGCGTCGCAAGAGACGTCGCCGCGTTGAAGGCCGGCCACGGCCTGACCCCCGGTCTCGCGGTTGTCCTTGTCGGCGAAGACCCGGCGAGCAAGGTCTACGTCAAGAACAAGGGCGAACAGACCAAGGAAGCCGGCATGAATTCGTGGGAGTACAAACTCCCCGCCGAAACGAGTGAAGCTGAAATCCTCGCCGTCGTCGAAAAGCTGAACAATGACCCGGCCGTGAACGGCATCTTGGTCCAGCTTCCGCTCCCCAAGCACGTCAATGCCGAGCGCGTCTTAAACACCATCGACCCGAACAAGGACGTGGACGGTTTCCACCCGGTGAACGTCGGCCGCCTGTGGATCGGCGAGCGCACGCTCGTGCCTTGCACGCCAACGGGGTCGGTGATCCTCGCCAAAACCGTGCAGCCCAACCTTTCCGGCCTCAACGCCGTCGTCATCGGCCGCTCGAACATCGTCGGCAAGCCTGTGGCCGCCCTGCTGTTGCGCGAGAACTGCACCGTCACGGTCGCCCACTCGCGCACCAAGAACATCGAATCCGTCGTCAAGGGCGCCGACCTCGTGATCGCGGCCGTCGGAATTCCCGAAATGGTCAAGGGCGACTGGTTGAAGCCCGGCGCCATCGTGATCGACGTCGGCATCAACCGTGTGCCATCCGAGAACGGCAAGACGAAACTCGTCGGCGATTGCGATTACGCCGATTGCGCGCGCACGGCCGGCGCGATCACACCGGTTCCCGGTGGCGTCGGCCCGATGACGATCGCCTGCCTGCTCCAGAACACAGTCGAAGCCGCCAAGATGCAGCGTGGGATCAAGTAAACGCCGCAAGCCAGCCTTCACCGGCCAAGGGGCGCTCCCTCGGAGCGCCCTTTTTTATGAGGTGAATGCGCGGTTTAAGCACCACGGGGGTTTCGTTCCGGCCCGGCCCTGGGCTAGTGTGTTCAAACCATCCGAAATAGAATTTTCCCGTCGAGACCCTGCTTGAAACCACTTGGCCTATGGACTCTGCCGAATGCGATCACGTGGTATCGCGTCGTTGCCGCCGTTCCGATCATCTTGTTGCTCGTCAGCGGTTCGAACGCGGCGCTTTGGGCGGCACTTGCTCTCATGATCGTGGCCGAGGTGTCAGACGGCATCGACGGCTGGGTCGCGCGCCGCTACGGCCAGGTCTCCGCCGTCGGCAAGATCCTCGATCCCATGGCCGACAGCCTCTATCGCGTTTCCGTTTTTACCGCCTTCGCCGCCAACCGCTGGATGCCGGTGTGGATGTTCCTCATCATGTTGTGGCGCGACATCAGCGTCTCGTATCTGCGCGTCGTCGCCGAACAGAAGATCGGCACGCTCGCGGCACGCCAAAGCGGAAAATGGAAAGCCGTCGCACAGGGCATCGCGCAAATACTCGTTGTGGCCGTCTACGCATGGTGTGGCACCGGCCTGCCCCCTGAAATGCAGCGGCTTTTGTGGTGGACGCTCTTCATCGCCACCGTGGTCACCGCATGGTCCCTCGTTGACTACGCACTGGCCGTCTACCGCGGCATAAAGGCGGCCTGATCGCTTCCCCGGACGCCACCGCTATCCCATTGAAAGGACGAGCAGGCCTTGCGCGGAAAGGTTGGCAAGGAATGCTGGGTGCACGGGCGGCGAACCTATGGCAGAACACACCCGGAAACGGCCCGTCGCGACGGGCACGGAGCGCAACGGGACCGCGATGATCATGTCGAACGGACCAGAGGTTGATCGGGATCGCGCATCGAGCGCGCTGGCCACCATCCCCAACCTGCTCAGCCTGTTGCGCGCGCTTCTGGGCCCTGTGGTCCTGTCTCTCATCCTATCCGAAGCACCCTGGGCGCTATGGGCGGCCCTGGCGCTTATGTTGCTTGCCGAGGCCACCGACTATTTCGACGGTGAGATCGCCCGCCGCTACGATCTGGAAACTGAAATCGGCCGTCTGGCCGATCCGGTCTGCGACAGCGTCTATCATCTCTCCGTCTTCCTCGCCTTCCTGGCCATGGGATGGATGGCGGCATGGATGCTGTTCATCATCTACACCCGCGATCTGACGGTACCCTACTTGCGCGCGTTCGCGCGCCAATCTGGGCACGAACTCCAAATTCTGACGTCGGGCAAGATCAAGACCGCTGTCCACGCTGTGGCTCAAATCGGTGTTGTCGCCGTGGCGCTCGGACTGTTTGGGCCACATGTTCTAATCAACGGACCGGCACCGACAATCCTGCTGATGGCAGCCGTCATCGCGTCCATCTACTCGCTTGCGGATTATGTGGCCGAAACGGGCCGCCTCGTGCGATCGTAGCGAAGTCAAGTTACCCGCCGCCTTAAGTCCGGATCGTCATGCAGCCGCTTTCATCTGCCGCCCCTGACGCATTCGACGGGATCGACTTCGTCCTTACCGATCTCGACGACACGGTGACGCTTGACGGCCGGCTTCCCGCCGCCAGCTACGCCGCGTTGGAAGCCCTCGAAGCCGCCGGCAAGAAGGTCGTTATCGTCACGGGCCGCCCGGCCGGCTGGTGCGATCTCATGGCGCGCTTCTTCCCCGTGGCCGCTGTCGTCGGGGAGAACGGCGCTTTTTATTTCCGCTACGATCGCATCGCGCGCGCCATGCACCGCGTCTACCAGCGGACAGACGCCGAGCGCGCACGAGATCGCCGGCAACTCGAAGCCATCTTCGCCGGCATAGCCGCGAGCACGCCGGGCATCGCGCTTTCCGCCGACCAGCCTTACCGCATCAGCGACATCGCCGTCGACTTTTGCGAGGACGTCGCCAGACTGGACAATCATGTGATCGCACAGATTGTCCGCAGGTTCGAACAAGGTGGCGCTACGGCCAAAGTTTCCTCTATCCACGTCAACGCCTGGATCGGCGACTTCAGCAAACTCGAAATGTCGTTGCGCTTGCTTGCACAGGAGTTTGCCGTCGATGCGAAGTCCGCACTGGACCGCGTCGTCTACGTCGGCGACTCTCCGAACGACGAACCGATGTTCGCCCACTTTCGCCACACCGTCGGCGTCGCCAACCTCCGGCCTTTCCTCGCCGCGCTCAGCGCGCGTCCAGCCTGGATCACGCGTGAACCCGGTGGCAACGGCTTCGCCGAAGTCGCAGCGCAGTTGCTCAAGGTCTGAGTTTGCACCAATCCGCCGCTCGTTCCACCCGGCCCGGCTCTCACGGCGCGGGCTGACACACGGCACCGGCCGCCCCCGCATGGATCGACAAATCCTTGATCACCGGCCGCGAACCCGTCAGTGCATTATCCGGATCCCATGCAATCGCGACCTTTTCAAACCGGGTCTCTTTTGCGTCGTAGATGAGAAGGTGCCCGGCGAGCGTTTCCCCTGCCCCGGTGATTTCCTTCAGCACTTCGACGGCCTGTAGAGTTCCGAGCACGCCGACGACCGCGCCGAGTACGCCCACCTCCGCACAATTGGCCACGGTGCCGGGTGGCGGCGCATCTGGAAACAAACAGCGGTAGCTGGGATAAGGCACGCCGTCTGTACCGGCCTCGTGCGGCTTGAAAACCGTAACATAACCGTCGAACGGGCCTGCGGCGGCGAACACCAGTGTCTTCCTGGCGAAGTAACAGGCATCCGAAACGAGATATCGCGTGGCGAAATTATCCGAGCCGTCGGCCACGATGTCGTACGCCCCGATGATCTTCAATGCATTGGCGGCGTTGAGGCGTTCCGCATGAGTTTCGACGCGGACATGCGGATTGAGTTTTATCGCCGCCTCGCGCGCACTCTCGACCTTCAACTGACCGACATGTGCCGTATCGTGGGCGATCTGCCGCTGCAAATTGTCGAGCGACACATGATCGTCGTCGATGAGTCCGATCGTCCCCACGCCGGCTGCGGCCAGATAGAGAAGCAGCGGCGACCCCAGGCCACCCGCGCCCACGATCAAAACGCGCGCGGACTTCAGCTTCTGCTGGCCCTGCCCTCCGATCTCCTTCAGGACGAGGTGCCGCTTGTACCTCTCGATTTCGTCCGCTGTGAACATGCTGACAGACTTAACATTTCCAGAGGCTGTTGAACCGGCCGCGATGCCACAAACTTTCGCAGTTGCAGCAAAAATTGGCATGCGCAGTACCGTGACGAGATAAGCAAATGCGTCTAAGTTTGTATCCGGGGGAGTGCGCTTCTAGGGCCAGCCTTTGTAGCAAGTGGAAGACAGCGTAGCCAGCCGGCCAATGCGGCTTGGCAAATGCTGCCGGCCTATCGTCACAACGGCTGAACCACCGCCATGTCCCCTAGCCGTACCGGGCGAAGCTGCCACGCGGTCCATGCCGCGCGCGGGTTCACATCCCCTGGGAACGGAACAACCTTTGGGGAAGAACATGCAACAATCGACACAAGGCGTCACTTACGAGCGCGTCGACGACGCGTACTTCGCTGCCCGCGGACTGAAACGTCACGCCGGGGTCTGGTCGCTCTGGGCGCTTGGCGTCGGCGCGGTGATCTCAGGGCACTTCTCGGGCTGGAACTTGGGCTTGGCCCAGGGCGGTTGGGGCGGCATGGCGCTGGCGACGGCGATCATTGCCGTCATGTATCTGGGCTTGACGTTTTCGCTTGCCGAAATGAGTCCCGCGATGCCGCACACCGGCGGCGCATACTCGTTTGCAAGAACCGCTTTCGGACCATGGGGAGGCTTTCTGACCGGCCTCGCCGAAAACGTGGAATACGTCATCACGCCGGCAGTCATTGTGTTCTTCATCGGCAGTTACATGGCGGCGATCCTAGGTGCGCCAACGGAAATGCAGCCGCTGTTCTGGATAGGCGGCTACATAATTTTCGTGCTGTTGAACTACATCGGCGTTGAGCTGTCCTTCCGCTTCTCGCTCATCATCACGCTGCTGGCACTAGCCTGCCTTGCGGTTTTCTACGTCAGTGCGATCGGCCATATCGACTTTGGCCGCTGGGCCCTGAACATTGCGCCCGACGGCACCGAACTGCCCGAAGGCAATGGCGAACTGATGCCCATGGGCTGGTACGGCGTGCTCGCAGCGCTGCCGTTCGCCGTGTGGCTGTTCCTCGCCATTGAACAGCTGCCGCTGGCTGCGGAAGAATCGGTCGATCCGAAGCGGGATATGCCGAAGGGTATCATCCTGGGCATCTTCACGCTGATCGTTTCAGCCGCCCTGGTCGTGTTCCTCAATCCATCGGTCGCTGGCGTCGGCTCGCACAAGTTGGGCGCATCCGGCGAGCCGCTGCTTGACGGCTTCCGCGCAATCTTTGGCTCGGAACTGGCCAACATCCTCGCACTCGTGGCGGTGACGGGCCTCGTCGCCAGCTTCCATACGATCATCTATGCCTACGGGCGGCAGATCTACTCGCTGTCGCGCGCCGGCTATTTTCCACGTTTCCTGTCGCTGACCCACGGCACGCGCAAAACCCCTCACGTCGCCCTTATCGCTGGCGCCTTGATCGGCCTCGGCGTGATGCTGGCGGTCTGGTACTCGGTCGGCGCCGACCAGGGCGCCAAGGTCATCGGCGGCACGCTTTTGAACATGGCGGTGTTCGGCGCCATGTTCTCCTACGTGCTGCAAGGGCTCACTTATATCCAGTTGCGCAAAAGCTTCCCCGACATGAACCGCCCCTATCGCAGCCCGCTCGGCATACCGGGAGCCGCACTCACCGTCATCATCGCACTCATCACGATCTACATGCAGCTGCAAGACCCGGTCTACATCCAGGGCATCCTGTTCGTTGCAGCGTGGTTTGCGGTCGGCATCATCTACTTTGCCCTGATCGGCCGCCACAAGCTGATCCTCTCGCCCGAGGAAGAGTTCGCCATGTCGAAGGGCGAGGCCGAATACAAATCGCACTGAGCGAATGCCAACGCCGCTAAATGGAAAGGGCGCCGGAGTTCCGGCGCCCTTTTTGTATTTGCTCGATGACGGCGTGGTGGCGCTCAGCTCTTCGGCGTCGGATCGAGAAAAAGCTCGCTCGTATAATAGCGCTCGGCACACGACGGCGCGAACGTTACGACCGTCTTGCCCGTCATATTCTCGCGCGTTGCAACCGAAATCGCCGCCGCCACGTTCGCACCAGTCGATATCCCGCCGGGTATTCCCTCGGTCTTCGACACGAGGCGCGAGACTTCGAACGCCTGTTCGTTCGAGACCGTCACAATCTCGTCGATCAGCGACGTGTCGAGCACGCCCGGCACGAATCCGGCGCCTATGCCTTGAATTTTGTGCGGTCCACGATTGCCGCCCGAAAGCACGGGGCTGCCCGCCGGTTCCACGGCGACGATCTTCAGGCTGGGCCTGCGCGCCTTCAGCACCCGGCCACATCCGGTCAGCGTTCCGCCGGTCCCCACGCCGATGACGAGCACGTCGACGTTTCCATTCGTATCGTTCCAGATTTCTTCCGCCGTCGTCCGCTCGTGCACGGCGGGATTGGCGGGGTTCTCGAACTGGCTCGGCTGCACGGCGCCCGGTGTGGTCGCGACCAACTCCTGTGCCCGCGCGATCGCCGCCGGCATGCCGCCCGCCGCCGGCGTCAACTCCAGTTCGGCCCCCAAATGCGCCAGGATCTTGCGCCGCTCGAGCGACATCGACTCCGGCATGACGAGGACCAGCTTATACCCGCGCGCCGCCGCGACGAAGGCCAGGCCAATGCCTGTGTTGCCCGATGTCGGCTCCACGAGCGTGCTCTTGCCCGGCGTAATTTTGCCCTGCGCCTCCAGCACATCGATCATCGAAACACCGATCCGGTCCTTCACGCTGGACAGCGGATTGAAGAACTCAAGCTTGATCAGAATGTCCGCGCGGGCCCCGGCCTGCTTGGCGATTTTGCCCAGGCGGACGAGCGGTGTGTGCCCGATCGTTTCGGTGATGTCCTCGTAAATGCGGCCTCGACCCCAGGTCTTGGTGGCGGACAGAGTTTTGATCTCTGGAACCTCGGTCATGGGTTTTCACGGCCTTCTGTTGTCGAACGGGATTGCAGGAATGAAATGCCAATAACCATGCCGCACACCTGCGGCAACGGCAACGGCGGAGTTTTGCGTTCCCTGTTCTAACGGAACCGGGAAACGGCGCGGGCCTTAAGCGCGCTTTCGCGATGCCGGGCGGCTGGCCTTTGCGCGCGGCGCGGGTATCGGCTTCTTTTTTTGCGGGACGCTAGGCGCTGCCGCCTTGCCGGTCGAACCGAAACCGCCGGCGCCCCGCCCGGTTTGCGACAGCTTGGCCACGGATTTGATCTTCACGTCCGCATACGTCGCGACGACCAACTGCGCGATCCGTTCGCCACGCTTCACCACGAAAGTCGCACCACCGAGATTGATGAGCAGAACCTGCACTTCCCCCCGGTAATCGCTATCGATCGTGCCCGGTGCGTTGAGGACCGTCACGCCATACTTCATCGCCAGTCCGGAGCGTGGCCGAACCTGCCCTTCCGACCCGTGGGGAAGTTCGACAGTCAGGCCGGTGGGTACCAATGCCCATTTACCGCGCGCGATCCGCAGCGGCTTCTTCGCATCAACAGCCGCCACGAGATCGAGTCCCGCCGCACCGTCCGACTGCTTCTGCGGCAGTGGCAGACCCGCGCCGTGCGGCAGCACCCTCACGCGCACTTTGACCCGCGAGGCTTTCAGCTTCTTACCGCGCTTGCTCTTGGCCATCTCTACACATCGGCTTGGTTCGCCGCGAGCCATGCCGCGGCCTGTTCGACCAACAGCCGGGCCACAGCATCCTTGGACTGTGGCGGCCAGCTCGTCACCCCCTCGGGCGTGACGAGATGCACCGTATTGCGATCGCCGCCGAACGTACCGGTCGGAGCCGAAACATCGTTAGCGACGATCCAATCGGCAGCTTTTTCTTTCCGCTTTTTCCGAGCGTTGGGAAGAACATCTTCCGTCTCGGCCGCAAACCCGATGATGAGGGCCGGCCGCCCCGAACGCCGCATGGCGATGGCTTTCAGGATGTCGGGGTTCTCCGCAAGGACCAGCGCCGGTATGCCAACTCCCTTGCCTTTCTTGATCTTTTGACCGGCCGCGTCCGCCACGCGCCAATCCGCGACCGCCGCCGCGAAGATCGCGATATCCGCCGGTAGGGCCGCCTCGGCCGCCGCCAGCATCTGCGCTGCCGTCTCCACCCTCACCATGGACACGCCGGCCGGATCTGGAATTGCGACCGGCCCCGACACGAGTGTCACCCGCGCCCCGAGTGAGACCGCTGCCGCCGCGATGGCGTGACCCTGCTTGCCCGAGGAACGGTTGGCGATGTACCGGACGGGATCGATGGGTTCATGCGTCGGTCCGCTGGTCACGAGTACATGCCGCCCCGCCAAGGGTCCGCTGCCGTCCGCCTCGACGCCGGCAAGCAGCGCCGCCGCGGCATCGGCAATCTCGATGGCCTCCGCCATCCGCCCGGTACCCGCCTCGCCGCGTTCGGCCATTTCACCGGCGTTAGGCCCCACGAAGCGAATGCCGTCGCTCGCGAGCTGCCGCACATTGCGCCGTGTCGCCGGATGCTCCCACATGCGCGGGTTCATCGCCGGGGCAACAAGCACAGGCTTGTCGGTCGCCAGCAGCACCGCCGACGCCAGATCGCCGGCCTGTCCCGTCGCCATCTTGGCCAGAAGATCGGCCGTCGCCGGCGCCACAATGACGAGATCCGTATCGCGCGCCAGCCGGATGTGGCCGATCTCGCGCTCGTCATCCAGATCGAAGAGATCGGAAAACACCCGCTCGTTCGACAAGGCGCCCACGGCAAGCGGCGTCACGAATTCCTGCGCCGCCCGCGTCAGCACCACGCGCACGCCTTTGCCCCGCTCCCTCAGCCGCCTGATGAGATCGAGACTCTTATAGGCGGAGATGCCTCCGCCAATGATGAGGAGAATGCGTTGAGCCACCGTAGTTTGCGCACTCCGAGCTTGGTTAACGCGGCGAGCTGCCAGCCGGCCATCAGGCTGGTTCCCTTATCACGGCACCGAGCCTGATGTGTTAAGCCGCCGCGCCCTGCCGCAGAGTGGTTGTGCCAGGATTGACATCACATTAGCTACGTCTCCTGAAACGTAGCATCGGGAGTTTGATGACATGAAACGACAGTTGGCCTTCCTCGGCGCGGCTATGATGCTTTTCGCCCCCGCGGTCGCTCTGGCGCACACGTACGAAGCGGGCGGCGTGACCGTAGCCCATCCCTGGGCGCGCGCGACGCCCGGCGGCGCCACGGTTGGCGTTGCATATGCTGAGATCAAGGCGAAGGACGGCGCAGCCGATACCCTCCTGTCGGCCTCCTCACCGGCCGCCGGACGCATTGAAATACACACCCACACGATGGACGGCGGCGTGATGAAGATGCGCAAAATCGAGAAACTCGCAATTCCCGCAGGCGGTAGCGCCGTCATGAGGCCGTCGGGCGACCACATCATGCTCTTCGACCTCAAGGCCCCGCTCAAAGAGGGCGACCTTGTGCCGATGACCCTGGTCTTCGAGAAGGCTGGCGAAGTCACCATCGAGGCGACGGTAGAGCCCGTCGGCGCCAAGGGTCCGCACGGCTCCGATGGACAGCCTGGGCACGAGGGCCACGACGCGCACGGCCACCATTAACCCCCGTCCTTTCGCGCCGGCTTCCCGTGTCAACCTACTTTCGTGGCGCGTTGCGAAATCAAGAATTTTTCCTCTCGGACCGGCCGTGGCGGCTTGACACGCGGCACCCTGTCCAACATCCTCCGCCCCGTCGGGGAAGGGACGACCCGATCCGAAAAAAGAGAATGGTCCAAGTCTGGGGAGACGGAACGGGGTGGAACTCTCATCGAAGAGTTCCACCCCGCTCTCATTCAGCCAGCCTGCTTTCGCGAATTCGCACCGTGCGCGTTAACAGCCTCAAGTCGAAAATCGCGGCGGGACACCCCGTCCTCAACGCTTGGTGCTCGATCGCCAGTTCGCACGTGGCCGAAGCCATCGCGCATCAGGGCGTCGATAGCGTGACAGTCGATCTGCAGCACGGCGCGATCGATTTCGCGGCGGCGTTTCAAATGCTGCAGGGTATCGCCACCTCTCCGGCTGTGCCCCTCGCTCGCGTGCCGTGGAACGAACCGGCAATCATGACGAAGGTTCTCGACGCCGGCGCCTACGGCATCATCTGCCCGATGATCGAAACCGAAGCCGAAGCGCAGGCATTCGTTGCCGCGTGCCGCTATCCGCCGCTGGGCCAGCGGTCCTATGGACCCAATCGAGTCTCTTTCTACGCTGGTGCGGACTACGCCCGTCATGCCAACAGCGAAATCCTGCTGTTTGCCCAAGTTGAAACCCGGCGGGCGGTCGAAAACGTCAACGCCATCCTGTCTGTTACCGGGTTGGATGGGATTTATGTCGGCCCCGCCGATCTGTCTTTGTCGTACGGCGTGGCGCCCAGCATGTGCCCAACAGACACCGCCGTCGTGACTGCGATTGCCGATATCCGCCAGCGCGCCCGCGCATCGGGGCTGATCGCGGCGATCCACACGGACGGCGGCGCCACGGCCGGCCGCCGCTTCGCCGAAGGCTTCCAGTTCTGCTCGCTACCGGCCGATGTGCGCCTTCTGATCGACGCGGTGAGAGCGGCGGTCGCGGATGCCAAGCCGCATCAGCGGTGACTGGCAACCGGGCTTCCCGCGCCCGGCGCAATTGACTACTGTCGGTCGTCGGACAGGGACCGCGCCATACACATGCAGACCGCCGAAGTCGTTGCCGGGCTTCTCGTCATCGCTCTCGCCGTGGCGCTAGCGCTCGGCGCTGCCGCGTTCTTCACACCTGTACCGCCGGCCGGGTTGGGCTTGACGATCGCGCTATCCGGACTGGGAGCTTCGATTGCCACCCACGGCATGGCCGGTCGCGCACGGCAGTATGCGAACTCTCAGGCCGCGCGCACTTGGCGATCCGTCTTCTACGCCGTCTTCGCTATCACGACGGTCGCGGCGCTGCCCCTTGTCGTCGACGTTCTCGATCTGATCACCGTCGCCGGCTTTCCGCTTGGCTACTACATGGCTGCGCAAGGCGCCTTGATCGGTCTGGCCGCGCTCGGTTTCCGCGCCGCAATGCATCTCGACAAACTCGAGGACCGCGCCGTCTCCCGGTCCAGCGCTGAGGGTGACTGATGCAAGCATTCGACACCTTGCTCTTGCCGGCAGCGGGTGCATTTCTCATTGTGCTCGTCGCGATCGCGGTCATGGCGCGATCGTCCGATGGTTCGGCTCATGCAGCCGGAGGAGGCGCGATGACCGCCGTCGGTGGCGGACTGGCCATTGCTGGCGTGTTTGCCGTCCCCCTCACCGTTGTTCTACCCGGTATCATCCACAAGCATGGCTTCGATGCTCTGATCCCGCTGTCGGGTCTGGCCGGTGGTCTGTTCCTGCTGCTGGTCCTCGTCGGTCCCGCACTGGCGCGCTCGGGTGCGGTGTCACTTCCCGAACTGATTGGCGACCGCTTCGGCCGCGTCGCACGGGCCATCGCACTTCTCGTGGCAATCGTCGTGACAGCCGCACTGCTCTTTGCGGCTTTCTCGCTTTTGATATCTCTCGCCGCACCGCTATTCGGCGTCACCGTGGGCTCGGCTGCGATCGCGCTCGCCGCAACGGTCGTCCTGCTCGTCCTTCCCGGCGGTATGCGATCTGTCCTCGCCGGCAGCCGCGTCGTCGCCGTCCTGACCGGTCTGGCGCTCTTCGGCGTACTGGCTGTCGCGTGCGCGGCACTTCTCGGCAATCCCATCGCGCCGCTCGCATATGGCGAAGCACTCCGGAACGCCAGCCTGGCCGAGATGTCGTTGATCGAGAGCGGATCGGTGGACTTCGGCGTCTTCAAGCCGTTCCTTCGAGAGTTCCTTAGCGTCGATCGCCTTAACTGGGCGCTTCTCACACTCTCCCTCATGGCGGCGGTCGCCGCGCTCCCGCCCCTTGTTCAACTCAGCGGTGCATTCGCTCCCCAGAACGCCCGCCGCGGGCTGGCGTGGGCTCTCACTTTCGTCGTCATCGCGCTCACCGCCGCACCCGCACTCGCCACCCTCGGCCGCCTGGAAACGTACCGCGCCGTTGTCTCCGGCCAGGACTTCGCAAACCTCCCGCAGTGGCTCCGCCGCGCGTCGGAACTGGATGCGGTCCGGCTCCACGGAACGTCGCTCGGTTTGGTCGACACCGTCGCCCACGACGTGGCCGCCGGCGCCACGAGTATTGACGCGATATCTGCCACGATGGCCGATCGCGGCGCCCGCGCCGAAGCAATATGGCAGCGCCTCGACCCCTCGGTTCAAGAGGCGGTCCTAGATCTCGGCCGCAGCTTCCAGCTGGCACCAGGGCAACAACTTCAAGCACGGTGGCCGCCCTATGTGGGTACGGTCGTGGCCGCCGGAGCCGCTGCGGCAGGAAGTACGGCCGGCAAACCCGATCTCGCGTCCATCGAGATCGATCCGCATTTTCTATTCCTCGGGTTGCCGCACGCGGCCGGCTTTCCTGGAATCGTCAGCGCAGTCGTCATCGCAGTTCTGACCGGCGGGGCCGCAATATTGACCGGCGTCCTTCTGACCACGCTTTCATCCATGCTTGTCAGTGATGGCGCGGCGACCCTGATTGGCCGCAGCCCGTCCAACCGGGCGGCCGTGTCGCTCATGGGCGTTTTCGCCGTGATCATCGCGGTCGCGTTCGCCTTTGCGGCCGCTGTCGTGCCTGTCGCGCCCGGTGTGGTCGCAGTCGTCAGTCTGGCCCTCGCCGCCGCGTCTCTACTTCCGGCACTCATCTTGGCGCTGTGGGTTCCCCGCGCCACGGGCTTGGGCGCGATCGCCGCCCTCCTGTCGGGTCTCGCGCTTGCCGCCTACTACTTCGCGGGCACCGCGATATTCAGCGTCTCGTTTTACGAAGCCTGGCCCGGCCTCTCGAGCGCAGGACCCGAGGCCTACACGGAGTATCTGGAGGCCCGCGAGATTTGGCTTGCTGCCGAAGGCGACGATCGCGCGGCGGCTTTTTCCGACCTTGCCGCCCGCACATCGGGCAGCCTTTGGAGCCCTGGCCTCGCCAACTGGTTCGGAATTGCACCCGCCGCCGCGCCCGTTCTCGCCATTCCCACCGCGCTTCTGATCGGACTGCTCGTCAGCTTGCTCAGTGGCTGGGTGACGCGCGCCCGAAGTCATCCGGATCCCGATCCGGCCGGCCGTCGGGCCAATCTCTGATGCAGACCCCGCTCTACGATCTTCTTGTCATCGGCGGCGGCATAAATGGCGCCGGCGTCGCAGCCGACGCGGCCGGCCGCGGCCTCTCGGTCTGCCTTGCCGAACAAGGCGACCTCGCCAGCGGCACGTCGCAGGCGAGTTCCAAACTCGTTCACGGCGGCCTTCGCTATCTCGAACACTATGAGTTCCGTCTTGTCCGCGAAGCCTTGGCCGAGCGCGAAGTCATGCTCGAGCGCGCGCCCCATATCGTATGGCCGCTCCGCTTTGTGCTCCCAATCGCAGATGGCCTGCGATCGCGGCTGCGGCTACGGGCGGGTCTATTTCTCTACGATCACTTGGCGGCCCGCCGCAGGATACCCGCCTCGAATGCCATCGACCTCACCTCCGACGCTGCCGGCCGGGCACTTCGCGCCGGCTTTCGTCACGGATTTTCCTACTGGGATTGCTGGGTGGATGATGCCCGTTTGGTTGTCCTCAATGCACGGCTTGCCGCCGCCAAAGGTGCCGCGATCCGCACGCGCACGCGAGTCACGGCGCTCCATCGTGGCGACGACACATGGACGGTTTCCCTCGATGCCGCCGGCCATCGCGAGGACTGCCGCGCCAGGGTCGTCGTCAACGCGGCCGGCCCTTGGGCAGGAAACGTGGCCGCGCTCGCCCGTGCCAATGCGTTGCCCGATGAGATCAAGCTTCGGCTCGTAAAGGGCAGCCACATCGTAGTGCCGCGTATCGACGGTGCCGAGGATGCGTATCTGTTCCAGAATACCGACGGCCGCGTGGTTTTCGTTCTACCGTTCGAGCGGGATTTCACCCTCATAGGCACCACCGAAGTCCCCGTGGGCACCACGCCAGTCGCCCCAGCCTGCACGCCGGAAGAGCAAGACTACCTCGTCGCCGCCGCAAACCGGTTCCTGGCCCAGCCGCTGACCCGCAACGACATCGTCTGGCGATTCGCCGGTGTCCGCCCACTCCAGGCCGGCGAGACCGAAACGAACCCGTCCGCCCTCAGCCGCGACTACCAGATCGAACTTTCCGGTCATGCGTTTGGCAGCGCGCTGCTCACCATCCTCGGCGGCAAGATCACGACCTACCGCTGTCTTGCCGAAGCCGTGTTGGAACGCCTCGCGCCGCTGTTCCCCGGGATGGGACCGCGCTGGACCTCCGGCGAAGCCCTGCCCGGCGGCGACATCCCCGCCGGCGACCTCGGTCTTTATCTGGAAGGTCTGGCACGCCTCTACGCGTGGCTGCCCGAACCCATGTTGACGGCGCTCGCCCGCCGCCATGGCACGCACGTCCGCGATGTCATCGGCGACGCACGCCGCCTGGCGGATATGGGCGCGCTCTTTCCATCCGGACTGTCGGAACGCGAAGTCCGCTATCTGGCCACCAACGAGTGGGCCGTCACGCCGGAGGACATCCTCTGGCGCCGCACGAAGGCCGGACTGCACATGGCCAAAGACGATCGCTCCGGCGCCGCGATCGCTGCAATGCTCTGAACGCTCCCTCGACATGCTGCGACAACTTGGCAGCCTCCGATAGTCTTGGGCAAATCTTCGGCACGCCCTGACCGCGCAAGCAAGACGGTAGGAAAGTGATCGGTCGAGAAGTATCAATATTGAGATGCTACATCGCACCGCAGCGATTCCGCGCATTCCAGCGGGATTATTACTTAGGCATCATGTAAAACGGAAACATAGATCGGATTCGGACGCCGAATTGTCGCACGCGAATACTTCATATTAACCATAAACAAAATTTAAGCTCTGGATGGATTTCATCCGCGTGTAGGCACGCCCTCGGCCTACTGAGTTTATCAAGCGTTAACCAGCCGGCATTGGAGCCGCTGTCGAGGGGAGCTACCGTAATGCGTCGTCGATTCATCGCCCTTGCACGAGTTTTGACCGCGGCGTTCGCTGTCGCCGCGATGGCGGGCACCACCAGCCTGACGGCAGAAGCCAAGCCGACCGGCTGGCAGAGCGAGAGCGAAATCCGCAAGGCGGGCCCGTCCGCATGGGCCGGCTACGGTGACAGCGGCTACGTTGCCCGTCCGAAGTCGTCGCGTAACAAAGCCGCCAGAGCGAAGTCCAAAGCGTTCAAGGCCTACGGAGCCTCATACGGCAGCAAGCCGAAAAAGCAGGCGTCGGCTGGGAAAAAGAAGCGCTATGCCGCGCTCGACACCGGCGCCATGATCGACACCACTCCGTCCAAGAGCATTGCCGGCGGCGGCGGCATCCGCTGGGTCGCATCGTCCTCCTGCCTCAACGGCACCCTGCGCTCGGTCGTTGCTCAGGTCGCCGCCAACTACGGATCGGTGACCGTCAATTCCACCTGCCGCAGCAAGTCGCACAACCGCAAGGTCGGCGGCGCGTCGAAATCGCATCACCTGACGGGCAACGCGGTCGACTTCCGCGTTCGCGGCAACACGCGGGGCTTATACGCGTTCCTGCGCAGCCACGGCTCGCTCGGCGGCGTCAAACACTATGGCGGCGGCCTCTTCCACATCGACACCGGCCCCCGCCGGTCCTGGTAGGCCACTCGCGGGGCGGACGTCGCCTTGCGCTAACCGCTGCCTGAACCGGGACGGCTCCCGGCCACGGTCCGGTGCAGCAACAGAACCGGAACCAGACCCGCCGCGACGATAGCGAGTGCGCCCAATGCGGCGCGCTCGAACTGCTCCAGCGCCGTCAGGCCGTAAACGTGCGTGGCCAGGGTGTCGAAATTGAACGGCCTGAGCAGCAGGGTCGCCGGCAGCTCCTTCATCGTGTCGACGAAGACCAAGAGCCCCGCCGCCCCCATCGCCGGTACGAGAAGCGGCAGATGAACCCGGTGTAGGACGCGGAACGGCGTTTCACCCAACGTTCGTGCCGCCGCATCCAGGTTCGGCGACACCTTCTGAAATCCAGCTTCGATGTTGCCGAGTGCGACAGTCAGAAATCTCGTCGTCAGCGCAAACACCAGCGCGACAAGCGTGCCGGACAAGATCAGGCCGGTGCTGACGCTGAACCGGTCGCGCGCGATCGCATCGACCCAGTTGTCGAAAGCCGCGAACGGAATGAGCACGCCGATGGCCAAGACCGTTCCCGGCAACGCATAGCCCATGCCCGCGACGCGATTGGCCGCCGTTACGGCCCCACGCCCTGTTACCCGCGCGGCATAGGCCAGCATGAGTGCAAGCGCCACTGCGACCGCGGCCACCACGCTGGCGACGAGCACGCTGTTCAAGGCCGCCATCACAAACCCGTCGTCGAAGGCGCTGACGGAATGCGCGAATGCATGCCGCAACAGCACGGCCACCGGCAAGAAGAACCCCATGACCACCGGCAATGCGCACGCAAACGCGGCAACATACCCCCACACCCCTTCGATATCTTGGAACGGGATCGCGCGGTATCGTCCCGTCGTATGATGAAACCGGCTGTCGCCGCGCGCTGCATGTTCGATGATCAAGACGAGCGCCACCGCGAAGAGACCGAGGAGGGCGATCTGCGTGGCTCCCGCGAGGTTCGCGCGCTGTAGCCACGTGACGTAGATGCTGACGGAGAGCGTCTCGACACCGAGGTACTGCACCGCGCCGAGATCGTTCAGCACCTCCATTGCGACCAGTGCGCCGCCTGCGGCCAGTGCCGGACGTGCCAACGGCAGCGCGACCCGCCAGAATGCCCCCAGCGAGGTCTGCCCGAGCGTCCGCGCAACCTCCAGAACGCACATCGACTGCTGCACGAAACTCGCGCGTGCCGTCAGGTAGACGTAAGGGTAAAGCACCGCAGACAGGACTGCGATGGCGCCGCCCGGCGAACGGATGTCGGGAAACCAGTAGTCCCGCGGGCCCGCATAACCACCGGCGGCCCGCACTGCGGATTGCACGGGCCCCCCGTAGTCGAGGATTTCGACATAGCAGTACGCAACGATGTAGGTCGGGATCGCCAGCGGCAGGACGAGCAGCCGATCGAGCAGCGTTCGTCCGGGAAACCGGTACATGGTGACGAGCCATGCGGTCGCCGTACCGATGGTCAGTGTCACCGCAGCGGTGCCCGTCACGAGGATCAGTGTCGACCACGCCGTGACCGGCAGAACAGACGAGACCAGATGCGGCCACTCGTTGTTGGTTGACGACACCGCCAACAGCACGATGGCCGCGACCGGCAGAACGATCAGGGCCGCGAGCAAAAGCGCAATGGCGGTCCAATACGGCTGTTCCAGCGCGGATGTGCGCCAGCGCGCGATGGCGTGCCGCCAGCGGCCGGAGGGTTTGTCGGCCCAGGGGCCTGGCGCGCCGTTCGCTCCGTGCGCGCTCAGGGACGCCTCAGGCATTGCAAGGGAACCGTCCGGCTCGATGCGGCAGCAACGCCAGCGCATTGCACACAGCGTCCGGCGGCAGCGTCTGCCCGGCATCCCGAAGCGCGGCGCTGAACTGACCGGCCGCACGGATGCAGCCGTCGACATTGCCGCAATCGATCAGCGCGAACACGCACGCCTTCAGCGCCGGACAAGCGCCGAGCTGCGAAGCGGCAACGATCGAAACCGCGAGACATTCGTCACGGCACAGTCCTGGGCATCCCTTGGGCAGAACTTCTATGCGCCGCGCCGCGGCGCGATCGACGCTCTCCACGAATGCCCCCAACACGGTGACCAGGCTGTCCGCAGAGGCTGCCCCGGCCACCCCGGCAATCTCCTGCCAGGCATACGACCATGAAAGCCCCGCGGCCTCGCGGCGGGCAAGGATCCCGCACCGGAACGACCTGCCGACCATTTGCATCACGCGAAAGTCCGGGCGTCCTGCCGCAAACCCTTCCGGCCTTGCATTATCCGAATGAACCATGGCGCGTCCCAACCTCAGGAACCCGGCCCGGCATCGAATTGCACCTTATCGACGAGCTCGGAGGCTTCCTTGCGCAACCGCGCAATTTCGGTCAGCGCAAGGCTGTCGGACTTCAACTCGCCCCAGCTCGTCACGAGTTCCGTTGCATCGACGCCAGGCACGACCGGATACTCGCTGTTGCCTTCCGCGTAGATCTTCTGCGCCGCCGGCGAGACGAGGTACGCCATCAGCTTTTCAGCGGCTGCCTTGTTCGGAGCGTTGGCGGCGAGCGCCATGCCCGAAATGTTGACGTGCGTGCCCCGATCGGCAGCATTCGGAAAGACGATCCTGACGGATTCTGCCCAAGCCTTCTGTTCCGGATTCTTGAGCATCGCGGCCATGTAATAGGTGTTGCCGATGGCCACGTCGCACAACCCGGCCTGAACGTCGCGCACCGACTCGCGGTCGCCGCCGGCAGGCTTGCGCGCGAGGTTCGCCTTCAGACCCTGCAGCCACTGTTCGGCCTTTTCCTTGCCGTGGTGCGCAATCATCGATGCAATCAAGGCTACGGAATACGTGTGCTGCCCCGACCGCGTGCACACCTTGCCCTTCCACTTGGGATCGGCAATTTCTTCATAGGTCATCGCCGTCTCTTTGACGCGATCCTTCGAGACGTAGAACACGCGCGCGCGCCGCGTGAGGGCGAACCAGTGCCCCTCGGGATCGCGCAGGGTCGCCGGGATGGCGGCGGCCAGATCCGCCGAATTATTGGCCGCCGTCACGCCTGCATCCTTGGCACGCGTGAGCAGCCCGAACTCCGGGGTCAGCAGCACGTCTGCGGGGCTGTTGGCGCCCTCCGCCTGCATGCGTTCGATCAGGCCGTCCTTTGCATAGATGAAGTTGACCTTCACGCCGGTCGTCTTGGTGAAATCCTCCAAGAGCGGCTTGATCAGATCGGGCTCGCGATAGGAGTAGACGTTGACTTCGTCAGCCAGTGCGGGAGCCGCGAAAGCAGCGGTCGACAAAACGGCAAGAAGGCGGCACGCCGCGCGTGCCGGAAGAATTGTGCGCATCGATGGGCTCCAATTTCCGGAAGACAAGTTCCCGGCATCGGTTTGAAACAGCGCGCGGCAATCGCGCGTGCCGCTCGAATACACCAGCAGCACCCCACCCGGTCAAACAAATAGAGTTGTCATATTGCACTTTAGAAATGGTCTAATTCCAATGTGTTAGCGCAGGTCACCGGCATTTGGGCAGCGCTTCATATGACCACCATCGCACCACCGGGAAAGGCAATCTTCACGCGTGTTCCGCGACCCGGCGCGCTGTCGATTGAAAGCGTGGCGCCCATCTCCTCGGCCAGCGCGCGCGACATCGGCAATCCCAAACCAAGTCCCCCGCCTTCGCGGATCGAGGGAACGTCGCGCGGGACCGGCCGCAGTGCTTCCGCGATGGCAACCGCTGTCATGCCGCAACCCGTATCCTCCACTGTCAGCTCCGCCCCACGCCGGCTTGCGGCCGTCGAGACCGTGATCCGTCCGCCGGCAGGCGTGAACTTGATGGCATTGGTGACGAGATTGAGGACGATTTGCTTCAACGCCGTCGCGTCCGCCACAGCCTTTGCTGGGGCCTTCGATCGCCGCGCCACAAGCGAAAGTCCTTTCGCGGCGGCCAAAGGCCGAACCGTCGAAAGGCACGCCTCCACAAAAGCGTCCAGTTCGATCTTCTCGAATGTGTAGTCCCTCGCACGCGGCGGATCGGCAGCCGCGGGCCGGTCGAGCATCCTCTGGATGAGTTCGAGCGCATGACGCGCGCTGGCATGAATATCGGCGATGTATCCAGCATACCGGTCGTTGCCGATCTCTCCGAAACGTCCCTCCTTCATGATTTCCGAAGCGGCAGTGATGGCACTGAGGGGTGTTTTGAGTTCATGCGCGAGCTTGGCCAGATCGATCCCTCGCACGGCAACGTCCGCCGGCAATTCCGATACTGGCTTCGCCGGTTCCAGATCCTCGTTGGCCGGCGCCGGATCGGGCGCCTTGACCCGCGCCTGGCCGTCCCGGATTCGCCGTGCGATGTCGTGCAAGGCCTCCGCGTCGCTCATGGGCTCGCGCGGTTTCGCCTCCGGCAACGTCACGCGCGTCCGGCGCGCCGCCACCGCCCGCACGGCAAGCAGAGGCGCGGCGTCCGCCACGGTGGCGATTTCGCAGGCCAGCGCCTCGATGCCGTTTGCCGTCCAGAAAACAAGCGGCACCGCCCCTTTGGAAACCCCACCAGTCCGCGCTATGGCCCGCAACGCGCGCATCGCCGGCATCGCACCGTCGAAGGTAACGGGAAGTCCCGGATACATATCCCGGCCCGGCCCATTGGCCGCGAGGAGCGTCGCCGTCTGCGGATCGATGACAAATGCTGCGTGCGGCCACGCGTCCAGGCCCGCACGCACCGCATCGCTGACGGCAGGTGCGGCCGGCCGGTCATCAGGATGACGTTCGGACGGCGGCATGACGCGAAAAAATATCACAACTGCGCAGAGTTGGGCGCATCACCTCGCCGAACCGGTGAAGCCGGCCTTGGGTTGGCTAGGCTCCTCCCCCGAAAAAGCGCCCCATAACTGCGTTTTTCCGACGTCGGCCCGCACCGGCGTGGCGGCCAAAAAAGCCGGCTGGTTGCCCGCCAAACCCACAGCGCAAAGGCAATTCTAAAGCCTGCCACGCTGGCCAGTTTTTGCTTGACGGACGGGGCCTGGAGCGGTTCTTACGGGGTCCGCGCGCTGGACGTGCGCGCCTTTCCCCCAGTGCCGCCTTAGCTCAGTTGGTTAGAGCGCTAGATTGTGGATCTAGAGGTCCCCTGTTCAAGCCAGGGAGGCGGTACCACCCCCCAAGGCGCATACCCTCATGCCGCCAATCCGTACAAGGCTCGTGGCTCGACTTGTCCGGGTGGCCCCATCGCCTTAGGCTCTTTCGCTCACAGGGAGCGCCTTCACATGATGGCCGCCGTCTTCGCAACCCTGACGCTCGCGCTGATCTTGGGCTGGCTC
>CAYWIF010000029.1:28348-36833 GCA_964458265.1 uncultured Hyphomicrobium sp. | reverse complement strand
CCCCGCCGAGCGTGCCCGATGTCGGGGACGGACGAATGAAGGCGTTGTCGAGCGGGGCGAGCTGCGCCATTCGGGTTTTATCCCCGAGGATCGAGCCGCCTGTGCGCTTTGATGTCGGATCGACGGCCAGTACCGCCACCTTGTGGCCAGCGTTGACGAGATTGGTGCCGAGTTGATCGATCGTCGTCGATTTACCGACACCGGGAACGCCGGTGATGCCAAGGCGGATCGCACCGCCGGAATGCGGCAGCAGCAATTGCAAAAGTTCCTGGGCCTCCGCGCTGTGCGCGGCTTTCGTGCTTTCCACGAGCGTGATCGCGCGCGCCAGCGCCGTGCGGTCGCCGCCAAGGATGCGCTCCTTGTACTCTTCCGGGTTTGGCGTGTGGCGCATCGCGAGATCGGTCCGGCGGTGGCTGGAGGGACGTGCAACCCGGACATCGCCGGAGTTTGCCGGACCATGTGCAGGAAATCACTGCGCCGCAAGGGGTCTGGGTGCGTCCCGTCGCCGTTGTCCCATTGTCCCGCGACGCCCTCGTCTTGGCGACATTTTCGGCTGGTATCGGAAAGGGTGGGATTGCCCGCGCGCGGGACACCGCTACACTGCCGCGCCGCTTGAAGGGGGACATCGATGGCGGAACTTTCCGAATTCGCGCGCTACGGCTTGGCGGTCCTGGCCACGCTGCTGCTGTTCGCCTTCGCTTGGAGCGCGACGGGGGCCATGCCCAAACTGGCGCGCGCGCTGGCGCGCCTCTGCCTTCTCGCCCTGGCTATACTGCCCGTTGCCCTCGTCGTTTTGACGAGCGAGTTCGGCTCGCTCGATCGCGCCTTGCCTCCGGTCGCGACCGCCCCGCAGTCCGAAGACGCGACCGGCCCGCCACGCGACGCCGCCCGACCGCCGCCCAAAAAGAAGGCCGCCAAACCTCGGGCATATGAAACGGATGACGAGGCGCCCCCGGTTGTCGTCGGCGAAGCTGCACCGGAGGAACCGGCAGCCGCCGCGCCGCCGGATGACGTGATCGCGTCGGAATCGGCTCCTCCCGAGCCTGTAGGTGGTGCGGGCCCACCGCCAGCGGACCCTCCCCCGTCACGCGGACTGGGCGGCTCGGATACATCGTCCGGTGCGCCACCCCCACCTCCGGCCCCCGCGCCCGCTGCGCCGCCGCCACCTGGCGGAACTGCAGCCGAAGAACAGCGCGCCGGTTTCGATATCGTACCCGTCTACTTCGGCACCGACCGCGCGGAAGCCGCCACCGAGAAGCGTCTCGACTACGGCTTCAATCGCGGCCGGAAACTGACGCTTGGCCAAGCTCTCGTGACCGTGCCGAAGTCTCACGTCCAGCCGACGATCGAACGGCCTTGGGCCATTCGCATCCCCTACTTCGACATCACGGTCTATGAGGAGGCAGAGGACCCCGAGAAACACTTCACGATGAAGGAGCTGAAGGCCCAGACGCGGGAAGAACTGCTGGCCATCGTGCGCGAACGGCTGGCCAAGTCCGAACGCTTCAAGGATCACGCACTCATTTTCGTTCATGGCTACAACACCACGTTCGACAATGGCATCTACCGGACGGCCCAGATCGCCTACGATTTGAAGTTCGATGGCGCACCCTTTCACTATAGCTGGCCATCCGGCGGCGGGCTGTCGAGTTACACCTACGACCGGGAGAGTTCCGGCCAGTCGGTCCCCTACATGCGCGATTTCTTTGACCTCGTGATCAAGGAGAGCGGTGCCAAGAAGGTTTCCGTCATCGCCCACAGCATGGGCAATCAGCCGGCCCTTCAGGTGCTGCGCGATATCAAATCGTCGTCGCCGCCCGGCGTCGTCATCAGCCAGATCATTCTCGCCGCTCCCGACGTGGACCGTGACAACTTCGAAAACATCGCCAAGGAAATCCAGGGGCTCGCCGGCGGCATCACGCTCTACGCCGCATCCAACGACGTGGCGCTCTCGGCGTCGCGCCGCTTCCACGGCGGTATCCCGCGCGCCGGCGACGTGCCGCCCGAAGGCCCGCTCGTTTTGCCGGGTATCGACACCATCGACGTGACGGCGGTCTCCACCGACAGTTTCGGCCTCAATCATTCCGGTTACGCGGAAAACAACGCGCTTTTGAACGATCTCCAGCTCCTGATCCAGACCGGCGAACGTCCCCCGGAAAAGCGGGTGCCGCTGCTGGAGAAAATCGGAACGTCAGCGGGCGACTACTGGCGCTATCCCGTAACGCCCTGACCGCCGTCCCTTAACGAGCCGTTAAGCGCCGTACCATAACCTGCCGTTCCCAATGATCCTTGGAGGCGGCCATGGCGGGCATGTCGCGCACCTCGCGCACGGGACTTTTCTTGCTCGGCTTTTTGGCCGCGACCGGCGTCGAGGCCGTCCGCGCCGAGGAAGCCTACCTGTGCGACGGCGGCCGCATCGTGAAAGTGTCGCCGGGTCAGCTTGAAGACTTGAAGCGCACCGACGCCTGCGTCGCCGCCTTCCACGGCTTGAAGATAAAGGCCGCACCGCGCCTCGAAACCGGCGCCATCGCCCCCGATCCAGCCTCCGAAATGGTCGCCGAACCCTTGGCGGCACGCGTTGAGCCTAATCGAGCGGGCCCGCAGTCCGGCGCCGGCGCGGCCGTGGAGCATCACGCTGTCATAGCCGTACCAACCCGCGCTTTGGCCGGCACCGACTACCGCAACGTCGTCCTGCTCAACGCTGCACCGGGCCAACCCGGCGTCTTCCGTCACGATCGCTGACGGCGTTCGCTCCAGCTTGGGCTCCGCATAAGGATTTCGTTTACCCGCGTTTGCGATTGTAACGGTCCATTCACCGATTTTCCGTCTTACCGGTCAGGCGAACTCCCATGATCAAATATGTGTCCGCGCGCTTCGTTGCCGGCCTGCTCTGCGCCGCACTGGCCGCCGTGATCTTGCCTGCGACGGCGATCGCCTTCGAAAACGAGCCGGTCATCGTCGACGAAGACACGAGCGAAAAGGAGATTTCGCCGCCCAATTCCGGCGAAGAGGAGCGATCGGATCGCGACAGACGCGACGAAGCCTCCGATGAACGTGAGTCAAAAGAGCCTGAAACACCGCGATCTGTTGCCAAGCCTGAACGCGGTTCCTCCGTCTCCACGGCCGCTGCCCGTGAAGCGGCCAAGCGCGCGCTGTTCAGCGATCCCGACAAGGACAAGAACAAGCCCAATCCGCTGCTCGACAAGCGCGGCCCCGATTACTACGACCTTCGCGCCAAGGAGCTGCTGAAGGAAGACATGAACCGCAGCACGGTCGAATTGCACCCACTTATGGAGGCCCATCCCGACGCGTATGTGGTCGTCTGCACCGCCGGCTGCCCGGCCGGCACAAGTGCCGAAATCGTCTCGATGGTGCCCAAGCGGCAGGCTCCCGCGGATGCAACGCCGGCGCCCACGGCTGCGAACGTGCCGGGGCAGATCAGTTGCGAGGCCGGATGCGGTGCGAAAGGCCCGGTCGCCATGGCCGCCGCTCCCACGACCGTCACCGTCGGCGAATGGATGACCACGGTCGCCAAAGTCCCGTCCGGTGCGGACACCCCGGCTCCCAAATCTTCCGGGTCGGGCGCATGGATGAACAAGATCGACCAGGCTCGGACTGTTGCCCAGCAACCCTCGGCAGTCACGCCTGCACCGGCGAAGATCGACGCAGTCAAACCGGAACTGAAAGCCGAGGCGAAGGCGCCCAATTCCGTCGCCGTCGAAGCTGCCAAGCCTGCCGCTACTGCCGAGACCAAGCCGGCACCGCCGAAAGCGATCAAGTCCACCGATGTTGCCGCGTCGGGCGCCAAGGTCGTCGTTGCCGCCGAGGCAAGCCCGGCAGCCCCAGCCGCAAAGCCGGTCGCGCCGGTTGCGGACAAGCCCGCCTCGATTGCAGAAGCCAAACCGCCGGTAACGGTAGAAGGAAAGACCGCGCCTGCCACCGAAGCAAAACCGCCCGTCGCGGTAGCACCCAAAGCCTCAGTCGCGCAGCCTGACAAGCCCGCCACACCGGCGATGAGCGCGCTGGCCGCCCCCGCGTCCAATCAGATGGCCGCGCTCGATACGGCCAAGACCACGCCGCCACCGGTCAAACCCGCAGCACCGGCTGTGGCACCGCCGGCGCCGGTCGCTCCAGCAGCCGCAACCAAGCCGTCGGAAGCCAAGACCGCTCCGTCGCAGGATAGTGAAAAGCCTGCGGCCGTCGTACCGGCCGCACCCGCTCCGGCAAAACCTGCCACGGCAGAAGCGCAACCCGCCGCCGAGAGTGCTTCGCACGCCAAGGAAACAACGAAGATCGCCGCGGTGACGCCGCCGACCGTGGAAAAACCGGTCGTTGCACCGCCTAAGCAGAAAGACGGTGTGATCTCGGTCCTGTCCGAAGACAAGGACATGAACGCCGCCATCCAGAAGGCAAGAGGCTCTCTGAACGACTTCTGGAAAAGCTACGATGCCCCGGCATCAACCGAAGCCGATCACGCACTCAAAGTTGCCATTTCCGGCAACGGGTCGACCGAACACTTCTGGCTGACCCGCATCAAGCGCGAGAACGGCAAATTCTCCGGCGTGATCAGCAATCAGCCGCAGAGCGTGACGACGGTGAAAATGGGTCAGCGCTACGAGTTCAGCGGCGACATGATTTCGGACTGGACCTTCAAGCGCAACGGCAAGCTCGTCGGCAACGAAACCATGCGCATCCTGCTGCCGCGGATGCCCGAAGAACAGGCCGCCGTCTATCGTCAGATGTATGAGACGCCCTGAGCCGTATGCCGGAGTGAAGACATAGGCGGCGTTCGCGCATTCACCCCGCGAGCGCCGCTTTCAGTTTTGCGGCGTTCTCGGCAAGTACCGCGCCGTCCTCCATCCCGCGCGCATGGCTCTTGAGTGGCACGCCATCGTGACGCGGGATAATATGCACGTGCAGGTGAAACACCGTCTGGCCGGCGGGCGCCTCGTTGAACTGATTGACCGTTATGCCGTCCGCCGCGAAAGCTGACTTCGCCGCCCTCGCGATTTTCTGCACAATCGGCATGAGCTTGGCGAGCACGGCGGGATCGGCATCGAGCAGGTTGCGTGACGCGGCCTTCGGCACGACCAAGGTATGGCCTGTCGCTTGCGGCATCACATCCATGAACGCGATCACATCGTCATCTTCATAGACGCGGTGCGACGGAATTTCGCCGCGCAGGATCTTGGCGAAAATGTTTCCGGTGTCGTAGGCGGCGGACATGCTCGGTCTCCTTCGGCCCTCGTCTGATGCACCGGCTTAGGGGAGGGGTGCGCGGTCCGTCAAGGCGCGCGCGGACATCTGGCAATCAGTCCTGTTCTTCGGCCATTGCCTTCTTATAGGGCGAGAAATCTGCAAGCAGCCGGTTGGCGTCCGCGACCGCACGCCGTTCTTCGACGAGAAACCGCGCCACAGCCTTGTGCAGGCCGGGATCGGCGAACCAGTGCGCCGAGTAGGTCGTGACGGGGTTATAGCCCCGCGCCAGCTTGTGTTCGCCCTGTGCACCCGCCTCAACGCGCATCAGCCCGTGGGCAATCGCGAAGTCGATGGCGCGGTAGTAGCACAGTTCGAAATGCATATAGGGCACGTGCTCGATTGCGCCCCAGTACCGCCCGTAGAGGCAATCCCCGCCGATCATGTGCAGGGCGCCCGCAATGCGCTTTTCACCGCGCTTGGCAAACATCAGCAGGCACTGGTCGGCCATCGTGCTGCCCAGTTCAGCGAAGAAGGCCCGGTTGAGGTAGGGCTGGCCCCACTTGCGCGCACCTGTGTCCACATAGAACGCATACATGGCGTCCCAGTGCGCGTCCGAGATGGCCGGGCCGGTCACCGTTTCGATCGTCAGTCCTGCCACCGCCTCTGCCCGCTCTTTGCGCACCATCTTGCGCTTGCGCGACGCAAGGCTCGCCAGGAAGTCGTCGAAGGTCCGGTAGCCTTGGTTCTGCCAGTGAAACTGCTGCCCGGTTCTGCGCAGAAGTCCGTAGCGGCCAAGCCTCTTCCAGGCGGCCTCATCGGGAAACGTAATGTGGAGCGACGACGCGCCAATGGTCTGGGCCAGCGTCATCGCCGCCGCAACCAAGGTTTGTTCTGCCGTATCCCGATCCGCTTCAGGCGACACCAGCAGGCGCGGACCCGGAACCGGCGTGAACGGCACCGCCACTTGCAGCTTGGGATAATAGCGCCCGCCGGCCCGGTGGTAGGCATCCGCGAAGGCATGGTCGAAAACGTACTCGCCCCGGCTGTGCGATTTCACGTACAGCGGCATCGCGGCCTCGATCGAACCGTCCGCGGCCTTCAGAACGATGTGCTTGGGCAGCCAACCGGCTTCCGCCCCCGTCGTGCCCGCGCGCTCCAGCGCTGCGAGGAACCCGTGCGCAACGAATGGATTGAATGCGGATGGGTTGGGGTTGGCCAGCCGGTCCCACTCGCTAGCAGAGATGTCGGCGATCCGGCTGACAACCGTCGCTTCGCGGGTGCCGCCGTCGTCCATCCGTTGGCCTCCGATAAGAACCACCCTATATGAAACGTGCGGGCAACCGCCGGTTCAAAAGAGGGCTCGATGTTCATGCAAGACAATTTGGGTCTTTTGATGCAGGTCCGCCGGGGTTTTGTTGCCGCCGCCGTTGGCATGGTGGTCTCAGTCAATGCCGCCGCCGCCCAGGACGGCGAAGGCGTCAAGGTGCCGCGCAAATCCATCTTCAACAATCTGGTCTCGGCTGAGAGTGTCGAGAAGTCGGCCGAACTCCAGTACGATCAGATGACGAGCCAAGCCGTCCAGCAAAAGAAGCTGTTGGGCCAAGCCGATCCGCGCGTTGTTCGCGTGCGCCGCATCGCCAACGATATGCTGCCGCACACGAAGAAATTCAACGACCGGTCGGACAAATGGGACTGGGAGGTCAACGTTTTCGACAGTCCGTCAATCAATGCGTTCTGCATGCCCGGCGGCAAGATCGCCGTCTTCACCGGTATCATCGACAAACTGCAACTGACCGACGACGAACTGGCCGTCATCATCGGCCATGAGATGGGCCACGCGCTCTGGGAGCACGCGCGGGAACGCACAGCCAAGGTCAACATCACCAGTATCGGCGGCCGTGTTATCGGCGGCCTGCTGTTCGGTCAGGCCGGCGAACTCGTCGGCGCGGCGGGATCGAGCCTTGCCGCACTGAAGTTCTCGCGCAACGACGAGACCGAAGCCGATCTGATCGGAATGGAGTTGGCGGCGCGCGGCGGCTACGACCCGCGGGCCGGCATCACGCTCTGGCAGAAGATGGCGAAGGCGGCAGGCGGCGCGCCGCCGCAATGGCTCTCGACGCATCCCTCCGGTGACACGCGCATCAAAACGTTCGAGGACAATCTAAAGGACGTTCTGCCCCTCTACGAACGCGCCAAGGCCGCGAAGGCGGGGTGATTGAGCCACTAGAAACGTTGCGCGCAAAACACATGCAGTACACTGTCATTTTAATGAATTGGAATTAACCATTGCTCCCGTGTGTCAATGGGAGAATATCCCGAAATGCTGTGGATAGCCTGTGAATAAACATTAGAAAGCACAGGCCTGCAGCTGGTCGTCGGACTCGAGGGCCCCGGAATTCCGGGTGAGGACACGGCCTATCAGCAAACGCGCGGCGATTGCCAATTAACGGGCAAGTCGGCGATGCGGGCAGCATGCAAAAAATTGCGGGGTTGATCGGCCGGAAGCGCAAATGCGTCCCGGCGAATGCGTGGTGCTGCCTCCGGGCACGCCGCGACCGCATGTGTGCGACTGGGGCTCGCACAAAGCAGCATGAGCTTTCCCGGAAGGGCGTTCCGGCAAAGTTACAGATCAGCAGTCCGAGGGGAAGACCTCAACAAATTTGACCTGGTCTCAGGTCGTTCAGCCGCCTGCGCACCCGCGCGAGCGGAACGAGACGACGTGTTCAGTGTGTTGCGTAGGTGGGTGGTATGTTTTTGGGTAGAGTGTTCATAGATCGTATCTGGCAAGGCACATTTGCGTTTTTGCTGTCGTTGCAGATGTTGCCGATGGGTCAGGCGCAGGCGCAGGGCGCGAACGTCTGCACAATTCCGTCAGTCGTGGGATCAAACACCCTGATTGCCTCGGCAGATCTTCCGAACAACAACCCTGAAACAAATCTGAACTTCGTAAATCAAAATGTCGACCCCGACCTGGTGGAAGTCGATTGCAATTTTGTGCCGCCAAACAGGGGGACTAGCGGAACCTGGAGTTCGAGTTCGAACGTCACGCACATCGTCGTAAAGGCGGGGGAAATTTCTCAGCTCTTTAGTGTCGCTTCAGGCACGTCGGGGACATGGTCAACCCAGTGCATTCAGAACACCAACAGTCCGCAAAGTCCCATTCTCCAGCTATCAGGTGGCCTGTGCTACGGCCCGGCAACGAACCAGCAGAACGCGACCATCACCATCAAAAAGCAGGTAGTCGGCGGCCCCGGCGGCACGTTCAGCTTTGACTCCAACGTGAATG
>CAYWIF010000029.1:17402-28248 GCA_964458265.1 uncultured Hyphomicrobium sp. | reverse complement strand
TGACCTTCACCCCCGCTGCGGGCGAGGACATCGTGTGCACGTTCGTCAATACGGTGGTTAAGGAAAGAGACGCGACCATCAAAATTAAGAAGCAGGTAGTCGGCGGCCCCGGCGGCACGTTCAGCTTTGACTCCAACGTGAATGCGCTGGACGAGGCAAACCTTGCTGTCGCCGCTGGCGCCACGTCTATGGTGTCATCAACGACCGTGTCGTCTCCATTCAGTGCGGTCACTGTGACGGAGACGATCAACGCTGGGCCGTATGCATTGACTTCGGCCAGCTGCGAACTGAACGGCGGCGGAACGCCGGCCAACGGGCCGGGCAGCTTGAACAGCGCGACGCTGACCTTCACCCCCGCTGCGGGCGAGGACATCGTGTGCACGTTCGTCAATACGGTCAAAAAGGACAATCGCACGGAGGAAGAAACCAAGCGCTTCGTCAACCGCCGCCTCGACAACCTGCTGACCTATGGGCCCGACCGTGCCCGCATGTTGCGCCGTCTCGGCGAAGGTCCTCCGGAACAGCAGAGCCTGAAAGACGGCCCCATGAAGCTCAACGGCGCAACGTCAGGAGCAGCGCCTGCGGGATCGGCCTACCGGACCTCGGGCATGACGACTTCGCCGGGTCTCTTTGGATCGCACGCGCCGTCTGGCAGCATGGCACTCGGCGCCAACCCGTTCAGCAGCAGTGCTGAGTACTCCAGCATTGTCGATCCATCGCGTCCCGATTTGCAGGCGCCTAGCGGGCCGGTATCGACTTCGACGGGCATTCTCGCCCACGTCGCTGGCCAGTTGATGCCAATGGTTCAGAGCAGCGGTGCGATGAAGTTCAGCACGAGCCTCAGCGAATTGAGGGCGGTTGCTGCCACTGCCGAACAGCAGCGGCAGAACGACCTCATGATGAAGGCTGGGTTGAACTTTGCCGACGCAGCCTATGTCAACCCCACCAATGCCTTGCGTCCCGGTTTTGACGTCTGGGTCGAAGGGCATATCGTCCGGTACAACGACAATTTGGGTGGCGTGAATCGCGATGGAGACTTCGGGATCGTTTATGTTGGCGCCGATTACGTCGTGTCCCCGGGCGTCCTGATCGGCGCACTGGTGCAGTACGATGATACGGACGAAAGCATTGATGATCCGGACCTCACCGGCAGCATCAGTGGCCGTGGCTGGATGGCAGGCCCCTACATCGGCGTACGGCTGGCCGACAACCTGTACTTCGATGCACGCGCAGCTTGGGGCACGTCGGATAACAACATCAACTTAACCGACGTGGGCCTCGGACCGCGCAAGGGTGACTTCGAAACCGATCGCTGGCTCGCATCGGCAACCTTAACCGGCAACGAGTACTACGGCGCGTGGAGGTTCACACCGCAGGTCAGCATTGCCTACGGTGAAGAAGACTACGACTCCTACTCAACGAGCCTCCAGCAAACCATACCTGGTGGCGGCGCCAGCATTGGCCGCGTGACCGGCACGATGGAAGTGGGCTACCGCTTCAATGGCTTCGACGGATCTACGGTTGAGCCGCACGTCGCCATCAGCGGGATCTGGAACTTCGATAGCGACGACCTCTACGTCAATGGCGTCCTGGCCGACACCGACGAAAGCCGGGCTCGCGTGGAAGGCGGTCTGTTGATCACCACGCCAAGCGGACTCGGTTTGCGTGGTTCAGTGGGCTATGACGGGATCGGTGCGGAAGACTTTGAAGCCGTAAGCGGCTCGCTGTGGATCAATGTTCCGTTGAACTGATCGTGCGGGCCATCGTGACTGCAGCGGGTTCGGAACCGCTGCAGTCCTCATTTATAACGCGCCTTCAAAAATCGCAGCGTCGGCGTTGAAATGCGCAATCGCGCGCTCTTCGTTGGTCCGCACGGTCCACGCGAACACCGGCAGGCCATCGACCTCGCGCACGTACCGTGTCACCGGAGTGGGTAAGGACTTGACATGGTACGCATAGAACGAAGGCGCAGCGGGCCCGGATTCGAGAAGGTTCGCAAGCCGGTCCGCGCGCTCGTCTGAGATGCGGTCGCGCCACCAGGTTTCGCCGTTCTCGTCCTTGTAGCCGCCCGAGACGATACCCCGTGGGATCTCGGTGGCCAGCTCCCTGATCACCGTCATCACGTCCGGGTCGAACGACATCAGCGCGACGTCGCCGGCATAGTCGAGCGCGCGCCGTGCGATCTCGGACAGGAACGCAATGTCCGGCGGGTCCCATTCGCT
Organism: uncultured Hyphomicrobium sp.; assembly: GCA_964458265.1. Classification (GTDB taxonomy): domain Bacteria; phylum Pseudomonadota; class Alphaproteobacteria; order Rhizobiales; family Hyphomicrobiaceae; genus JAGVSR01. The sequence goes on along the minus strand of CAYWIF010000029.1, from coordinate 26,026 downwards.
TTTGATCTCGACGAGTAGCGGCACGCGGCCATCGACCAAGGTCAGGAAATCCTCGAACGTGAGAACACCGCTGTCGCCCGCGCGGGTCCGCAACATCCGCACGTCGCCCAAACCCATATCGGCAATGCGTCCCGTGCCGCCGGTTACGCGGTCGATCGTCTCGTCATGGAACACCACCGGCAGACCGCCGCGCGCGGGCCGCAAGTCACACTCGATGCCATAGCCTTGCGCGATCGCGGCCTCGAACGCAGCGGCCGTATTCTCAATGCGGCCGGTCCCCGCATCGTGGAGACCGCGATGGGCAATCGGTCGTAAGAATTGGGCGCGATCGAGCATCTGTGGATGGCCTCAGTCGATAAGCAGAACGGCGTCCACTTCCACGGCTGTGTTCGCAGGCAGCCCCGACGCTCCGACGGCGGCACGCGTGTGCCGTCCTTTGTCGCCCAACACCTCGACCATCAGATCGGAAGCACCGTTGACGACCTTGGGGTGATCGGCAAAACCCGCGCCGGAATTGACGAAACCCGTCAGGCGCACGACCTGCCGAATGCGGTCGAGCGACCCCAGAGCCGCTTTGGCCTGCGCGAGAATATTGAGCGCACACAACCGCGCGGCCTTTTCGCCTTCTTCCACGGTCACATCGCCGCCGACCGATCCCGTCATCACGGTGCCGTCGGCGGCCTTGGCGATCTGGCCAGACACGAACAAAAACTGGCCCGCCTGCACGGTGGGAACATAGTTCGCAACCGGATTGGGCGCAGCCGGAAGATCGATTCCCAGTTCCTTCAAACGTGCCTCGATCTCGCCCGCCATCCGTGATCTCCTTGTAGCGCTGCCATGAAATGCCTAGGTTGACCGGCACGTTGTCGGCCGAACCGCCGGCTTTTGCAACGGCCCCGGCCGTCCACGAGGAGAACGAATGCCCGGTATGCGAACAGGACCCATGCTGGCTTTGGCTGTTGCGGCCGGCGCTGCACTCGTGCCATCGGCCGTCGCGCAGATCGTCAATCCGGTCCCAACCGCCGTGCGGCTGCAACCGCACCGCGCGGTCTACGACATTTCACTCGATGAATCCGGGCCGGCCATGAGCATCTCGAGCATCAGCGGCCGGGTCGTCTATGAGTTGATGGGCAGCGCCTGCGAAGGCTACGCGCAAAATATGCGCTTCGTCACCGAGACGGCCACCACCGAGGGTCAGACCTCGACGACGGATTTGCGCACGTCGAGCTGGGAGGATGCCGCCGCCCGCCGCATGCGCTTCTCCTCCTCGACTTACGCCAACGACCAACTTTCCGAACAGACCCAGGGGACCGCCACCAAAAGCGATGCCCAGGCCAAGCTTGCGGAGAAGCAGGGGCCGGCTGAAAAAATTTCCGAAGCCAAATCGGGCGCCGTTCAGTCGCTGACCGTCGAGGTGTCGAAGCCCGCCCGCAAGTCCACCCGCATCGGCGAACCGGTGTACTTCCCGATCGACCATTCGGTCGCCATGATCCGCAGCGCCAAGAGCGGCAGCCGGGTTTTCGCAGGCAATCTTTATGACGGCTCCGAGGGGGGCGAAAAGTATTACTTCACAGCCGCCGCGATCGGCCAGCCGACGACGTCGCGCGAATTGAGCGCCGTACCGAAACTTACCGGTGATGCGGCTAAGCTTTCCGGTCTGCGGTCGTGGCCGGTCTCCATTGCGTACTTCAAGCCGGAAACGCGCAATTCCGATCAGTTGCCGCTCTACGAGATGTTCTTCCGCTTCCACGAGAACGGCATCACGTCCGAACTCGTCATTGACCACGGCGACTACCGGCTGAAAGGCGAACTCAAGGAACTGGCGCTCCTCGACCAGAGCCCCTGCAAGTAAGGCCAACGCGCTGGCTGGCATCAGCCCTGCCGCGCAAGCTGGGGGCGATGGTGGGACCCTAATCCGGACGTCAAGCTTGGCTCAGCGCTTGACCCCGTCGAGCAGGGCGCGGGCCGCAGGCACCGCCTCTGGCAGTAATCCCTTAACGCTTACAAAGACCATTAACAGCGACTCGTCCGCCAGCAGGTGGTCGAGGACGGCCACTTGCACCGGCGGTGTTTCCGCCCCCGCAATGAGCGTCTGGGGGTCCATCCCCGTCAGCGCCAGGAACCGCCCCATCCGCCTCTGATCCTCCGCCAGAAAGGCAATGGCCGAGATCGCGATCGTCTCGGCGTCGTCGAGGCTTAACGCGTTGGGCCGCTCTGACTTCAGCGCACACATTTGATTTACCTTGGCCAAGGGTGGCCGGGGGGCCGGACCCTTTGGTTTAAACTGTTGGTTACTGCTCCGTGCGCACAGTGAGGGCAAGGCGCTACTGGCCAGAATCGGTGCATCACGGTCCGGGCTATAGTTGGGATTAACCGGAAATGGTCTACCAGGATCAAGGCTTGGCCGTTGAGGAGCGCCCCCGCGCAGCGCGGGCCGGCAAGAAGCTCGTCCTCATCGTCGAGGACAACGAGCTGAACATGAAGCTTTTCCACGATCTTCTCGATGCTCACGGCTACGCGACGATCCAGACCCGCAACGGCTTTGATGCCATCGCGCTCGCCCGCGAGCATCGCCCCGACCTGATCCTGATGGACATTCAGTTGCCCGAGGTGTCCGGCCTGGAAGTCACGAAGTGGCTGAAGGAGGACGACGAACTCCGGCAGATCCCCGTTGTCGCGGTGACCGCCTTTGCCATGAAGGGTGATGAAGAACGCATTCGCTCAGGCGGCTGCGAGGCATACGTGTCGAAGCCCATCTCCGTCATGATGTTCCTTGAGACCGTAAAGCGGTTTGCGGGAGCACAGCGCGCCTAACGAATGTGAACAGTCCGAGTACCGAGTACCTAGTCCAATGACTGCCCGCGTCCTTGTCGTCGACGACATCCCGGCCAATGTGAAGCTTCTCGAAGCGCGGCTTTCGGCCGAGTACTTCGAAGTCGTGACCGCATCCAACGGCCCTGCCGCGCTCGAGATTTGCGCCGCGCAGCGCATCGACGTGGTGCTGCTCGATGTTATGATGCCCGGCATGGACGGCTTTGAGGTCTGCCGCCGCATCAAATCGAACTCCGCGAGCCAGCACATCCCCGTCATCATGGTCACGGCGTTGGATCAACCGTCCGACAAGGTCCAGGGCCTGGAGAACGGCGCCGACGACTTCCTGTCCAAACCGGTCGATGACATCGCCCTGATTACGCGGGTGAAAAATCTCGCGCGCCTGAAGATGTTGAACGACGAAATGCTGATGCGCGCGTTGACCTCGCGTCAGTTGGGCCTCAGCGACAACGCCGCGCTGCAAAAAGCTTTGACGGTCCGCGCCGGCCGCATCCTGCTCGTCGACGACCATCCCCGTTCCGCATCGCGCCTGGTCGACGTCATTTCCAAATCGCACGACGTCTTCGTCGAACGCGATCCCAACGGGGCGCTGGTCAAGCTCGCCGAACACAATTTCGATCTGTTGATCGTAAGCTTGAGTCTGGCCGATGCAGATGGTTTGCGCCTCTGCTCGCAGGTTCGCTCGCTCGACCGCACGCGGCATCTTCCCATTGTCATTCTTGTCGAGCCGGGCGACGAAGCCCGCCTGCTTCGCGGCATGGATATGGGCGTCAACGACTACCTGATGCGCCCGATCGACCGGCATGAACTGCTCGCGCGCATCAAAACCCAGATCAAGCGCAAGTGCTTCACGGACTATCTCCGCAATCGCCTCGAAGAGAGCGTCGAGTTCGCCATCACCGATGCCCTCACGGGTCTCCACAACCGGCGGTATATGGAAAGCCACCTCCGCACGCTGGTGGATGAATCGATCCGCAGCGGCCGTCCCTTGTCGATCCTCGTCACCGATATCGATCACTTCAAAAGCGTCAACGACACACACGGTCACGACGGCGGCGACATCGTTCTCAAGGAATTCGCAGCCCGTCTGAAACGCAACACGCGCGGCATCGATCTGGCCTGCCGGATGGGCGGGGAAGAGTTTCTGATCATCATGCCTGAGACCGACCTGGCCCGCGCCTATCAGGTCGCTGAGCGCACCCGCGCCATGGTGGCCTCCGAGCCGTTCCAACTCCGCCAGGACCTCAAGATCCGTGTCACCGCCAGCGTCGGGCTGGCCACCTTGGAAAGCCCTGGCGACACCCCGGATACGCTCTTCAAGCGCGCGGACAACGCTCTGTACGCGGCAAAAAGGCAGGGCCGCAATCGGGTCGCGGCCGACGCGGCCTAGGCTATGAATTTGATAAATCAGGAATATTGAGCGCAATTCAGTGGTGCGACGCCTTCGACTCAGTACGGCGTAATTCCGCCGCAACACGTCAAGAGAATTCCTTGAATCCGTACTGAACCTCTGTCAGAGTCCCCAACGTCGAGGGAGGATTAGGGAAATCCACGAATTGCCGTCGCTGCGCGTTGTTCCAAGGGTAAAATCCGTTTCGCGTGCGATGGCCGGTTTCGATCCTTGCTGTTGCCATTCGCGGCACAGATGCACGGGATCAGTGAAATACCAGGCGGGACGTCAACGCCCTCTATGACCATCGCCTGGTGACGACGCCAGGGTCCGTGATCTTCTCGGAATGCTAACCCCGCTGCCGAGCGGTTACGGACCCTGGTCCCTCACGATCGCGAGGGCCCAATTTTTCAACAATCGGTTTTTTCAAACACGCAAGCGCCGGATTGCAGCCTGCGCTTAATCTCGTCTGGGCAATTACTTGATCTTGGTTTCTTTGAAATCCACGTGCTTGCGCGCAATGGGGTCGTACTTCTTGAAAACGAGCTTCTCCGTAGCCGTACGAGGATTCTTCTTCGTCACGTAGAAGAAGCCGGTGCCGGCGGTCGACAAAAGCTTGATCTTCTGCGTTACAGGCTTCGCCATGGTAAAAAACCTTCGAAAACTTCGGCTCGCGGTGTCGCGGGAAGTTGCGGAACATACTGAGCAGGCGTCCGAAGTCAAGCACTCCGGCCGCGCCCGAAGAGCACGGCCCGCCGGAAGTGCCCACCGCGCCAAAAATAGAAGGGTATCTCGGGCTTGTCGCGTCGATCGAGCGCAGACCTGAGATCGCAAAGCACCAGCCGCGTGATCGACGGCAGATCGTGTGCCGTGACCGTATCGAGGCCGAACCAGCCGATTTCGGACAACTCGCCGTCTGTTCTGGGAACAATCGCTTTGACGCCCGCAGCATCCGCCAGAAAAAACCGGGTATCGTACCGCCGTGGCCGTCCCGGCGGCGTGATGGCGCGCGCGATGTAGCGCAATTGGCCAAGATCCGGCCGCACGCCGGAACGCACCATTGAAGACCAATCGGCGGCACGATCACCCGTATCCGAAAGCCCATCTACCGAAACCAGATAACCGGTTTCTTCGAAGGTCTCGCGGATTGCCGCGGTGACGAAGGCGCGAATGCCGCGGTCGGGATCGGCATGGCGTCCACCGCGCAGGAGGCAGTCGCGTTCGTGGGGATCGAGCGAACCGGACGGTTGGCAATCGCCGTCCTCGTCTTCGAGCCGCCCGCCTGGAAAGACGAACTTACCCGGCAGAAACACCGCATCCGGCCGCCGCCGTCCCATCAGAACGCGCGGTTCCGAACCGCTTTGATCTACGACGATGAGGGTTGCGGCCAAGAGCGGGCGGCCGCGAAATACCCTGACCTGCGGTGGCGATGTCACGCCTTCGTCGATGGCAGGGGTTCAGGATCGGGCTCGTCAGAATGCCCGCCGAAGCCGTGCATGTGCAGGGCCCACTGAAGGCCGATCAGTCCACCTTTGACCTTCGGCAGAAGCCACAGGCTGAGCAACACTGTCAGCGGCAGCCAGATGACGAGATGCAACCACGTCGCGGGCGCCAGCGCCTTTTCCAGGATCAAGATACCGCCGATCACGATGTGCCCAACAATGAACATCGTGAAATAGGGCGGCGCATCGTCCGCGCGCTGATGGTGCAGTTCCTCGCCGCACGATTCACAAACGGGAACGACCTTCAGATAGCTGCTGTAGAGTTGGCCCGTGCCGCACGCCGGGCACTTGCAACGAAGGCCGTTCATCACGGCGTGCGGCCACGAGCGGTCGTTGGCGGCAACTTCAGGTTCGTTGGTGTAGGTCTGATCCATGACCAAGAAGTGGTTTGAAAGTTGCGTCTGGTCAAGCGCACCGGCGCCGCAGCCCGCCCAATTCAGCGCCGCGGGCGGCGTTGTCGCATGATGTGCCGGCCGCGTGGTCCTTTGACCGGCTTCAGGACTTGCCGCTTACCTTCCGACACCATCTCGAACCGCAGCGCGCCCGCCGACGGGATGGCCTCGACCAACCGCACTTCGACCACATCGCCGAGCCGGAACGTTTCGCCCGTCCGCGAGCCGACCAGCGCGTGCGCTTCCTCCACGTGATGGAAATAATCCTGCCCCAGCGTCGAGATCGGCACGAAGCCGTCCGCACCCGTATCTTTCAGCCGTACGAACAGCCCCGACCGGGTCACGCCGCCGATGCGTGCGCCAAACACCGCGCCGATGCGATCGGCCAGATGCAGCGCAACGAGCCGGTCGATCGTCTCGCGCTCGGCCGCCATCGCGCGCCGCTCAGCATCCGAAATCGATTGCGCAATCGCCGCTAGGCGCGGGATCTCTTCATCTGTCAGGCCGTCGCTGCCGAGTTTCATCGCCCGGATGAGCGCGCGGTGCACCAACAGATCCGCATAGCGCCGGATAGGCGACGTGAAGTGCGCATAGCGCGCGAGGTTCAAACCGAAGTGACCGATGTTGTCGGGATTGTATTCCGCCTGCGCCTGCGATCTCAGGATCACTTCGTTCACGAGTTCCGGCACGGGCAGCGATTTCGCCGCCGCCAGCACCTTGTTGAAGGCGCCGGGCTTCAAGCTGCCGTGCGGCGGGATAGCCAAGTCCAATGTTTCCAGAAAGTCGCGCAACGACTTTAGCTTTTCCTTCGATGGCGCATCGTGAACGCGATAGACGAGCGGCGTTTTGCGCTGCTCAAGCGTCTCGGCTGCCGCCACGTTGGCCTGGATCATCATTTCTTCGATGAGCTTGTGCGCTTCCAGCCGCTCAGGGATATAGACGCCTGCGATCCGCCCTTTCTCATCGAGCTTGATCTTGCGTTCCGGCAGGTCGAGGTCCAAGGGCTCGCGCCGGTCGCGCGCCGCCTTCAACGCCTGATACGCCGCCCAGAGCGGCTTCAGCGCACCGTCCACATGCGGTGCGGCCTTCTCGTCTGGGTTCCCGTCGAACGCCGCTTGTGCCTGCTGGTACGACAGTTTCACCGCTGATCGCATCATCGCGCGCAGGAATGTGTGTCCGCGCTTGTCGCCGTGCTTGTCATAGATCATGCGCACCACGAGACAGGCGCGATCCTCGCCTTCGCGCAACGAGCAAAGGTCGTTGGAAATCTTTTCCGGCAGCATCGGCACGACGCGGTCGGGGAAATAGACCGAGTTGCCGCGGATCTGCGCCTCGCGGTCGAGCCGCGTGTCCGGCCGCACATAATGCGCCACGTCGGCGATGGCGACGATGACGATGTGCCCACCGGAATTCTTCGGATCGGTATCGGGTTCGGCATAGACGGCATCGTCGTGGTCGCGCGCATCGACGGGATCGATGGTGAGGAGCGGAATGCCGCGCAGATCCGTCCGGCCGGCAAGCTGCGGTGGTTTCAGATCGCGCGTCTCGTCGATGACGCTCTGCGGAAAATCGTCGGGAATGCCGTGCGCGTGCACCGCGATCAGCGACACCTTGCGCTCGTCTTCAGGATTGCCGAGCGCCTCGACCACCTTCGCGCGCGGCGTCGTGAACCGGCCCGTCTTGGCAAGTTCGAAGCGGACAAGATCGCCGTCTTTCGCGTCCTTGTCGTCGCCCTTCTGCACCGGCCAGGATTTAAGCTCCTTCCGGTTGATCGGCTCGATCGTGCCGCCGCCCCGCGCATGCGCCCGGTAAACGCCGAGCAGGCGGCGCTGATCGCGCGGCAGCTTGCGGATTGCCTCGCCTTCGAATTTGAACCCGGCGACATCCACATCGTCGAGCTTCGTGATCCGCGCCATCACATGATCGCCGACGCCCGGCACGCGATCCTCATCCGCCGTGATGCGCGCGAGTGTGCGCGCGAGAATGAGCACGCGCGGCTTTTCGCCTTCCTCGTGATCCCACACCACCGGCTCACCGATGAGATCGCCGTCGCGGTCCCGCCCGACGATTTCCAGTGCCGTCACGGGAGACAGCGCGCCCTTCTCGCGGAGCGCCTTGCGGTCGCCCGTCAGCGCGCCTTCGTCAGCCATCAGCGAGAGCAACCGCTTTAACGCGATCTTGTCGCCGCCCTTGATGCCGAACGCGCGCGCAATCTCGCGTTTTCCGACTTTACCCTGCGCGCCTTCGATGAATTGCAGCACCTGCTCGCGCGTCGGCATGCCATCGTCGCCGGCCGGCCGCGGCGCGCCGTGCTTGCCGCGATCCTTGCCGCCGCTGCGCTGGCCCTGGAACGCGCCGCCGCCGCTTCGGGTCCTTGCACGGTCCGAGCGATCCTCGCCTCCCGTGCCCTTGCCCCCCGCACCCTTGCGCCCCGTCTCGGGCCTGCGCGCCATGTCTCTTCGAACTCGCTGCTGCTGTCTCGATCAGCCGCTTCTCGCACGTGAGCCC
>CAYWIF010000029.1:0-17302 GCA_964458265.1 uncultured Hyphomicrobium sp. | reverse complement strand
GTCTCTTCGAACTCGCTGCTGCTGTCTCGATCAGCCGCTTCTCGCACGTGAGCCCCGATTTGGAAAGGGAAGGCGGCGGGTGAAAAAGACGATCGCCTGGGCAATGGCAGGCGTTTGGAGCCGGGCAGGTGTAGGACGTGGCGGTGGCGCGCGCGAACTGTCCCCTCTCCCCGCTCGCGCCCTTTTGCGCGAACGGGGAGAGGGTTAGGGTGAGATGGAAGGTCTGCTTCAATCAAATCTCGAGGACCGGCCTACCAAGCGCACCCACCCAAAACTGTCATCCCGGGCCTTGTGCCCGGGACCCATCGCGCAACATACTCGGATGAATGAAAACGTACTTCGTCTACATCCTCGCCAGCCGGCCCCAAGGCACGCTCTACATCGGCGTGACCAATTCGATCATCGACCGCGTCGATCAACATCGCGCTGGCGCGGGTTCTAAATTTGCCGCCCGCTACAAAGTCCACACACTCGTGTGGTTCGAACTCCATTCCGACATCACCGCCGCCATTCAACGCGAGAAGTCTCTGAAAGAGTGGCCCCGCGACTGGAAAACCAACCTCATCGAACGCGACAATCCCCACTGGGCTGATCTCTACCCCACGCTACCGGGTGTCGCGCCTGTGAAAGCGCTCTAGCAATCTGACCCGGTGTCGTCGCCACCCAGAGCTGTCATCCCGGCATTCATTGCCGGGACCCATTCTTCAGCGCGTTGTTTCTTATGGCAATTGCGAGCACCCGCGCAGCACAGCCCCTGACCCCATCATCCGCTGCCCAATGGGTCCCGGGCACAAGGCCCGGGATGACACCTGTAGGGTAGTGATCGCTCACACCGAGAAGGGATCATAGTTGCCGTGTTGGACCACTGTGTTAGCGAACCGCGCTGAAGCTTCATCAATCCGGTCCAATGAAGCGAAATGTTCTAAAGAGGGGTCTTCTCGCGCGCATTCAGGACAACGGTGAATAGCCGTCACACGGTTTGGCTCAACGCGGTTCATCAACATTGGCACAGGAGGAAAATGTGCCCTGCACAATGGAAAACCTAACGCCTGGGCTAGTTGTGCTTCTGCGAGTTTTACCTGGCGCTCAGCAGCATTGATCTGCTCTCCAAGCTCGGCTTGCTTCGTGCCACCGAAAGTATCCTTTACGGCCTTCAAACTTTCTATCGCGGAACGAATAGCGTCGAACCCATATTTCACGGTTTGCGGATCGATATCCATGCGAACTCCAAAAAACAAAAAAGCCGGGTGTTTCCACCCGGCCTCTTTACTCCCCGCCTCGCTTACGAACACCCGCTCGTTGAGCCACACGTGTCACACTTCAAACACGTGCCGTTTCGCACCATCGTGAAGTTCTGGCATTCGGGACACGAGACGCCTTCGTAGCCGCGCACCTTGGCTTCCGAGATGCGCTGCTTGAACAACTCGGCCTTTGTCAGCACCGGCTCGGCTGAAACGGTCGAGCGCGCGTACATGACTTCCGTGTCGGCCTTCAGCGCCGTCGCACCCAGCGTGGGCGTTTCCGCGCCGTAAAGGCCCGTGACACTCTCCTGCATCGGCCGGTAAGCATCCGCCACCCCGCCGGTCGCCGGAGACGACGTCATCGTCCGGCTGACGATCCGCGCCACGGGGTTGCCACGCACGAGACCCTTCGACACCATCTTCTGCACTTCTGGCAGGTTCAGCGCCAACTGCTCGTCCGTGGCATCGTCCGATGACCCGAGCCCCGTCTCGCCGACGATTTCGCGCGGATCGACGTGCGCCAGATCGTGCCGGCCGAGATACGACACGGCCAACTCGCGGAAAATGTAGTCGAGGATCGACGTCGCGTTCTTGATCGTCTCGTTGCCCTGCACGAGGCCCGCCGGCTCGAAGCGTGTGAAGGTGAAGGCCTCCACATATTCCTCCAGCGGCACGCCGTACTGCAGGCCGAGCGAGATCGCGATGGCGAAGTTGTTCATCAACGACCGGAAGGCGGCGCCCTCCTTGTGCATGTCGATGAAGATCTCGCCGACGCGGCCGTCGTCGTATTCGCCCGTGCGCAGATAGACCTTGTGTCCACCGACCGATGCCTTCTGCGTGTAGCCCTTGCGGCGCGCGGGAAGCTTCTCACGCTCACGCTCTTCCTGCTCCTTCACATAGACGACGCGCTCGATGATCTTCTCGACGATCCGTTCCGTCACCGCCGCCGTCCGCGCCGCCATCGGCGCTGCGACGAGGGCTTCGACCGCCTCTTCCGCCTCGTCCGCGTCATCCGCGAGAAGCTGCGAGTTCAGCGGTTGCGAAAGTTTCGAGCCGTCGCGGTAAAGCGCGTTGGCCTTCAAGGCGAGCCGCCAGGAAAGCATGTAGCTCTGCTTGCAGTCCTCCACCGTGGCATCGTTGGGCATGTTGATGGTCTTGGAAATCGCCCCCGAAATGAACGGCTGCGCCGCCGCCATCATGTGAATGTGGCTTGCGACCGACAGATACCGCTTGCCCTTGCGGCCGCACGGATTGGCGCAGTCGAACACCGGCAGATGTTCCGGCTTCAGATGCGGCGCGCCTTCGAGCGTCATCGAGCCGCAGACGTGCTCGTTGGCAAGTTCCACGTCCCGCTTGGAGAAGCCCAAGTGCGCGAAAAGATCGAACGCCGGATCGTTGAGCTTGTCAGTGGGAACTTTCAGCGTGTCCTTGAGGAAGTCTTCGCCGATCACCCATTTGTTGAACACGAACTTGATGTCGAACGCGCTGCCGAGCCCGCCTTCGATCTTGGCCAGAACCTCATCCGTGAAACCCTTGGCCTTAAGCGTCGCGTGGTTGATCGAAGGCGCCTGCTTCATCGAGCCGTGGCCGACCGCGTAAGCCTCGATCTCGGCGATCTGGCTCTCGCGGTACCCCAGATGGCGCAACGCTTCCGGCACGGCCTGGTTGATGATCTTGAAGTAGCCGCCGCCGGCCAGCTTCTTGAACTTTACCAGAGCGAAGTCCGGTTCGATGCCCGTCGTGTCGCAGTCCATGACGAGACCGATCGTGCCGGTCGGCGCGATCACGGTCGATTGCGCGTTGCGGTAGCCGTGCGCCATGCCAAGCGCCAGCGCTTCGTCCCAGGCCAACTTGGCGGCCGTGATGAGACGCTTGTCCGGGCAGTTCGCATGGTCGAGCGGCACCGGCGCGATGCTGACCTTTTCGTATCCGGACGCTTCACCATATGCCGCGCGGCGATGATTGCGCATCACGCGCAGCATGTCGTCCTTGTTGGGTGCGTAGCCGGGGAACGGCCCCAACTCGCGCGCCATCTCCGCCGAGGTGGCGTACGAAACGCCCGTCATGATCGCGGATATGGCGCCGCACAGCGCGCGGCCCTCGTCGGAGTCATACGAGATGCCCGATGCCATGAGCAGACCGCCGATGTTGGCGAAGCCGAGCCCGAGCGTCCGGTAGCGATACGACAGCAACGCAATCTGCTTTGACGGGAACTGCGCCATCGTCACCGAAATTTCGAGCACGATCGTCCACAGACGGCAGGCGTGCTCATAAGCGTCCGTGTCGAACGACTTGTCGTCCCGGCGGAACGTCATCAGGTTCATGGACGCGAGGTTGCAGGCCGTATCGTCGAGGAACATGTACTCCGAGCAGGGGTTCGACGCGCGGATCGGTCCTGACTGCGGGCACGTGTGCCAATCGTTGATCGTCGTGTGGAACTGGATGCCGGGGTCGGCCGATGCCCACGCGGCGTGCCCGATGGATTCCCACAAATCCCGCGCCTTCAACGTCTTCGTGACTTTGCCGTCCTTGCGCGCCGTGAGCTTCCAATCGCCGTCGGCTTCGACCGCGTTCAGGAATTCATCCGTCACGCGCACCGAGTTGTTGGAGTTCTGGCCCGAGACGGTCAGATACGCTTCGCTGTCCCAATCGGTGTCGTACGTGGAAAATTCGATCTCCGTGTAGCCCTGGCGCGCGAACTGGATCACGCGCAGCACGTAGTTCATCGGCACCTGATCGCGGCGCGCATCCTTAATGGCCGCTTTCAGCTTCGGGTTTTTCGTCGGCTCGAAACACGCCTCGTCGTCCGCCTCGCAGTTGACGCACGCGGCCATCACCGCCTTCAAGCGCTTCTGGCAGATCTTCGAGCCCGTCACCAACGCGGCGACTTTCTGTTCCTCGCGCACCTTCCAGTCGATGTATTCCTGGATGTCGGGATGATCGACGTCGACGACGACCATCTTGGCCGCGCGCCGTGTCGTGCCGCCGGACTTGATGGCGCCGGCCGCGCGGTCGCCGATCTTGAGGAACGACATCAGGCCAGACGAGCGCCCGCCGCCGGAAAGCTTTTCGTTGGCACCGCGCAGCGCGGAAAAATTCGAACCGGTGCCCGAGCCGTACTTGAAGAGACGCGCCTCGCGCACCCACAGATCCATGATCCCGTTCTCGTTGACGAGATCGTCCTCGACCGACTGGATGAAGCAGGCGTGCGGTTGCGGGTGTTCGTAGGCCGACGACGAGACCATCAGTTCACCGGTGCGGAAATCGACATAGGAATGGCCCTGGCCCGGCCCATCGATGCCGTAAGCCCAGTGCAGGCCCGTGTTGAACCACTGCGGCGAGTTCGGCGCCGCCATCTGCATGGCGAGCATGTAGCGGTGCTCGTCGAAGAACGCTTGCGCGTCCTCTTCCGAAGTAAAGTAGCCGCCTTTCCAGCCCCAATAGGTCCACGTCCCCGCGAGGCGGTCGAAGACCTGCCGTGCGTCGCTCTCGCCGCCCGACCGCTCCTTCTCGGGTAAGCCGGCGAGCGCCTTTTCGTCGGCGACCGACCGCCACAGCCAGGAGGGAACCTGCGTCTCTTCGAACTTTTTGAGGGCCTTGGGCACGCCGGCCTTGCGGAAATACTTCTGCGCCAGGATGTCGGCGGCGACCTGGCTCCAATGCTCGGGCACCTCGAAGCCTTCGAGGCGGAACACGACCGAACCGTCGGGGTTCTTGATTTCGGAAGTTGCGCGCCGGAACGGAATTTTCGCGTAGGGCGAGCGGCCAGCTTCCGTAAATCGCCGTGTGATCTTCATACGTGCCCCCATCATGTCAAAGGGGGTGCCCGACGCGAAACAATGCACCCAGATTTCAGTCCGCGCCGTTGCGTGCGATCGTCAGAAGCAGCCGGTTTCCAACACACGCGCGAGTCCGGTGCGGAGACCATGGCCACGCCGTTCCCTCACGGCTCGGGCTGGTCGTCCGCTGACGCGACTACGGGGCCGAAAGGCCCGATACTGGTGATGGAAAAAAGCGCCCCGGACGCACCACGAAAAGGTCGGCGGCTGAGATGAAAGGTGGCGCGATTCGGGCAGTCCGTCACGACCTATTGGGGGTGTAGGTGGAAGGCGGCTACTACATCTAGTGGTGTTGGTAACTTGGGGATTGACCGTCGCAGGAAGCCAGATTCTCTGCACTTCTGGCCTATGACAGCCCGCGAGGCAGGCTGTGGATTGATCGGTCAACGCGCGGTCGCCGCGTCTCCAGTGCGGGGAGGCTAGGACGATTCCGGCCACAGAGTCCCGGCGCGGGTGTGGCCGATGAGCCGCGGTTCTTCGCGCACTGGACAGCACTGCCTTCGGGTCCTACACGCAAGGTGAAACGAGCGACCGGCACAGAGGGCGCAATGAGCCTGTTTTCGGAAATCTTCAGCTGGTGGGGCGGCAACACGTGGGGCACCCGCTTCACGCTGTGGCGGCACGGCCGCTTCGTCGGTGAAGACGAATTCGGCAACCGCTATTACGAGCAAAAGTCCGGCCCGCAGGTCCTCAACGGCAAGCCGCGCCGCTGGGTCACTTATAAGTCCATGTCGGAAGCATCCCTGATCCCGCCCGGCTGGCATGGCTGGATGCACCACACCGTCGACGAGCCGCCCACAGCAGGCGCCTACACGCCGCGCCCCTGGCAGCGCGCCTACGAGCCCAACCCGACCGGCACGCCGGACGCTTACAGGCCCTCCGGCTCGATCCTGACCGCCGCCACCCGTCCGCGCGCGACGGGCGACTACAAGCCTTGGCGGCCGGAGTAGCCGGCGCGGCCCACCAACGGATCACGTTTGCGACACGATCCGGCTCCACTCTACCGGCCGCTCCCCGGTCGTCATCACGTCAAAGCTTACAACGCTTCGCTTCGCACAGTCAGGCATCCGGTCCCCAATGGCCCCCTCGACCCGCTTCCTTGTTATGGTGCTGCCGCTGAGTGCTTGCGCGGGTGGCTTTGCGTTGCCGGCTTACGCCGAGCGTCTCGAGAACAAGGTCGCCGTCTTTTCCGCCCTCGATAAAGTAACCGCGACGATCAAGACGCTGACCGTGCCGCTCAACGAAACCGTCGAGTTCGGCGCGCTGAAGGTGACGCCGCGCGCGTGCTACTCCCGGCCACCGACCGAGCAGCCGAAAACGACCTCATTCGTGGAGGTTCAGGAAGTCCAGCTCGACGGCCAGGAGAAGAAAATTTTTTCCGGCTGGATGTTTGCGGAAAGTCCCGGGCTGAATGCTGTCGAGCATCCCGTCTTCGATGTGTGGCTGACCAAGTGCGAAGAGCCGACGAACCCCGTCGCCGCCGCTGTTCCCGGAGCACAGCCGGGCGGGGCCACCGACCCCACTGCCGAACCGGTCGACGACCTGCCGCGCCGCCGCGTTCGCCGCTGACACTGGTACGCGTCTTGTCGTAATAAATCGCGGCTATGAAACCAATGCGATGAGCCGCCGTAAATGCCGGCACGGCTGACGTACTTCGATGCGCTTTAGAAATTTGAGAGGACCTAGCCAATGTCGCGGATCTTTCCGGCTTTGATTTTGAGTGTGGCGATGACCGGCGGTGCGGTCGCCGATGACGTTGCCCCTGATAAGCTCGTGGACAGCCTGAACGGCGTCTTCGGCAAGCATGCCAAGACGCGTGGCAGCCATGCCAAGGGTCTCTGCATCAAAGGCGACTTTGCCCCCACGTCAGACGCGCCGGCCCTCTCCAAGGCACCGTTTCTGGCTGCAAACGTGCCGGTTCTCGGGCGCTTCTCCTTCGGCGGCGGCAATCCGAAGGCGTCCGACAAGGCAAAGTCGCCGCGGGGGCTTGCTGTCCGCTTCGATCCCGATGGCGCGGCACCCACCGATTTTGTCTTCCTGTCCGCGCCGATCTTTTTCGCCCGCACGCCGGCCGAAGTCGTCGGGTTCCTCGAAGCCCGTGTTCCCGGTGCCGATGGCAAGCCTGATCCGGCGAAGGTCAAAGCCTTCACGGAAGCCCACCCATGGACCGCCAAGCAGGCCGCTTGGGTCGCGGCAAAGCCTGTCCCGGCGAGCTACGCCGGCCTGCCCTATTTCAGCGTGCACGCGTTCGAGGCGACGGCGGCGGACGGCAAGAAGACCGCTGTGAAATTCAAATTCGAACCGGCAGCCGGCGAACTTGGGCTCACCGACGATGAGGCCAAGGCCAAGGAAGAGGGGTTTTTTACCGCCGAACTTGACCAGCGGCTGAAGAACGGCCCGGTCACGTTCAACCTCGTCGCGTACGTTGGCACCGCTGCCGATCCGACCAATGACCCGACCGTCGAGTGGTTGGAATCGGATCGGCAAAAAATTGCGCTCGGCACGCTCTCGATTGCCGGCCGCGAAGACGACGCCAAGTGCGATGCCACGACGTTCGATCCGAACAATCTGGCCGGCGGTCTGGCCGGATTCCCCGGCGACACGATCCTGCCCGCGCGCGCCGGCTCCTACGCCGTCTCGCTGACCCGTCGCAGCGAATAGGAAAAAGCCCGGCCTGTTCCGGTGGGAACAGCGCCGGGCCTCCGAAGTTGCGAGTGTGCGGTCGCTCCGGAAATTTCTCCGGCACCGCTTTCGCGCAACTATGGAGGGCCCGCGCCATGACCGACAACCGCCTCATCGCCGCCGACGCCGTTTTCATGGTCGTCTACATCGGTTTCGCCGCAGCCTTCGTCGGCATATTGGCTACCGTCGCCATTCTCTATGCGGCAGGCTATGAACTCGACACGCTCCACGTCGGCGCGGCATCGGGCGCGGTCATCGGCCTCTTTGTGCTGCCGGTGTCGCCCAAGCTTTATCGCACGCTCATCGGCCAGCCGTTCAACTGGCGCGAAAACACGGTGCTCGGCGGCGTCATCGAGAATTGAGCATCCGCGCAACCTTCGGCGCGAAATAGGTGAGAATGCCGGCAGCGCCTGCGCGCTTGAACGCGAGCAGGCTTTCCATCATCGCCTTGTCGCCGTCGAGCCATCCCCGCTCCGCTGCCGCGACGAGCATCGCGTACTCTCCCGACACCTGATAGGCGAACGTCGGCATCTTGAACGTTTCGGAAACCCGCCGCACGATATCGAGATAAGGCATTCCGGGCTTCACCATCACGAGATCGGCCCCCTCCGCGATGTCGAGAGCGACCTCGCGCAGCGCCTCATCGGTGTTCGCCGGGTCCATTTGATAGGTCCGCTTGTCGCCCTTCAACGTCGACGATGACCCGACCGCATCCCGGAATGGCCCGTAGAACGCGCTGGCATACTTCGCGGCATACGCCATGATCTGCGTATCGTGATGACCGCCCGCCTCGAGCGCCGAACGGATCGCACCGATCCGCCCATCCATCATGTCCGACGGCGCGAGAATATCGCATCCAGCCGCCACCTGATTGAGCGACTGCGTCACCAGCGCCGCGACCGTCTCGTCGTTGAGGATGACGCCGTCGCGAACGAGCCCATCGTGACCGTGGCTGGTATAGGGATCGAGCGCCACATCGAGGATCACGCCGACATCGAGCCCGGCCGACTTGATCGCGCGCGTCGCGCGGCAGACGAGGTTTTCCGGATTGAAGGCTTCGCGCGCATCGTCGGTCCTGAGCTTCGGATCGGTATAAGGAAAGAGCGCAACCGCAGGAATGCCGACCGCCGCCGCCTCGCGCACCGCGTCGACGACGAGATCGACCGACAACCGCTCGACGCCCGGCATTGACGGGATCGGTTCGCGTTTGCCGGATCCCTCCAGGACGAACAGCGGCCAAATGAGATCGGATGGTGAGAGCATCGTCTCCGCCACGAGCGCACGCGCCCAGGCCGCCCGCCGGTTACGCCGTGGGCGAACGTGCGGGTAGACCCCGCGCGGGGACGCAAAATCGGAACTCTCTGTCATGCAAGAAGGCTCTGGTGCTAGCTGCTGACGTGCTCGCGCCCGACCATAGGGACAACCGCGCGGCGCGCAAGGGGAGGGGAGAACGATCGTCAACGCGGCGCGGCGTTAACAGTCAGTCGCAGATCTTCTTCGCCTTGCGCGGTGCCATATCGACATGAAAATGGTTGCGGTGCGCGTTGTTCGCCTCGGGCCCGAGCGTCGTCCCGAAGATCTGACAGGCCGCCGCATGGGCGCCCTTCAGGAAACCCATCATTCGCGGTGGTGGCTGCGGTGGCGCGTCTGGTCCTCCCAGATGCTGCGGTGAAACGCCAAACGACGGCTTTGGCGCATCCGCACCGAGCCCTTCGGTGATCGTGCTGCGCACGGCGACGCCGGAGGCCTCAGCGGCGGCATTGACCGGTGCGGTGGTCGATGGCGCAACGGCGGGCTTCGCGATTTTTGCCGCTTCTTCCGCCGCCTTCTCGGCGGCTTTCCGCAAGGCGTCTTCGCGCGCCGCGATATCGCGCTTGGTCTCGCCCCAACCCTTGAGCACGATTGCCTGCTCGCCCTTGGAAGTGACGAAGCCCCGGATATCGAGCGCGTTGGCGCGCCCGTGTTCGGACAGTTTTGTTTTCGTGCGCCCGTAAGCGTTGCGGCACGAATAATCGCTCATGTTCTCGATTTTGATGATGTCGGCGGCGAGGGTCTTGCGCGCCAGCGGCTGCAGATCCTTCGTGAGCCACGTGTGCAGCGCGCCAACCATTCCGCAGGTAAGAACAGGCGGCGGGGAAAGCGCCACCTCGGGCTCCTTGCCGATCGTCAGCAGCCGCACGGGCGCGGCCGCGCCGCAGTCGCCCTGGCGGAACTGCGGCTCGGCAATCGTCACCGCGTCGATTTTGGCGAGAATGGTTTTACACATGGCCAAGGCGTCGGCGACTTCCTCGGCCGGCCACTCAGTCGGAATGGGCGGAGGCTCGGCTTTGGCGGCGGCCTCGTCCTTCGCCTCATCCAAGGTCTTCGGCCACACACCCTTGGCCCCGTCAATCGAAGGACTGGCAGGGGAGGACGCCGGAGCGGCGGTGCCGGCTGCGGGAGGTGCCGCCGGATCGTTTGATTTGGTAATCGGTTGCCCGTGACGGTCTTTGGGCTTCTTGATCGGAAGCGGCACGTCTTCAGCTGCGGCCGGACTGGCGCACGCAATGGCGATCACAACTGCGAATGCTGGTGATTTCATCCGTCCCGTCCCGGACAAGGGGCACTTCCCCTGGGTTCGCACTACCAACCAACTCACATGGGCTTCGGTTGGCGCCGTCTCAAGTCGCATGCAAATGACACCGCAGAGCACAATGGCCAATGCGCCACACCTGCCTCCCGCCGGGAGCGGTTTTCTCCGGACACGCCGAACTGTATAGCGATGCGTCTTTGATCACAATCTCACCCGCGCAGAGACCAGCCGCGCGGTGTTTGGCGATGATAAACTGTGGAAATCGAAGCGTGTCAGACCCCGGCGAGCCGATAACTGCCAATGAAATCCGCCTCGACCATAACGGGTCGCTGGCGTTGATCACCCTGCAACGCCCACGCGCGCTGAATGCGCTCACCGTTGCGATGCGCGAATCCATGGCGGCCTGGTTTCCGAAGTTTTCGCGCGATCCCAACGTCTATGCGGTGGCCATTCGGTCCGCCGCTGCGAAAGCCTTTTCCGCCGGGTCCGACGTGCGCGAGGTGACGGCGCTCGGCCGGACCGGCATGCAGGCCGCGCGCAAAACGTTCAGCGACGAGTATGCACTCAACTGGCGCCTTGAATGTTTTTCCAAGCCGACCGTCTCGCTCATCGATGGCGTGGTGATGGGCGGCGGGGTCGGGATTTCGCTTTACGGCACGCACCGCGTCGCGGGCGAGAGTTATCGCTTCGCCATGCCGGAAACAAAGATCGGGCTCTTCCCCGATGTCGGTGTCGCGCACGCTCTCGCCCGTATGCCGGATGAAATAGGGGTTTATCTCGGATTGACCGGCCACGCCGTCGGCCGCGCGGATGCCTTTGCGTTGGGCCTCGTGACGCACTGCATTCCTGCGGGCCAATTCGATGATATCATCGCGGCATTGGCTGATGCGCAGCCCGTCGATCCACTGCTCGACAATCGCCATGTTGATCCCGGTCCCGGCGAACTTGACGCGAAACGCGAAACGATCGCGCGTTGCTTTTCGGCTTCTGATGTCACCGGAATTGTGACCCGCCTTCAAAACGAAACCGGACCCGGAGCGAATTGGGCGCGCGAGACAGCCAGCGATCTGAATAAGCGGTCGCCGCTTTCGCTGGCCGTAACGCTCCGTCACCTCCGCGAAAGCCGGTCGCGCGATCTCCGCGAAGTCTTGCAAATGGATTACCGGCTCGCCTGCCGTTTCCTGGAGGATGTCGACTTTTACGAAGGCGTCCGTGCTGTCATTGAAGATAAAGACAACGATCCCAAATGGCAGCCGGCATCACATGCGGCCGTCACCGCCGCGATGATCGAGCGCTATTTTGCGCCGCTGGAGGGCGATGTCTGGTCGCTGCCGACGCGCACCGATATGCAGGCAATGCGGGCCTAGCCGGCGTCTGCGGAGAGAAGTTTTTAGCAAAGTCGCTGCAATACTTCTGAGGTCAACGTGATGAACCAATTGTGCTCTCTAAAGACATTTTAAATCACGATTGCGCCCCGTTCGCAGCAACTATTCTTTTACTATATATATTCAGGTAAGATTTAATTATTGAAGCTACTCTGCCTGTGAAACCCGGAAACGAAAAGAAAACCGGGAGTGTGCATTCCAAACAGGTATGAGGCAGGGCGATGAGTGCTGTAACCGATGCGCGTGCCCGCGCAAAAATTCAACCGGTCGCGGAAGAGACGATCCAGGGCGAATATCTACAGGCACTGCGGCTCATCGAGCGTCTGCATCGCCTTCTGCTCGACGTTATCAAGGACGAATTTCAGCGTCAGGGCGGGTCCGATCTCAACAGCGTGCAGGCACTGTTGATCTACAACATCGGCGAAAGCGAATTGACGGCAGGCGACTTGAAGCGGGGCGGCTATTACCTCGGCTCGAACGTCTCCTACAATTTGAAGAAGCTCGTCGACATGGGCTACATCCACTATAAGAAGTCCGAAACGGACGGCCGCAGCGTGCGCGTCAGCCTCACGGACAAGGGTCACGATGTTTGCGACGTTGTGAATAAGCTTTACCAGCGGCAGTTGAGTTCGATCGAAACCGTCGGCAGCGTCGACAACGATGACCTGAAGCATCTCAACAAGGCGCTGATCCGCCTCGAGCGTTTCTGGTCGCACCAGATTCTCTACCGCCTGTAACCAATTGCAGGTCCCAGCCCGGTGCAGGATCGCGGAGCAGCCTCCGCGATCCTTTTTTGCTTGCGGCGCAATACCGGTGCACCGCCCGCGTCGCGACTGCCGTGGGGGCTTTCCAAGCGGCCGCGAATATCCCACTGTCCCCCCGGATCGCGCAGCACGGGATCGGAGCCTCGCGATAGCGACGGGTTGGGGACATGACGGACCACAACGCGAAGGTGTCACGTCCGCGCCGGTTTCCGGCCGCCGTGCTTGCAGCGTTGATGGCCACCGGTCCGGCCTTGGCATTCGACGATAACGGCATCCGTTTTGGCCCTGCGGGATCGGGCGCACCCAGCCCCGGCGCGGTTGATCGCGAATTTGTTCGCGACTGGGAAAAGAATCCGCCGCCCGGTTATCCCACGTTGTCCCCTGCGAACATTGCCCCGACGAAAGCGGCAATCAAGAAATACCAGGAGATCGTCGCAAACGGCGGCTGGGAGACGGTGCCGGCGGTCAAGATGTTCTACGGCGAAACGCATTTTGCCGTCGCCGTTCTGAAACGCCGCTTGAGCGTTTCCGGAGAATTGGCTTCGGGCGGCGACGATACGGAAAACTTCGGATCCGACCTCGATCTTGCGGTGAAGCGGTTTCAGGCGACCAACGGCCTGACGCCGACCGGCATCGTCGATGAGCGAACGTCCGCGGCGTTGAATGTTCCAGCCGAAGTGCGCCTCCGCCAGCTCAGGAACTCTCTGGCCCGGCTGCAGGAGTACGCCGGCAGCACTGCCAAGCAGAAATATGTCGCGGTCAATATTCCGGCCGCTCAGGTTGAGGCCGTCCAGGCCGACAAGGTCGTGTCGCGCCATACCGGCGTCGTCGGCAAGCCCGACCGGCCGACCCCGATCCTGCGCACGGCCATCCATGAGATGAACTTCAATCCGGTGTGGCGCCTGCCGCCCACGGTGATCTCCAAGGACCTGATCCCCCGCGGCCGCGAGATGCAGAAGGACGGCAAGAACGTGCTCGTCAAATTCGGCATCGACGCCTACGACGGCGCCGGCAAGAAGGTTGACCCGGAAAAGATCAACTGGTCCTCCGCCCAGCCTGCCAGCCTCTCCTACCGTCAGAAGCCGGGCAAGGATAACCCGCTGGGGTTCTTGAAAATTAATTTCAACAACTCCCATTCGGTCTATATGCACGACACGCCGTCGGAAAGCATGTTCGGCCGCAACTTCCGCGCCGCAAGTTCCGGTTGCATCCGTGTCGCCAACATCGAGACGTTGGCCGCTTGGCTGCTCGCGGGCACATCAGGCTGGAGCGAGAGCCGCATCGCGTCGGTTAAAGAAAAGGGCGACCGGGTGGATGCCAAGCTGAAAAAACCGGTCCCGCTGTATTTCGCCTACATTACGGCGTGGGCAACGCCCGACGGCGTCATCCAATTCCGGCGCGACCTCTACGATCGCGACCGCTCGGGATCGGAAACGGCCACCTCGTACTGACGGCCGACTCTGAGCCCACCTGCGCTATCCTGTTGCAGTTGGTCGAACATCCGCCTAGTCGTACTACTCCACTTGCGCCGCCCCTCGCCAAGGACCGAGCTATGTCGAAGAAGCACGCTGGCAAAGGCATCAAGGACACTCCGCTGTCCGACCTGTTGCGGCTCGACAATCAGCTCTGCTTTGCGCTCTACGCAGCCACCCACGCGATGACCAAGACCTATCGTGAACGGTTGGCGTCGATCGGGCTAACGTATCCGCAATATCTGGTGCTGCTGGTTCTTTGGGAGCGAGACGATCAGACTGTCTCCGGCATCGGCCAGAAACTGATGCTCGACTCCGGCACACTGACGCCGCTTATCAAGCGCCTTGAAGCGGCCGGCATCGTCACGCGCCGCCGCGACGGGACCGATGAACGCCAGGTCTTCGTCAAGCTGACTGCCAAGGGTCGCGCCCTGCGCAACGACGCCCTCGACGTACGCCGTTATGTTGCCTGCCGCCTTGGTATGTCCGAGCCGGAAATCCTCGCCCTGCGCGCCGATATCATGGCCATGGTCGGCGGCTTGAATGCCGGCTGCGGGCCGGACGACGCCGGCGTCTGATCCTTCGCATTCGCACACCAACGATGCGCTGCAGCATCGAATCTTGCGCAATATCGCGGCAAGAAAGATTGCTGACAATGTAATTGCGTGCAATGTTGCTCCCCGCAGATGGGCGGGGGTCCGGTCTCCCGCGTACTTTTAACGGGAGGTTTGAGCATGACGAAATTCGCACTACGCGCGACGACAGCACGTTTCGCGGCCGTCGCCGGCCTTGCCAGCATTGCCCTGGCGGCCGCTGTCGGAAACCTCCGCGCCGATGAAGCCCCGCTCTACGAACGCATCGGCGGCTACAAGGCCGTGGCCGCCGCCGTCGATCACCTCGTCGACAACATCTATGTCAACAAAACGCTGAACCAGAACCCGGCTCTCAAGGCTGTCCATGACCTCGACGAGCGCGCCGCCTTCAAGCTAATCCTCGCGACCTGGGTGATTGAGAACACAGGCGGCCCGAAGGTTTACATCGGCCGGTCGATGGACAAGGCCCACGCCCACCTCACCATCACCAATCGCGAGTTCGACATCATCCTGCATGAGTGCAAGCACACGTTCTTTCAACTCGGCGTTCCCGAAAAGGAAATTGGCGAGTTGATGGCCGGCCTGGAAGCGCAGCGCGAGAAGGTTGTCACGGCGGAAGCGCCCAAGAAGCCTTCCTGAAGCGCGACTGGGGTGATGCGGCGGGCCGGTTGCCTCAAAAGGGCAACTGGCCCGCCGCCCCCCCCCCACTCCGGTATCTGCCGGTTACTGCCCAACGAAGCGCGGCATTTCGTTTCGTCCGGCGGCAATTTGATCGGGGTCAAGTGGCGGGCCTTCGCCAAATGCTTTATGGCGTCCGGGTAGGTTTTCGCGCGGGCTTTATTCGGGGGGTCTTCCCGAGTAAATCCAGCCGTCGCGCGAAGGGCTTAGGTCAATTCAGGTGCGGTTCAGGGGAGGCGTGGAACAACGGTATCGGCGGCTTGGTAAAGGTCGCGACATGAAAGCCGTTGATCCGGGCGTCGGAGCCGGGGCATGGTGCCCGATAAGCGGGCGAAAACAGCCCCGAAAGGGTCAGGATACGTGCAGATGGACTACGCCGGACGGTTCAAGGCGGCACTCGATCAGATCAAGTCTGAAGGTCGCTACCGGGTATTTGCTGATCTCAAGCGCCGGCGCGGCGCGTTCCCTTCCGCAACGCGGTTCGCCGGTCAAGTCACGCAACCGGTGACGGTGTGGTGCTCGAACGATTACCTCGGCATGGGGCAGCACCCGGCCGTGCTCGCCGCGATGCATGAGGCCGTCGATCTGGCAGGCGCCGGTTCGGGCGGAACACGCAACATTTCCGGCACCACGCACTACCACGTGGAACTTGAGCAGGAGATCGCCGACCTGCATGGCAAGGAATCGGCCCTTCTCTTTACGTCGGCATACGTCGCCAACGACGCGACTCTCTCGACCATCCAGAAGCTCATTCCCGGCCTCGTCATCTTCTCCGACGAAAAGAACCACGCGTCGATGATCGAAGGCATCCGCCGTGGCGGCGGCGAGAAGCGTATTTTCCGCCACAACGACGTGGCCGACCTCGAAGCCAAGTTGGCCGAGTACCCGCCGGGAACGCCGAAGCTCATTGCCTTCGAGAGCGTCTACTCGATGGACGGACACATTGCGCCGATCGCTGCTATCTGCGATCTGGCAAAGCGGTACGGCGCGCTGACGTATCTCGATGAGGTCCATGCCGTCGGCCTCTATGGACCGCGCGGCGGCGGCATCGCCGAACGCGATGGCGTGATGGACCGCCTCGATATCATTAACGGCACGCTGGCCAAGGGCTATGGCGTCATGGGCGGCTACATCGCCGCCTCACGCGATGTGTGCGATGCCATCCGCTCGTTCGCCTCAGGCTTTATCTTCACCACATCCGTCGCTCCGGCAATCGCTGCCGGCGCCTTGGCGTCGATCCGCTACCTGAAAATCAGCCAAATCGAACGCGCCCGCCATCAGGAACGTGCCCGCACCCTGAAGGCGATGCTGAAATCAGCCAAGATCCCTGTGATGGATAATCCGAGCCATATCGTGCCGATCCTCGTCGGCGACCCCGTACACTGCAAGGCGGTGACGGACACGCTGCTCGACCGCTACGGCATCTATGCCCAGCCGATCAACTACCCGACCGTACCGCGCGGCACCGAGCGCATCCGCCTCACGCCCTCGCCCCAGCACACGGATGCGCAGATGCAGGCCCTCGTCGATGCGCTGGCCGAGCTTTGGGCCGCATGCCCCTTGTCTCACGGCCAGACCGTGCGCCTTGCGGCAGAATAGCCCGGCCGCTGTGCATGAATTCAAGGCGGCCCGTGCGGCGCGCATCAGCGTCGGCGGCCGGTGAGTATGTTGGCTGAAACCACGCCGCGCTGATTTACTGGAGTAACGTTTAGTTCCAGCCGCGCTTCACCCGGCGAACGATTGCGTGATAGGGGCGCTGCAATTCATGCAAGAGACTGCCGCTGCCGGCATTGGCAGGCAGTGACATGGGAACAACCGACGACACGTTGTGCTTGGCATTTCGCCAAGTCTCCCAAATAGCCCGGTCGAGCCGTGTCCGCTCTTCAATCATCTCGATTTGCCGGGCTGTGAGATCTTCACGGGTCAGCATTCGCCACGTCACGCGCTGCTGCCAATCTTCCTTCGTATTCTTCGAAATGAGCGTTGAGTTTATGCCGAGTTCCCGGCTCATCGACGCCACCAATTCATTGCAATGGCTGAGATCGCCGACGAACCAGAAATCCGAGAACGCCCGAT
>CAYWIF010000028.1:0-37690 GCA_964458265.1 uncultured Hyphomicrobium sp. | reverse complement strand
GCTTCGCGGCGTGGGATGGGGCGGTCGGTGCCAGGACCCATGTTGTCGAGCGAGGGTTTGCTGACGCGCGGGCGCGGGGGTTCGTTGGCGCTCGCGCCGTATTTCTTTTCGCCTTGGTAGCCGCCGGTGCGATCGTCGATGCTGGATTGGCGGGCGAGCGGATCGTCGGCGACGGCCAATTCGGTTTCGCGCAGCCGCTTGATCTCGTCGCGCAGGCGCGCGGCGGTTTCGAATTCGAGGTCGGCGGCGGCTTCGCGCATGCGCCGTTGCATGTCCTCGATGGTTTTTGCGAGGTTGTGGCCGACGAGGGGGTGGTCCGCAAGGCCTGCATCGACGGTGACGTGGTCCTGCTCGTAGACGCTCGCCATGACGTCATGGATATTGCGCTTGATGCTTTCCGGCGTAATGCCGTGTTCCAAGTTATAGGCGCGCTGCTTTTCCCGGCGGCGGTTGGTCTCCGCGATGGCGCGCTCCATCGAGCCGGTCATGCTGTCGGCGTAGAGGATGACGCGGCCATCGACGTTGCGCGCGGCGCGCCCAATGGTCTGGACGAGAGACGTCTCGGAACGCAGGAAGCCTTCCTTGTCGGCGTCGAGAATTGCCACCAAGCCGCATTCGGGAATGTCGAGGCCTTCGCGCAGGAGGTTGATGCCGATCAGCACGTCGAACGCGCCGAGGCGCAGGTCGCGGATGATCTCGATGCGTTCGAGTGTTTCGATGTCGGAGTGCATGTAGCGGACGCGGATGCCGGTCTCGTGCATGTACTCGGTCAGGTCTTCGGCCATGCGCTTCGTCAGCGTGGTGACAAGGACGCGGTGGCCCTTCTTCGTGACCTCACGGACTTCGGCCAGAAGATCATCGACCTGATTCTTGGCGGGGCGGATCTCGACTTCGGGATCAATGAGGCCCGTGGGCCGGATGACCTGTTCGGAGAACGCGCCGCCGGTCTGTTCCAGTTCCCACGTTTGCGGCGTGGCGGAGACGTAGATCGACTGCGGGCGCATGGCATTCCACTCCTCGAAACGGAGCGGGCGGTTGTCCATGCAGGAGGGCAGCCGGAAGCCGTATTCGGCAAGCGTCGCCTTGCGGCGGTAGTCGCCGCGGA
Organism: uncultured Hyphomicrobium sp.; assembly: GCA_964458265.1. Taxonomy (GTDB): domain Bacteria; phylum Pseudomonadota; class Alphaproteobacteria; order Rhizobiales; family Hyphomicrobiaceae; genus JAGVSR01. Next base: position 36,585 of record CAYWIF010000028.1, on the reverse strand, counting down.
ACATCCCGCCAATCTGCGGTATGGTGACGTGGCTTTCGTCGGCGAAGACGAGGGCGTTGTCGGGCAGGTATTCGAACAATGTCGGGGGCGGCTCGCCGGGCGCTCGGCCGGTGAGGTAGCGCGAATAGTTTTCGATGCCGGCGCACGAGCCGGTCGCCTCCATCATTTCCATGTCGAAGGTGGTTCGCTGGTCGAGGCGCTGGGCTTCGAGGAGCTTGCCGACGGCATAGAGTTCGTCGAGACGCTGCTTCAGTTCCGTCTTGATGTTCTTGATCGCCTGCTGAAGCGTCGGCTTCGGGGTTACGTAATGCGAATTCGAATAGATTTTGACGAGCGCGAGTTCGTCGGTCTTCTGGCCGGTGAGCGGATCGAATTCGACGATCGATTCCACTTCGTCGCCGAACAGGGAGATGCGCCAGGCGCGGTCTTCGTAGTGCGCGGGGAAGACTTCGACGGTGTCGCCGCGGGCGCGGAAGGTGCCGCGCGTGAAGGCGGCGTCGTTGCGCCGGTAGTGGAGGGCTACGAGGTCGGCCAAAAGCTGGTCGCGCGAAAGGCGATCGCCGACTTTCACGGCAAACGTCATGGCGGTGTAGGTCTCGACCGAGCCGATGCCGTAAATGCACGAGACGGACGCGACGATGATGACGTCGTCGCGTTCGAGCAGGGAGCGCGTCGCGGCGTGCCGCATGCGGTCGATCTGCTCGTTGATGGAGGATTCCTTCTCGATGTAGGTGTCGGTGCGCGGCACGTAGGCTTCGGGCTGGTAGTAGTCGTAGTACGACACGAAATACTCGACCGCGTTGTTGGGAAAGAAGCTCTTGAATTCGCCGTAAAGCTGGGCGGCCAAGGTCTTGTTGGGGGCGAGGATCAGGGCGGGGCGCTGGGTCGCGGCGATGACCTGCGCCATCGTGAACGTCTTGCCGGAGCCAGTGACGCCGAGCAGCACCTGGTCGCGCTCAAGCTTGTTCACGCCCGCCACGAGTTCGGCGATGGCGGTGGGCTGGTCGCCCTTGGGATCGAACTCGGAGACGAGTTCGAAGCGGATGCCGCCCTCGCTCTTGTCGGGACGCGCGGGGCGGTGCGGTACGAATTCGCGCGCCAAGCCGGTCACGATCGGGTGGGAGGCCAGCATCGGCTGGCGGGCGAGGATCTCTTTCGCCCGATCGCTGCGTTCGGCGGGTTTGGCCAACAGCGCGTTGAGCGTGTCCGAGATCGAGCTGTCGCCGGCGCGGGGCGGGAGAGGGCCGGACGTGCGGAGCGCGGGGAGCGTCGAGGTGCCGGGGATGTAGGACGACTGCATCGCTTCGCCAAAGCCCGGCGTTCCGGCGGCCGTCTCGACCGGCGGCGCGGCAGGCTTGCCCGAGCGTCCCCGCGAGGGTCGCGCTTTGGGCAGATCGGATTTGGGCGGGCGGGGCATGGGTTGCTCTAAAGACGGACTATCCGAGTGAAAGGATCAGCGGTGGTTGTGGCTTCATATAGGTATTGGCCGGAATGGGGCGGCGGTTAAGCGGATGCTTACCAAATTCCGGGGCGCCGGGTCAGCCCGCTTAAGCATTCTTTGAAGCCGCCGCGCGCATAAATCGCTGGCTAACGTCGCGTGGGAGCACGGCTGTGCCTGACATTTTCGGTTTCGTTTCCGATCTTGCGTATCACATTCTCGGCAACGGCAAATCCCGTGTGGCCTTTATCTACATTCCGACGACGATCCTGATCGCCTACGTCGCCTATGTCCGCGCGCACGGCGCCAACGTCGTTGCCTTCTGGCGCTACTTCGCTCCCGTCGAAGTCTACGGGCACGATTCGCACATCGTGGACATCAAGATCATGGTGTTCGCCGCCGTGCTGCGCGTGCTCGGACTGATGTCGTTCACAATCATGACCACGATCGGCGCGGTGCTGACCATGGGTCTGCTGCAAGGGCTGACGGGGTGGGAGCGCGTGGCGGTCGAGTGGACAACGGGGCGGTTCGTCGTGCTCGCCATCGTGTTCGCGCTGGTGGCCGATTTCTGCACCTACTGGGTGCATCGTATTCATCACCAGAACCAGGTGTTGTGGCCGCTGCACAAACTGCACCACAGCGCGGAAGTTCTGACGCCGATCACGCTTTATCGCAAGCACCCGCTTTATGACGCGATCGGCAGCGTTTCGTCGTCGTTCGTCATCGGCGGCGTGATGGGTATCGTGCTGTTCTGCTTCGCCGGGTCGGTCGAAACGTGGCAGATCGCGGGCATCAACGCGGTGTACTTCTTCTTCAATATGCTCGGCGGAAACCTGCGGCATTCGCATGTCTGGGTCAGCTTCGGCCCGGTGATGAGCCATATTTTCATTTCGCCCGCGATGCACCAGATCCATCACAGCCGCGATCCGCGCCATTACGATACGAACTACGGCGAGATGTTCGCGCTCTGGGACTGGCTGTTCGGCACGATCTATATTCCGAAAGAAAAGGAAGCGATCGAGTTTGGCCTTTCGGACGAACATGGCCAGCGGATCGTTCAGCCGCATGACAGCCTGACGAATGCACTGCTGGTTCCCATTCGCGAGATGGCGGAGGAACTGGAGCGGCGCTTGGAACGGCGCAAAGCAGTTGCCGAGCGGAGTGAGGCGTGAACAAGGGGCTTTCAGTCTATCTCGATGGACTGCGGGCGTTCGCGGCGTTCGTGGTCTTGCTGTCTCATTTCGCCTATCCGCGCTTTTCGAACGGCGACTACATCTGGATACGGGATTACAACCTCGGCAGCGACGCGGTGATGCTGTTCTTTGTGCTGTCGGGCTTCGTGATCGCCTTCACGGCCGACCAGAAGGATCGCACCGCGGGCAGCTTCCTGTTCAATCGCCTGACGCGCATCTATTCGGTGGCGCTGCCGGCGCTGGTGTTGACGTTCGCGATCGACGCACTTGGCAGCCACCTGTACTTCAAGGCGTACGACGGGTGGTGGTATGCCAGCAGCGCTCCGGTCGCGAGGTTCCTTGCGGCCGCGACGTTCACCAACGAACTCGGCTTCCAGCACATCCGCGTCGGCACGAACGGTCCCTATTGGTCGCTGACGTATGAAGTCTGGTATTACGCGCTGTTTGCGGCGGTGACGTTTCTGCAAGGCGCCCGGCGCTGGATCGTGGGGGTGCTAGTGGCGCTGATCGCGGGTCCGAAGATCCTGGTTCTCGGCGTATCGTGGGGGGCGGGCGTCGCCGCCTATCACTTGAGCGCGCGCGTGACCGCGATGTCCTCAGACCGCGCTCTGGCGCTGATGTGGCTGCCGGTTGCCGTTTATGCAGCCTGTTTGTTGAGCGGCGTGCCGAAGATGCTCCTGCACTGGGAGTACGCGGTGCTGGGCGAGGATTTCGTTCGCCGGTCACTGGCGTTCTCCGATGAATTCATCTGGAACGGGTTCATCGGTCTGCTGTTTGCCGGACATATTCTGGGGGCCGTCCGCGTGATGGCGGAGCGGCCGATGGCCAACGCGCGCATCAATACGGCCGTGCGCTGGTTGGCGGGCGGAAGCTTCTCGCTTTACATTGTGCATTACCCGCTTCTGCAGTTCATCGGCGCGGCGTTGCCGGGGGCGCGGACGACACCGGCCGGCCAGTTGCTTGTTCTCTTGCTCGTTATTGCCGGGTGCTATGCATTCGCCGCAGTGTTCGAACGGACGCTCAATCGGCAGAGGGCATGGCTGGTCGAGACGGCACGGCGTTTGGCGATCCTGCGGCCACAAGCCGTCTAATGTGCCGTACCCCTCCGACGGAGCGCCGAAATTCTTCCGGCGGATCGGCAAACCCGGTTTGCATCGACGGTATAAAGCACTAACTAGACCGGAGAGGCTCCGGCACGAGCGCCGGTAGCGACATGGGGAAGCCGGTTCAGGATGGCTGCAACACGGGTCGCACTCATTTCGGGGGGCAACCGGGGCATCGGGCTGGAAATTGCCCGCCAGTTGGCGCGCAAGAACATCGCTGTCGTCATCGGCGCGCGCGACTTTGAAAAGGGACGCGCAGCGGCACATACAATTGCAAGCGACGGGCTTGCCGCCGAAGCGGTCGTGCTCGACGTCACGGACGGCAATTCGGTTGCAAAGGCCGTTGAAAACGTGGTTCGCCGGCATGGCCGGATCGACATTCTCGTCAACAATGCCGCGATCCTTGTCGATGGTCCCGGCGGGTTCAAATCGAGCCTCTTCGAACTGAAGGCCGAGACGGCGCGGCAGACGTTCGAGACCAACGTGCTCGGTCCGTTGCGGCTGACGCAGGCGGTCGTGCCGATCATGCAGCGCAACGGCTATGGACGGATCGTCAACCTATCGTCGGGCGCGGGACAGCTCTCGGACATGCGCAGCGGCTTTCCGGCCTACAGGATGACCAAGACGGCGCTGAACGCGCTGACGCGCATCACGGCGGCGGAACTCGCCAGCACGAACATCAAGGTCAATGCCGTGTGTCCGGGATGGGTGCGAACCGATATGGGCGGGCCGGAGGCGGAGCGTCCGGTCGAGGCGGGGGCGGAAACGCCGGTGTGGCTCGCGACCTTGCCGGACGATGGGCCGAACGGTGGATTTTTTCGCGACAAGCGCCCGATCCCCTGGTGAGCGCGCCTCGCCAGCGGGAGAAGATCGCTGCGCGTTAGAGGCCCTTCACGACATTGCCGACCATGAGGACGAAGTAGGCCGTGATCGCGAGCCAAAATTCCTGATGGGGAAGGTGGCGCGGGATCGGGAAGAACTGCAGCTTGGTCATGATCGCCAAGGAGGCAAGCAGCAGCGAGATCAAGAAGATGATCACAGTCGGCGGATTGAGACGCATCGACGAAGTCCCCCGGTCGTGTGGCCGCTGGCAATGGGATGAGCCCGGCCCCCTCCGGCGGACCATACGGGGTCAAGCCACGCCCATGCAATCCCAAGCGCGAAGAGGGGAAAGACCTGTGGCTTAGAGCGCGCGGTCGCGATCGCCGGTGATGGTGGTCAGCCCGCGACCTTCAGAGTCGACGGTCAGGCGCACAAGGGCGGCGGCCGGGTCGGACAGCCGGCGGCCGGTGACGATGTAGCGAGACGACTTGCCGTTGCCGGTGTCGATGCGCGTTGCGGCGGAATTATCTTCTTCAATCGCGACGACGTCGAGAATTTCGCGATCGTAGGGGCCGAAATTGACCACCACGCGGTCGCCGGCGGCGACCGGGGCGGTGAAGGCGACGCGCGAAACGCTTTCCGCTTCCGGCGCGCGCGTGAGCCAGAAGCCTTCGGAGCCCTCCTCAAAGGTCCGGGCGGCAACGGCGGTGGAGCGGCTAGCGGGCGGCGCCGCTTTGGCCATCAGGCGCGCTTCGGTGGCGACGGCGGCAGACAGTCCGCGTTCGAGCTGGTCGCCGGGGTTCAGGAAGGTGACCGCCGCGGCGAGCGCCAGGACCGGTGCCAAGACCGCCGCTCCGTTCAATCGGACGGCGCGCCGGGGCTTGCTGGAAGGATGGTCGACCATGGTCTCACCGTACCCTGTTTTGCGCCCCTATAACCTAGGAGGAGCCTCGGCGCCAAAAAAGACCGTCAAACTTCTTTACGCCTTGGACCTGGGGGCGGATTGCCGGCGGCGGGGGGCTTCCTCCGCATAGACGCGCCTGACGTGACGATACAAGGCTAGGTTGAAGGCCATAAACAGCGAAAACATGGCGGCGATGAGTGCCAGCGGCTGCCAATTTTTTCCGGCGAGCGTCAGGACGGCCATTTCGCCCGCGCCCGCCGGCGAAGTGCCGCCCGCAATGGCCAGCAAAACCAGCGAGAAAAGGCCGAGGCCGACAAGGATATCGAGCGCGAAACGGCGGCCATCGATATGGAAAGACCCAGTCATCGTGCGTGCCCTCCTTTGGTCCGGCTTCGAATCGAAACCCGTCACCGTCACATAAGGAGAATTACCGTTCCGTGACGTGGCGTGGGTGAGCCCGGAATAAGGCAATCGGCGGGCATTTTGCGCCACCATCGCCGGTGTTGCGCCAGGGCGAAGCCGGCCGGGCGCCGGGGCGATCGATCCGCGTGCCGGGTGCGGTTTGCCGGCCTTTTCGGCGTTGGATCCAGACCAAAGGGCGACTTGCGAATTTGTGCACTGCGGCGTAGCTTCCGCGCCGCTCGAACGGGGTGCGTTGCGCACTCAACTGCATCACAGAAAGATCCATGCCATGGGCTTTTTCGCCGACAGCCTCAACCGAATCCAGCCCTCCGCCACGATCGCGGTGTCTACGAAGGCGCGGCAGTTGAAGGCCGAGGGGCGGGACATCATTTCGCTGTCGGCGGGCGAACCGGATTTCGATACGCCGCAGAACATCAAGGATGCCGCCAAGCGCGCCCTGGACGCGGGCAAGACCAAGTACACCGATGTCGACGGAATCCCCGAGTTGAAGGCGGCGATTTGCGCCAAGTTCAAGCGCGACAACGGGCTCGACTACAAGCCGTCGCAGGTGTCGGTCGGCACCGGGGGCAAGCAGGTGCTGTACAACGCTCTGCTGGCGACACTGAACCCCGGCGACGAGGTGATCATGCCGGCGCCGTGCTGGGTGTCGTATGCCGACATCGTGATGCTCGGCGGCGGCAAGCCGGTGTTTGCGGAGACGCGGGCGGAAGACGGTTATCGCCTGCGCCCCGACGTGCTCGACAAGGCGATCACGCCGAAAACGAAGTGGTTCGTCTTCAACGCGCCGTCGAACCCGACGGGCGCCGCCTATTCGCGCGAAGACCTGAAGAAGCTCACCGACGTCCTGATGCAACCGAAGAACGCGCACGTCTGGGTGCTGACCGACGATATGTACGAGCATTTGCTCTACGACGGTCTCACGTTTTTCACACCAGCCCAGGTGGAGCCTGGTCTCTACGACCGGACGCTGACCATGAACGGTCTGTCGAAGGCGTATTGCATGACCGGCTGGCGGCTGGGCTATGCGGCGGGGCCGGAGGCGCTGATCAAGGCGATGTGCAAGCTGCAGAGCCAATCGACGTCGAACCCGTCGTCGATCACGCAGTGGGCCGGCGTGGAAGCGCTGAACGGTCCGCAGGATTTCATCGCTGTGAACAACGCGAAATTCATCGAACGCCGCGATCTCGTCGTTGCCATGCTGAACCAGGCGAAGGGTCTGAATTGCCCCAAGCCGGAAGGCGCGTTCTATGTCTATCCTTCGTGCGCGGGCGCGATTGGAAAGACGTCGGCGAAGGGTGTGGCGATCAAGACCGACGAGGACTTCGTGACGGCGTTGCTGGACGAAGAGGGCGTTGCCGTCGTGCATGGCGCGGCATTTGCCGGCAGTCCTGCGTTTCGCATTTCGTATGCCGCCTCGACGGCGAGCCTGACGGAAGCCTGCACGCGCATTCAGCGGTTCTGCGGAAATCTGAGATAGGACGAGGGCGGCTCAGCGCCGCACTCGCATTAAATAAAACAAGGGGCGTCGCGGCGACGCCCCTTGTTTTTTGCTCACGTCTATGAGGACGAGGCCGGCGGCGCGAGATAGTTTTTCACCAGCCAGCGCATGCTGTGTGCCCAGGTCTCATCCGTATTGCCACGAATATCGACGCTTTGGGCGAAGACCATTTTCCGGCTCGCCACGTCGGCCATATAGACGTTCATGTTCAAGATGAGGTTGGAGACCTTTTGAACCCGGATCCAGACGACCTGGTCAGCTTCGAGGGTTTCGCCGTAGTCGATTTCGCAGCCACCACATTCCCCGGGCGATTGCCCTTTCGCAATGGTGTCCCGCATGGCATCGGGCACATCAACGAAGGTGTAGCGTCCGGTGCGCGTCAGCAGGTCCTTGAGGTTCGTTTCGAGGGCCTTCAACCGGGCGCGCTCCTGATCGTTGGTGGGCTCGTACATTTCGTTGTCGTTCAAAAATTCAACGTTCAGGAACGCGACAGATACAGGGTTCGGATCGGCGGCCGCTTGGGCGTTTTGGACTTGAGAAACCATCGCGCCTGTGAGGATAGCGAGAGTGAGCACCCATGCGCGTGTTCCGCGCGACACCCCGCCTGGATGAAAGTACGTTTTCTGATTTTGCACCGGCATGCTCCTTGAGCTGGCGAATCCGGCGTGATCGCCGCAATTGTTCTGTCCTGGATATGGGGATGCGGCGGGCGCATACCAAGGCGTTATAGGCGAAACCCGGCTCGCGGATGGCTTTTCAGCCGGAATGCAAGTGCATCACGGCAGCTTGCCGCCAATAGCCCAGATGCCGCCGAAGACAAGCGCAGCCGCAAGCGCCAACAGGATGATCGCGCGGCGGATCGGGTTCGCGAGCGAGGTTAGCGAAACGGCGTCTTCGTAATTTTCGGCAGGTTTCGCGCCGGTCACCATGGCGGTGATGAGGGGCTCTTTTTTCACGGCGCCGTAGAGAACATTGGCGGTGATGTGGATGGCGATGAGGATCAAGAGCACGGGCTCGAAGAGAAAGCGGTGCCAGCTCGTGAAATATTTAGCCCAGGCTTCGCCCGCGTACTTGTAGAGAGGTCCGGTGGCGTTGTCGTTGTGCTCGAGTGCAAAAAGGCCCAGCGTTGCGATCGCGCCGACGAGGGCGATGAGGCCGACGACGACCCAGCCGCCGAGCGGATTGTGGCCGAGGAATCTGCGCGGCGTGCCTCGGCTGAGATCGCGGGCGTAGCGGAGTGCGGTGGCGGGTCCGCGCACAAAGGATGCGAAGCGAACGTTGCCAGGGCCAGCGAAGCCCCAAAGCACGCGCCACACGATAAGCGTCAGCAGGGCCAGGCCGTTCCAACGGTGCCAAACGAGGCGCGGATCGTCGAGTTCCTCGGAAAACTGGAAGCTCGCCCACGCACACAGGACGAGGACGGCGAGGGTCCAATGAAAGACCCTGGTCGGCAGATCCCACGCCGCGACGGCTGGGACGATCGTTCGCTCAACTGCCATGCAATGCGGCCAGCGATCCTTCTGGCGCCACGGCTCAATCCTTGGGCTTGCGGTACTTCTTGTGGCAGTTGCCGCAGTTGCCCGTCACCTTGGGCCATTCGGCTTGGAACGTATCGGCGTCCGTAATCGAAGCGTCGGCGGTCTTGGCGGCTTCCGCGAGTTTGACGAAGCGTTCCTCGAAATCGGCCTTGTTCTCCCAGATGACCGGGAGCGCTTCCGTCTTTTCGCCTTCCTTGCTGTCATCGGGGAACAGCTTGGCCTGCAACGGAGCCTTTTCCTGAATGACCTTGATGGCGTTCTTGACAGCGGCGATATCGAATTCGGCCTCGCCTTTCAGCATCGCCCCGGTCGGCTTGACCGCATCGCCCATGGCCTTGAAGTTGGCCTTGCGCTCCTTGATCACGTCGACATTCTGAGCGAGCGCAAGTGCAGGCAGGACAAGGAGTGAAAAGACAAAAAGAATGGCGCGGCGCATGTGAGGTGTTCTCCGGAAAATGGAACCCGCGTAACGGCGGACATGCCGCCGACGACGGTGACGTTGGCCTTTCACCGTCTTGAGGTCAACGCTCTAGGCGCCAATCCGGATCCTCGACAGAGCCGAATTTCGCAATAGCCATGGATTGGCTCGCGAGGGGCCGCGTGCCGGAGTAGGGGTGGATTGAGAGCGCGAGATGCCGGGATCAGGCGGGAGCGCGGGGCAGCCACGTCGCGAGCGAAGGGCTTGCGGGGAGCCAGTTGCGGATCCTGGTGAGATAGGCCGATGTGGTTTCCGCGACAGCCGAAACAGGCGCGACGGCCACGGTTTCCGGGTCCGTCTCAGCGGAGTCTTGCGGCGGGATCATCGAGTACCCTGCGGCCCGCGCCGCCATCATCAGTTGGTCGTCCGTCATGACACGTCCTGGCCCGCTACGCGATACACTGTCCTCAATGCCCTTATGCACCACCGTATTTCTACGGGGCTTACCCTTTCCCGTTGTGGCGGCTTGCCAATTGCCGGGGGAAGGAGAGCATCGTCGCAGGATCACTTTGAATAGTTGGTGCGTTGGCCGCGCACGTCAAGATTAAACAACGCCATTTGTTTCCATTTGATTGCAATGGGATCGATGTTGTCTCGCGATGCAAAAAATTAACCGGCAAAAGCAGGGTCTTTGCATTGCGATGCAAAGTAACTGCCCGCAATTTGCGGCCAATCACGCTGCATTGCGTCACGCCGCTCCGGTTCGAAGTCCGCTCTGGGGAAGCTGCGCACATTTGTGTGACAGGCACTTGTCAGTTGACCGCTGCGGCGCGACGATGCGCGGTGTCGCGATCCTTCAGAGGCGCGGAGGCGCGCGACCGCGCCCTCAGCCGCGCCTTGTCGCCGCCGCCGGTCCGTCCGGCCCAAGAGCGGTAAAGGAGGACACCATGGGGACTTCGGATGGCCCATCAGGAGGCCAGGTATCGGGCCGCAGCAGCCGCTGCATTGCACTGGTAGGCCCGTTTCTCTCCGGCAAAACGACGCTGCTCGAAGCCATTCTCGCCCGCACCGGCGGTATCACACGACAAGGCAAGGTCGCCGAAAAGAACACGGTCGGCGACAGTTCTCCCGAAGCCCGCGATCACGGCATGAGCGTCTCGCTCAACGTAGCCGACGTCTCCTTCCTCGGCGATAACTTCACATTCATCGATTGTCCCGGCTCCGTTGAATTCCAGCACGAGGGCGCGCTGGCGCTTGCGGGCGTGGACGCCGCCGTCGTTGTTTCCGAACCCGACCCCAAGCGTGTCGCGGCATTGCAGGTGATTTTAAAATCGCTCGAAGACCGCGGTATTCCGCATTTTCTATTCCTAAATAAAATCGACAGCTTCTCGACGCCCGTGCGCGACATCATTCCGATGTTGCAGCCGGCCTCGTCGAAACCGCTCGTGCTGCGCCAAATTCCGATCTGGGAGAACGGCATCGCGACGGGTTTCGTCGATCTCGCGTCCGAACGGGCCTACGTCTATCGCGAACATGCCCAGAGCGAGATCGTCGCGCTGCCCGAGAGTGTCGCGGCGCGCGAGAAGGAAGCACGCTTCCACATGCTGGAGCAGCTTGCCGACTACGACGATGCCCTGATGGAGCAGTTACTTTCCGACATGCAGCCGCCCAACGATCACGTGTTCAACGATCTGGCCGCCGACCTCAGGCAGGGCCTCATCTGCCCGGTGCTGCTGGGGAGTGCGGAGAAGGGTCACGGCATCTTCCGGCTATTGAAGGCGTTGCGCCACGAAGTGCCGTTCGTGGAGGACACCGCCAAGCGGCTTGGCGCGGACGGGGCGAAGAGCGCGGCTTACGTCTTGAAAAGCTATCACACGGGGCACGGTGGGAAGCTGTCGCTGGCGCGTGTCCTCAGCGGGGACATCGCTGACGGCGCGACCGTGACCGGCGGGAGCGGACGGCCGGAGCGGGTGGCCGGGGTCTTCTCGCTGCGCGGCGAGGAACCGGTCAAGCGCGGGGTGGCGCGGGCCGGCGATACGGTGGCGCTCGGGCGGCTTGATGGCATTCGTGCCGGCGACACCATCACGACGGAAAAAGAGGCCCGGGTGCGACTGGCGGCGCCGGATGCGCCCGAACCCGTTCTGGCGGCGGCGATCGGGCTGAAGGACCGCAAAGACGAAGTGAAGCTGTCGTCGGCGCTGGCCAAGCTTCTCGACGAGGACCCTTCGCTGGCGGTCGAACATACGCAGGACACGCACCAAACGCTGCTGAGAGGCCAGGGCGAAATGCATTTGCGCGTCGCCTTCGAGCGGCTGCAACGCAAGCACGGCATCGCGGTGGATAGGTTGAAATCGCAGGTGCCGTACAAGGAAACCATCCGCCAGCCCGTCGAGGTGCGCGGACGGCACAAGAAGCAATCCGGCGGGCACGGTCAGTTTGGTGATGTGGTGATCCGCATCGAGCCGCAGCCGCGCGGGTCGGGTTTCCGGTTCGCCGACACGATTACCGGCGGCGTGGTGCCCAAGCAGTTCATTCCGTCGGTCGAGATCGGCGTCGAGGACTATTTGAAAACGGGGCCGCTCGGCTTTCCGGTCGTCGATGTGGCCGTGACGCTGACGGACGGCTCGTATCACACGGTCGACAGCTCGGACATGGCGTTCCGGCAGGCGGGGCGGCTCGCCATGAGCGAAGGGATGCCGAAGTGCCAGCCGGTTCTGCTGGAGCCGATCAACTGGGTCGAGATCACGGTGCCGTCGGAAGCGACCGCGCGGGTGAATGCGATCATTTCATCGCGGCGCGGCCAGATCCTCGGGTTCGATGCGCGCGATGGCTGGCCTGGATGGGACGTGGTGACGGCGCACCTGCCGGCGTCGGAAATGGACGACCTGATCGTCGAACTCCGATCGGCGACGTCGGGCGTCGGCACGTACCGGACGCGGTTCGATCATCTGTCGGAATTGGTCGGACGGTTGGCGGAGCAGGTTCTGTCGGCGCATCGACACGCCGCCGAATGACGGTGCGCGGCATGACCCTTTGTGGTTCCTGCCGCCCGCTTCGGTCAGTCGTATAAGAAGAACGGGTTATTGCCGGAGTTCTTCTTGGGCGCCGCGCGCGGCTTCCTTTGCGCCTGCACGCGGGGCTTGGCGACGGGCTTGGGTTTGGCGGCGGGCGTCTCGGCCGCCTTTTCTTCAGGTGGCTGCTGGGTTGGGGGACCGACGGACACGGGCAGCGACGGGTTTTCGGCAGTCGGCTGGATCGCGGCATCGCGCGGCTGTTCGCCCAGGGAACCGGTGGTCGCCGGGGGCGGTGTTGCGGCGGGGGCCGCGGCTGTTGTGGCGGAAGGGGGCGTGGCCACCGGCGCGGTCGCCGTGGCGGCCGGTTCGGGTGGCACAGCCGGAGGTGAGGCAGCAACGGCGGCCTTCGGCTCTACCGGTGGCGGTGTTGCTGCGAGCTTGCGCTCCAGGTCGCGTTTGGCAGCCTCGGCGGCAACGCGCTGCGCTTTTTCGCGGGCGAGTTCCTCACGGACGGCGGCGGCGGTGCGCGCGGCTTCCTGGCGGGCATGGGCTTCGCGGGCGAGCGTTTCCTTTAAGGCGGCTGCCTCAAGGTTTTGCGCAGGAGATGCGGGGGTAGGGGTGGCGACGGGCGCGGCCGCAATGCGCGGCACGGGTTTGGGCGTGTCCAGTGTCGCCAATCCCGCCATTGAGGCGACGGCGAGTGCGGCGACCGCGCCGCCAAGCACGGCCTGGCCGCGTGTGGGCCGCCCGATATAGGCAGGTTCGGCGGCGGCTCCCAACGGCGCGACCGACGCAACGGGCCAGGGCGAATAGGCTCCGAAATTCCAGACGTGGCCTTCCGGGTCGCGGGCGGCGTAGGCTCGGTCGCCGGCTTCTTCGCTGCCGAATTCCAGGACGATGTCCGCGCCGGCGCCGCGCGATCGGTTGAAATGGCCTTCCACATCCTCGACGGCGACGTAGACGCTTTGTGTGCCGATGCCGTCCAGTTCATCGGGTTGCTTCATGAGGCTGTCGAGAATCGACTGGCCGACCGGTCCCAGCATGACGATGCCGCGACCGTAGGAGAGTTCGGCATAAGCAACGGTGCCGTCGGGATCGGTTATGACGCTGCGCTTCTCGAAACCGAAAGCGTTCGACAGCCAGTCGATCGCGGCGGCGACGTCGCGATAGCGAAGCAACGGTACGAGCCCGTTTGTGGTCATTCAGAACCTTTCAACGCGAGATCATCAGGATCGGCGAACAGTCAGGCGCGGACCCCTGGGAGAGCGTCGCAGTCATCCGGCGCAGTTGAAAAAATGCCTGCGCCACGCTGCTTCAAAAACAACGCTCGAATCGACGAAGCCCTCACCATGATTGTGATGGATCGACGTTGGGAATTCCAGCCCGGTGGTTCCCTGTGGACTATTCGAGAGCCCTTGTTTCGCGGGCTTTTCCGGCGCCGGTCTCCGGTGTGAGAGCTAGTGCGCGATGCGTTCCGGCCACAGTTGCTGAAGGCGGGCGTCGCGTCCGCACCCATTCCGGTAGAAGGCGTATGAAACGGGGCTCTTCTTATAATAATCCTGATGATAATTCTCGGCGGGCGTGAACTTGTCGGCGGGAAGAATGGGCACAGGGATGGGCTTGGAAAGGTTCTTGCTGGTGGCCAGTGCGGTCTTGCTGGCATCGGCGGCCGCGCGCTGCCGATCGTCGTGGACGAAGATCGCCGGTCGATAGGATTCGCCGCGGTCGCAGAACTGTCCGCCACCGTCGGTGTAATCAACGTTGTGCCAGAAGTGGTCGAGCAGGGCGTCGTAGCTGACTTTCTTGGGGTCGAAACGGACGCGGATCGCTTCGTAGTGGCCGGTGCGGTTCGTGCCGACTTCGCCGTAGGTCGGATTGGGCGTGCGGCCGCCGGTGTAGCCGGATATGACTTCGGTGACGCCCGTCAGACTTTCGAAATCCTTCTCCCCGCACCAGAAGCAGCCCGACGCGAAGGTCGCCTCCGCGATGCCCGCTGCTGGCGGCGCAAGCGGCACCTGGGTCATGTCTTGCGCGGCGAGCGGGCCTATAAAGAGGGCAGCGGTTGCGGCTGCTGCTGCGATTGCGCGAAGTGATCTCATTTGTTTCCGTCTCACCGATGCGGCCGTGGCTTACGAATTAGGTTGCGGACTTGGGCACGAACTTCATGGCGACGCCGTTCATGCAGTAGCGCTTGCCGGTCGGTGCAGGGCCGTCGTCGAAGACATGCCCAAGGTGGCCGCCGCAGGTGGCGCAGTGGATTTCGGTGCGCGGGTAGATAAGCTTCCAGTCCGTCGAGGAGCCGACGGCGCCATCGATGGGCTTAAAGAAGCTCGGCCAGCCGGTGCCGCTGTCGAACTTCGCTTCGGACGCGAACAGGGCGGTGTCGCAGCCGGCGCATCGATAGGTGCCCGGTTCATAAATCTTGTCGAGCGGGCTCGTGCCCGCGCGCTCGGTGCCGTGCTTGCGCAGGACGTTGAACTGGTCCTCGGTCAGGATTTTCTTCCACTCGGCGTCGGTCTTGGTCACGGGGAACTCCTTGCCGCCATGGGCCTGAGGGATGTGGGCGTTGGCGCCGGCGGCCGCGGCGAGGCCCAGTCCGGCAAGCGTGAATTTGCGGCGGTCGATCATGGTCCGGTCCTTCAGAAACGCATCTCGCAGGGTGCCAGATGCGGCGGGTTATGGGACGATGACCTTTTATACGTGAGAGACGCGCGGCGGTTTCGCCAGCCCCCGCGGTATTACACGGTGTTCATTCGATTGCCGGAAGCACTTTGTCGACGGTAATGCCATCGGGGGAAATACGGCAGGTGACGGCGTAGGCCTCGACGCCCGCGGCCCGAGCGGCGACGAGAGCAGCGGCGTATTTCGGGTCGATGTCCGCAGCAGGACGGAAGCGGTGCGCGTCGCCGCGCTGTATGAGATAAACCATGACGGCCCGGTGGCCGGCTGCGACCATGGCCGTCAGCTCCGCCAGATGTTTTACCCCGCGCTCAGTTTTGCTGTCGGGGAATTCGGCGAGGCCCGCTTCGCGCAGCAGGTGGACGTTCTTGACTTCGACATAGGCGAGACCTTTGGCAGGATCCTCCAGCAGGAGATCGATCCGGCTCGACTGGCCGTATTTGACCTCGCGGCGCAACGTGGCGTAGCCGGACAGCGGCGGAATGTGGCCGGTCTCGATTGCCTCGGCGACGATGCTGTTGGGGTGGCCTGTGTTGATACCGACGAATGATTTCTTCTTGCCGTGTCCCCACTCGACCAGTTCCCAGGTGTAAGCGAATTTCCGGGTTGGGCTGTCGCTGCGCGAAAGCCAGATGGGCAGTCCGGGCTCGCAGAGGCCCAGCATCGAGCCGGTGTTGGGGCACGTGGCCGTGATTTCGGTGCCGTCATCGAGGACGGCATCGGCCAGAAACCGCTTGTAGCGCTTGACGAGGCGGCCACGGACCAATGGGGTTTTGAAGTGCATGGTTCCTGACATAGAAGCACCGAGGTGCGGCTCGCAAGCCGGTTATCAAGGGCCGCCCAGGGGTGCTAGATGCCACCTGGCGCCCCCATTGCCTTAGCGAAAGACATATGGCCGTGACCCTCGACACACCCATCACTGCGGGGCTCGCCGTTATTGGCGACGAAATCCTCTCGGGCCGTACGAAGGACCGGAACATCGGCACCATTGCCGACCATCTGACGGCCATCGGCATTGCGCTGAAGGAAGTGCGGGTCGTGCCGGACGAGGAGGATTTGATCGTGGAGGCGGTCAATGCCCTCAGGCACCGCTATACGTATGTCTTCACCACCGGCGGGATCGGGCCGACGCACGACGACATCACGGCGGATGCGATAGCCAAGGCGTTCGGCGTATCCATCGATGTCGATCCACGCGCGGTCGCCATCATGAAGCCGGCTTACGCGAAACGGGGCATCGAACTCAACGCGGCACGGCTCAGGATGGCGCGGATGCCCGCCGGGGCCGAACTGGTGGTCAACGAGGTGTCGGTGGCCCCGGGCTTCCGGATGGGAAACGTGATCGTCATGGCGGGCGTGCCGTCCATCATGGAGTCGATGCTGAGCGCGGCGACCGCAAAGTTGGAAACCGGGACCCGGGTGCTTTCGGCGTCGATTGTCGTTGCCCATGCCGAGGGAGAGATCGCCGAGCTTTTCGCCAGCCATCAGGCGGCGTGGCCGCAGGTTTCGATGGGCAGCTATCCGGCCTTCAAAGACGGGCAGTACGCGACCGACCTGGTGCTGAGGGCGACGGACGCCGAGGCGCTGGCGTGCGCCTGCAACACACTGACGGCGAAACTTGCCGCCGGTGGGTTCTCATTCGTCGCAACATAACAGCAGCTTAGACGATATCTCCAATTTTCTGAACGGCGTTCGTCAACGCCGCGCTGCGACGACTTGGGAACTCGCGGGTGGGGTTCCCGTTTGCTCTTTTGCAGCGCAGCACGGTTAACGACGGACGGGCGAGCGGGGCGCTCCGACAACCGGCGATTGGTTCAACGGGTGGGAGTGCCCCTGATGTCTGACTACTGGTTCGTGGCGTCGCGTGGACGCCAATCCGCCGTGCGCGCTCTTGCGCTCAACTTGGCTATCGCAACCGCTGCCGCTTTTGCCGCCGGAATTGCGACCGTTGCGGACGCGGAAGCCAAAGGGCCGGGGCGCACCTACTGCTTCCTTAAAAAGTGCCATCGCGTGAAGACAATCGCCGAGACGCAGGCGCTTGTCGGCCGGGACATGACGGTGATCGCCTCGCACTACGACGACTGCAAGAAGGACCGGTTCAATCCCTGCGGGCTCACGTCCTCCGGCGAGCCGTTCTTCCCCGAGCGCGCGGACAACGCCGCCAGCCCCATTTTGCCGGACGGAACGGTCGTGCTGGTCTGGTCGAAGGTCTCGCAGGAAGCGCTCGTCATCCGGATCAACAATGCCGGACCCTACTGGGGCAATCGCAAACTCGATTTGTCGCGTGCGGCGGCCCGCAAGCTCGGCATCGGGGGTGTGGGCGAGGTGACGATGCGGGTTCTGCGCGCGCCCACGCCGACTGAGGCCCGGTATTCGCGGAACCGCCGTTACGAGCGCGTGCCCGGGCCGATTGGGCAATTTGCGAGCCTCGACGCGGCGCACGGCGCGATGTCGGTGATGATCGCCGAGGGCAAGGCGGGCGGAACTGCGCTCGCCGGGCTCGATCTCTCCACCAAGCGGGACGGCACGGGTAATCTGGCATCGGCATTCACATCGCCAGTGGTCGCTGGGTTCGCTATGCCGAAGGGCGCCTTGGCTGATGCGCTCATCGCGCAAACAAGGATCGAGCAGAAGAGTGTGACCACGGAAGCGCCGCCATCCGTGAATGTGGTCGCGGCCGAACAGGTCTCCGCCGGCGTGGCGACGGTGACGCCGAAGCCCACGCCGGTTCGCACCGCCGCGCCGCGGCGCACGCGCGTGCGCGCGATCGAGGTGAAACCCGCGACCGGCGATCCGCTCGCGGTCATTGCCCAGGCGGTGACAGAATTGTTCGATCCGCCCAAGGCGTCGAAGGCGGCGCGAGCGGTCAAGTCTCAGCGCAAGATCGCCAAGGTTCGCAAGGCCCGAAAGACCGTGATCGCCCAGAAGGCTCGCCCGGCACCCCGGGTGCGTGTCGCCAAGCCCGCTCCCTCGCAGGAATTCCGTGCCGGTCACACGACTTACGCGGAAGACCGCTACCGGAAGACCGTCAAAGCAGCAGCGGCACCGAGCGGCAAAGCGAAGTCGCGCTCGGCGAAAGCAGGCACGGCGACTGGCGCTGCGCCGGGTGGGGCCGTTTCAACGAAGCAGGCCGGTGTTGCCAGGGGCAAGAAATCGGCGGCGCTACGCAAGGGCGGCGGCTGGCAGTCGTCGGCGGTGTTCGATGTTCCCTCGCCGCGTCCGGCACTGACCGGGCGGCCGCCGTGGGTGCCGGCAGGCGATATGCGCGACGATACCGGTAAGCCCCAAGGTCCGCTGCGCCGCGTGCATCCTTCAGCGCTGGTCTAGAGCGACTATATTGCGGACTTCGAGAAGCGCGTCGCGAAGACTGTCGGTTTCGTCGGATAACACTTCGGATTCCGCGTCGTCGGCGGTTTCGGTGTGATTGCGTGCCGGGGCGATCGCGCCGGCCGTGTCAGGTTCGGTTTCGCCGTCAGCCGACGCGTCGACATCGATTTCGCCCGGCAGCAGATCGGGCTCCACGAGCAGATCGCTGAAGAGGTCGAAGTGCGTTTCCAGCGCATCCAGATACATGGCGACGAGATCGAGCAACGTGCCGAGCCGGATACGGCCGGCGATCAACAGGCCGTCGCCGAATTTGATGGTTTGGCCTTCCGCCGGCCCCGGCGCATCCTCGGCAATCTGCCCGCGTGAGCGCAGATAGGCGACGGCGTCGCCGCCGTTTTCGAAGTCGATGGCAGAATGTTTGCCGAAGTCGCCGACGGCTTCAATCAGGACGGCGGTGCCGGCATTGTACAGGCGGGCCACCGTGGCGAAGCGGGTATCGCGCTTGGCGATCTCTTCGGAGCGTTCGCGAGACTTGAGGACGCGGGCGATGAGCACTTGTTCGAGCGTGCGGACATTCTGGAGTACGGCTCGCTGGGCGGCACGCGTCCGGGCGATCGTTTCGCCGTCGCGTGCATTGCCGCTTTCCCACACGAGCACGGCCTTCATGATGTCCTCGCCGGCCGCAAGGGCAGCATCGAGATTGTCGGCGAGCAGATAGACGTTGGGCGGGATGTAGGGCATCGGGACAGTCATGCGGGTTGCACCTGGCGTAATGGCCAAATGTGCGGACGGCAAACGGCGATCCTGCCGTCCGAATAGCGGAATTGCAGACCCACTTTGCATGATTCTGTCTTGGCGCAGTGGTGCGCGATCGCACCTGTCGACAGGGTGGGGACAGGTTGCGGAGAAGGTGAGGATAACTGTCGCCAAGCAGACGGTGTTCAGTCCGCCGCAGCTTTCGCCTTTTTGGCGGCGGGCTTCTTTGCGGCCGGTTTTTTCGGCTTGGCGGCCTTGGCTGTTTTTTCCGATGCCGGGGGCGATGATTTCGCGGCGGCCTTTTTGGGCGCGGCCTTGGCTGCCGCCTTGCGGGCGGGCTTCTTGCCGCCACCCTTGGCGATGCGCTCTTCGAGCAGGCGGATGGCGTCCTCGACGGTCAAATTGGCCGGCTCGGTTCCTTTCGGGACGGTGGCGTTGACCTTGTTGTGGCTGACGTAGGGGCCGTATTTCCCGTCCAGCACTTCGATCTTGCCGCCTTCGGTGGGATGCGCGCCCAGATCCTTCAAAACCGTCCGCTGGGCCGCGCGGCCGAAGCGGCCGCCGCCCTTACCGGCTTTCTTGTCGGCGAGCACGGTGACGGCGCGGTTCACGCCGATGGTGAAGACATCTTCGATGGACGGGACGTTGGCGTAGGTTTTGGTTTCACCGTCCTCATGCAGAATGAAGGGGCCGAACCGGCCCAGTCCGGCGACGATTGTGCCACCTTCGGGATGGTCTCCGACCGCGCGCGGCAGTGAGAGAAGCTGGAGCGCCTTTTCGAGGTCAATGGTGGCGGCGTCGATGCCCTTGGGTATCGAGGAGCGTTTCGGCTTTTCTTCCTTGGAGCCTTCGCCGAGCTGGAGATAGGTGCCGAAGCGTCCGCTTTTGACGTAGACCGGCAGGCCCGTCTCCGGGTCGAAGCCCAGTTCGCGATCCTCGCCGGCAGCGCCGTCGCCGTTGGTCGCGAGCTGGCGGGTGTAGTTGCAGTCGGGATAGTTGCCGCAACCGATGAAGGCGCCGTTCTTGCCGGAAATCTTGAGAGAAAGGCGGCCGGTGCCACACTTCGGGCACGCGCGCGGATCGGACCCGTCGCCCTTGTCGGGGAAGATGTGCGGGCCGAGCATCTCGTTGAGGGCTTCGAGCACGTCGCCGACGCGCAGGTCCTTGATCTCTTCGACCGAGCCCGTGAAGTCGCGCCAGAATTCGCGCAGCATCTCTTTCCAGTCGAGCTTGTCGTCGGAGATGAGGTCGAGTTTTTCTTCGAGGCCGGCGGTGTAGTCGAACTCGACATACTTGCGAAAGAAGCTTTCCAGGAATGCCGTGACGAGGCGGCCCTTGTCCTCGGGTACGAGGCGCTTCTTGTCGATCTTGACGTAGCCGCGATCGACAAGGGTAGCCATGGTGGAGGCATACGTCGAGGGGCGGCCGATGCCGAGCTCCTCCATGCGCTTCACGAGGGTGGCTTCGGAAAAGCGCGGCGGCGGCTGGGTGAAATGCTGCTCGGCGTCGATGGATTTGTCCGTGACGCGGTCGCCTTCGGCAAGCGGCGGCAGGCGGCGGCCGTCGGTGTCGTTTTCGGCGGCGTCGTCCTTGCCCTTCTCGACGAGACGGACGCGGTCGTCGCGGCCTTCTTCGTACACCTTCAGAAAGCCGTCGAACTGGACGACAGAGCCGGTGGCGCGCAGCATGTAGGATTTGCCGTCGCGGCCATCGACTTCGATATCGGCGCTGGTCTGTTCCAGCTCCGCGGAGGCCATTTGCGAGGCAAGCGTGCGGCGCCAGATGAGTTCGTAGAGCGCGGCCTGATCGCGGTCGAGGTAGCGGGCGACGTCCTTCGGGCGGCGTGACGGATCGGTCGGCCGGATCGCTTCGTGGGCTTCCTGCGCGTTCTTGGCCTTGGATTTGTATTCGCGGATAAAGGGCGCGACGTAGGCTTGCGAATACTCACGGGCAATCATGCCGCGGATGGCGTTGACGGCATCGGGTACGATGGTGACGCCGTCGGTCCGCATGTAGGTGATGAGGCCGGTGGTCTCGCCACCGATGTCGATGCCTTCGTAGAGGCGCTGGGCGAGCTGCATGGTCTGCTTGGCGGAGAAGCCGAGCTTGCGTGAGGCGTCCATCTGGAGGCTGGACGTCATGAACGGCGGGTACGGATTGCGCTTGGCGGCTTTCTTTTCGACTCGCGAGACGGCGAAGCGGCCTTTCTCGATCGCCGCGACGATGGCTTTGGCCGACGCTTCGTCCTTGATGTCGAGTTTCTTTAATGTGGTGCCGCCGATGGCGGCGACGCGGGCGGCGAACTCTTCACCCTTGGCGGTGGTCAGAGCCGCATCGATTGTCCAGTATTCTTCGGTCTTGAAGGCTTCGATCTCAGCCTCGCGGTCGCAGACGAGGCGAAGTGCGACGGACTGAACGCGGCCAGCGGAACGCGCGCCGGGCAGCTTGCGCCAGAGGACGGGCGAGAGTGTGAATCCGACCAGATAATCGAGGGCGCGGCGGGCGAGGTAGGCCGAGACCAGTGGCTCGTCGATGCGGCGCGGTTCCTTCAGCGCCGCCAGGATGGCGGGCTTGGTGACCGCGTTAAAGGCGACGCGCTCGATTTCGATATTCTTCTTCAGGGCCTTCTTGGCGCCGAGAACTTCCAGGATGTGCCAGGAGATCGCCTCGCCTTCGCGATCAGGGTCGGTGGCGAGGATCAGCTTGTCGGCACCTTTCACGGCGTCGGCGATTTCCTTCATCACCTTCTTGCCGCGGACGTCGCTGTCGTCCCACGTCATGGCGAAGTCTTTGTCCGGTTCGACGGCGTCGTTCTTGGCGGCGAGATCGCGGACATGGCCATAGGAAGCGATGACCGTATAGTTCGCGCCCAAGTATTTCTTGATGGTCTTGGCCTTGGCGGCGGACTCGACGATGAGGACGTTCATGCCCTTGCTTTCTATGGACTTCGCTGCGCCGGAAAGACCGCCCTGCTACAATTTGTGATTGTGGCCGCGCGGTCGCCGGGGCGCGGAACATGAGCAATGATGGTCTCGCTGTCAAACCGGGGCGCTGACGCACCGGGCAAATACCGCAATGCGTAATGCCACAGGATGCAACTCTAAATGGCCGCTACTGCGCGGGATTTTGAGTGCGGCGTGTGTGAAGGTCGCGGAGGGCGGGGATCAGCGCGTCGTAGTGGTCGATCACCCGGTCGGGCGCGAGGTCGTGGACGGGAATCGCCGTGTAGCCGAAACTCACGGCTACCACCGGCACGCGAGCCGCCTTCGCGGTTTGGATGTCGACATCGCTGTCACCGACCATCATCGCCCGCTTCGGATCGCCGCCGGCGAGACGCACCGCGCCAAGAAGGTGTTCGGGATGGGGCTTGTGGACCGCAAACGTATCGCGGCCGGCCAGTCCGAGGAAGTGCCGGTCGAGGCCGAGTTCCTTCAGGAGCGCGCGCGACAGGCTTTCGCGCTTGTTGGTGCAGACGGCGAGGCGGATGCCACCGCGGGTCAACGCCTCGATCGCTTCGACGGCACCGGGAAATGCGCGGCTCTCACGGGCGATGTTTGCTTCATAATAAGCGAGAAAGAGTTCGAGGAGGCGATCGACCTGCCGGTCAGGCAGAGGCGTTCCCGCGTGGACGAGCGCCTCGACGATCATGCGCCGCGCGCCGAAGGATATCCATGGCCGCAAGACGCCGGCTGGAACAGGCGGGAGCCCGGCATCAAGGAGCGCATGGTTGGTGGCGCCGACGAGATCGGGGGCGGTGTCGACGAGCGTTCCGTCGAGGTCGAAGACGACTGTCAGGTCCTGCATGGCGGCGCCTATATCATATGACGGCGTGTCACCTCATTCAAAAGAATGATCTATTTTCATAATGCGCTGCCGCGGGCCGGTTGATTTTGCCGGGCGCGGGTGTTCGAGCCATGCTAGGGAAGTCGGCGTCGCAGGCCCGAGGATATCCGCACGATGACGTCAGACATGATGAAAATCTCCGCCGCCGTCCGGGCGCTCGCCTATGTCGAACCCGGCATGCGTCTGGGACTTGGCACGGGGTCCACGGCGGCGCGGTTTGTCGATCTGCTGGGCCAGGAAGTGAAGAAAGGTCTGGACGTCGTCTGCGTCCCCACGTCGGAAGCGACGCGGCGGCAGGCGCTGGCGCTCGGCATTGCGCTGACGACGCTTGACGATGTGCCGTTTCTCGATCTCACGGTCGACGGGGCAGACGAGATCGACAAGGAGTTGCGGCTGATCAAGGGCGGGGGCGGCGCGCTCCTGCGCGAGAAAATCGTCGCCACCGCATCGGACCGGATGCTGGTGATCGCGGACGAGACGAAGATGGTCGAGACGCTGGGTGCATTCCCGCTGCCGGTGGAGGTTGTCACGTTCGGGCTCAACGCCACCCGCAACATGATCGAAATGCTGGCGGCGGATGCGGGATGCCAGGGCGACATCAAGCTGCGCGTGAAGGCCGACGGCAGTGCCTTTACCACCGACAGCGGCAACATGATTTTCGACTGTCATTTCGGGCGCATCGACGATCCGGAAAGTCTCGATGAGGCCTTGAAGTTCATTCCCGGCGTGGTCGAGAACGGATTGTTTCTCGGAATCGCCGACGCGGCCGTTATCGGTGGGCGGGACGGGATCAGTGTTTTGTCGGCGACGTATGGCGAAGAGGCCGAGGCGAGCTAGGCATTTTCCACGCCACTGCAATTCACCGGGAGGCAGACTTCATGCGGGCAACACGCGCACTTGTGGCTGGTTTTATTCTGGCGCCGGTGGCGCTTGTGGCGGCGTTTTCGGCCGGATACGTCATGGCGGAAACGCAGAAGCCCGCGGAAGCGAGCCTCGTCGCCGCGCGTGAACTCATCGTCGCGACGGGGGCTTCCAAGCAGTTCGAAGCCGTGGTGCCGATGATGGTGAAGCAACTGGAGCCGCTCCTGCTCCAGATGGCGCCGGGCAAAGACAAAGAGATCAAGGAGATCATGGATCTCATGGTCGAACGGTTCTCGCAGCGCAAATCCGAGATGCTGGAAATCATCGCCGGAATTTATGCAACCAAGCTGACGGATGGGGAAATGAAGGATTTGACCGCCTTCTTCTCAAACGGCGCTGGGGCGTCGTTCATTGCCAAGCAGCCGGAGATTTTGACCGAGAGCATGGCGGCGGGTCAGGAATGGGGCCAGAAGATCGGTCTGGAGATCGAGCAGCAGATCCGCGACGAGTTGAAGAAGCGCGGCATCAAGATCTAAGCGAGCGGGCTAGGCCGGGATATCGGACAGGCTGGTCCCCCTCAAACCAGCCCGCTCTCCGCGCGCAGGAAGAGGCAGTGGGCGCGGCCTTGTGAGAGCCGATTTATGACGACTTACGATTTCGACCTTTTCATCATCGGTGCCGGTTCGGGCGGCGTGCGCGCGGCGCGTGTGGCGGCGGCGTATGGGGCCCGCGTTGCCATCGCGGAGGAGAGCCGCATCGGCGGGACGTGCGTGATCCGCGGGTGCGTGCCGAAAAAGCTGTTGGTCTATGCGTCCCGCTATTCGAGTGATTTCGAGGATGCTCGCGGTTTCGGATGGGAGACCGGTGCGCCGGCGTTCAACTGGGCGGCACTCATAGCGGCCAAGGACCGGGAAATCGCGCGGCTCGAAGGGCTTTACCGCGCCGTGCAGGAAGGTGCCGGCGTCACCATTTTCGATGAGCGGGCAACGGTTTCCGGGCCGCAGGCGGTGGTGCTTGCCAGCGGGCGCGCGGTGACGGCGCGAACCATTCTGATTGCGACCGGCGGACTTCCCAATGTCGATGCGGGGCTTTCCGGCGTCGAGCACGTCATCACGTCGAACGAGGTCTTCGATCTGAAGGAACAGCCGCGGCGCATCGTGGTGGCGGGCGGCGGTTATATCGCGGTTGAGTTTGCGTCGATCTTTGCCGGACTTGGCTCCGAGGTCACGCTCATCTATCGCGGCGAAAAAGTTCTGCGCGGCTTCGACATGCAGTTGCGGGATGGGCTGATGGAGGCACTGGCCGCGCGGGGCGTCCGGCTGGTGATGGGGGATGTGTTTTCGCGGATCGAGAAGCGAGACCGGTCGCTCGTGGGTACGACGCGCGGCGGCGAGGTGTTGATGGCGGAACAGATCCTGTTCGCTATCGGCAGGTCCCCGAATACGCGGGGGCTTGGACTGGAATCCGCCGGGGTGGCGCTGGATGCGCTGGGGGCCGTGGTGGTCGATCACGAGTCGCGGTCGAGCGTGCCAAGTATATTTGCTGTCGGCGATGTCACGAACAGGGTGAACCTGACGCCGGTGGCGATACGCGAAGGACATGCGTTTGCCGATACGCAGTTCGGTCTGACGCCGTGGTCCACGGCCTACGACAACATTCCCACCGCCGTCTTCACCACACCCGAGATCGGGACCGTCGGTTTGAGCGAAGACTTGGCCAGGGCATCGATGGCGCGTGTCGATATTTTCGAGACGCGATTCCGGCCGATGCGCAACGTGCTGGCGGGCCGCAATGAGCGCACGCTGATGAAGCTCGTCGTCGACGGCGTGAGCGACCGGGTGGTCGGGGTCCACATTCTCGGTCCGGACGCCGCCGAAATGGTGCAGATGGCGGCGATCGCGCTCAATCTCAACGCCAAGAAGGCCGACTTCGACCGGACCATGGCGGTGCACCCGAGCGCGGCAGAAGAGCTTGTCACCTTGCGCACCAAGCGTTGAGCAGCTTTTAAGGTGCGCTGGGCCGCCGTGTGACGGCGCCACGTGAACGCGAGGACATGAATGCGCCGCCTGCAGGACAAGATTGCGCTCGTCACCGGATCGGGGAACGGGATCGGCCGGGCGACGGCTGAACTCTTTGCGGCGGAAGGTGCGGTCGTCTTCGTGACCGATGTGGATGGAGCCGCGGCGGAAAGCGTTGCGGCGGGGATCGTTGCCGGCGGCGGCACGGCGCGGGCGGCGGCGATGGACGTCTCCAAAGGTCAGGACGTGTCGGCGGTGATGCGGCGCGTGCAGACGGAGCACGGGCGGCTCGACGTGCTGGTCAACAACGCCGGGCTCAACGTGCGCGGCGACTTCCGGCACATGACGGATGCGGACTGGGTGAAAATTCGCGAGGTCAATCTCGATGGTGTTGTGCGCGTGGCGCGCGATGCGTTTGAACTCTTGCGCGGGTCGCCGTCCGCGTCGCTGATCAACGTCGCGTCGATCATGGGGAGCCGGGGGTTGCGGCAGCTCACCGGGTATTCGGCGACGAAGGGCGCGGTGGTGGCGCTGACCAAGGGGCTCGCATTCGAGTATGCGCCATTCAATATCCGCGTAAATACACTCTCGCCGGGCTACATCGAAACGGCGCTGACGGAACGTATTCTGCGCAACCCCGTATTCGAGAAGTGGCTCGTCGACCGAACGCTGCTGAAACGGCTGGGCACGGTAGAAGATATCGCCAAGGCGGCCCTGTTTCTCGCGTCGGACGACAGTGCGTACATGACGGGGTCGGAATTGGTCGTCGACGGGGGGATGACGGCCTCGCTGTGATGTGCTGCGCCGCAATATGGTCACATGGATATGATGCCAAGGCCTTGATTTATGGAGGGCCTTTGCAATGCTCTTGGCCAACTGGGGCCGCTTCAGCGGATCGAGACGCCAGCACTTTCTAGCGCGGGCTGCGGCTCTGGCGGCGGTGCTGTTGTGTGCGGCGCCGGTGCGCGCCGATGTCTATGATCTCGACCCGGAACACACCGAAGTGCGGTTCTCGTGGGACCACTTGGGGCTGTCGCGCCAGAGCGGGCGGTTCACGCAAGTCAAAGGCGTCGTGAACTTTAATCCGAACAATGTCGCGGCCAGCAGTGTGGACGTGACTATTCCGGTGCGCAGCATCCAGACGGGCGTGCAAAAACTCGACGAGCATCTGCTCAATTCGCGCGAGTTTTTCGATCCCGACGCGCATCCCGACCTGACGTTCAAAAGCGTGAGCGTAACGCCGACCGGCCAGCGTACGGCGGAAGTGACGGGCGAATTGGCGATGAACGGTTTTGCGCGGCCGGTGGTGCTCGACGTGATCTGGAATTTTTCCGGCGAACATCCACTGTCGGCGATCAATCCGACCTTTGCGGGCGTGTACGCGTCGGGCTTCTCGGCGAAGACACAAATCCGCCGGTCGGACTTCGGGCTGACGCGCTCGATTCCGTTCGTGTCCGACGAATTGCGCATAACGATCGAGACGGAAATGTACCGGCGAACGCTGCCGCTCGTCGCCGATCCTGCCCTGACGCTCGATCCCAATCGGGATACGGCGACGGCCAATGAAGCGGGTCTTCCGGCGCCGGCGCCGGAGGTGCCGACCGAGTTGCCGACCTTGCCCGGAGCGGTGGAGCGGCAGCCGTAGCCGGGCAGCCGTTGGCCATGCAAGCCTAGGTGTGGACCGGTCGTCCCGGCCGGTTTGCACTTCTGGCGCGGTTGACCGGAGTGGCGTATAAGTTGAAGAACGGCTAGCGAACGTTCGGGGTCGTCGGAACTTGCGGAGGCAATGGGGCCCTCGCGGGACGGCGGCCGTTTCACTTTTTCTCGGAGTTTAGGTGCCATGTCGGCAGCGAATTGGTCCCCGGAGAGCTGGCGCTCGAAACCCATCGTGCAGGTGCCAGAGTATCCGGATGCGAAGGCACTCGCGGATGCGGAGGCGCGGTTGGCGACGTTCCCACCGCTGGTGTTCGCTGGTGAGGCGCGGGACCTGAAGAAGACGCTGGCGCAGGTTTGCGAGGGGCAGGGGTTCCTGCTCCAGGGCGGCGATTGTGCGGAAAGCTTCCTGGAACACCGCGCCGACAACATTCGCGATTTCTTCCGCGTATTTCTGCAGATGGCGGTCGTTTTGACGTACGCGGGCGGCAGCCCCGTGGTGAAGGTCGGGCGCATTGCCGGGCAGTTTGCCAAGCCGCGCTCGTCGCCGGGCGAGAAAAAGGGCGATGTCGAACTGCCGAGCTATCGCGGCGACATCATCAATGGATCCGAATTCACCCCGGCGGCACGCATTCCCGACCCGCAGCGGCAGATCGAGGCCTACCGTCAGTCGGCGGCGACGCTGAACCTGATCCGCGCGTTCGCGACCGGCGGCTATGCCGATCTGGAGCGCGTGCACCAGTGGAACATGGGGTTCGTGAAGGACAGCCCGCAGGGGCATCGCTATCAGGAACTGGCGGAGCGGATCACCGAGACGCTGGGCTTCATGCGGGCTTGCGGGATCACGAGCGAAAACACGCCGCAATTGCGCGCGACGAGCTTCTACACGAGCCACGAAGCGCTGCTGCTCGGCTATGAGGAGGCGCTGACGCGGCGGGATTCGACGAGCGGCGACTGGTACGCGACGAGCGGTCATATGCTGTGGATCGGCGACCGGACGCGGCAGCCGGACCATGCGCACGTGGAGTATTTCCGCGGAATCAAGAATCCGATTGGGCTCAAGTGCGGTCCGACGCTGGAGCCCGATGGGCTGTTGCGTCTGATCGAGGCGCTCGATCCGAAGAACGAGCCGGGGCGTCTGACGCTGATCTGCCGCTTCGGCCACGACAAGGTCGAAAAGCACCTTCCGAAGATGATCCGCGCGGTGGAAAAGGCGGGACGCAAGGTCGTCTGGTCGTGCGATCCCATGCACGGGAACACGATTTCGGCGGCCACCGGGTACAAGACGCGGCCGTTCGACCGCATCCTGAAGGAAGTCGAGGCGTTCTTTGACGTGCATCGCGCGGAAGGTACGCACGCGGGCGGCATTCATGTTGAGATGACGGGCCAGAATGTGACGGAGTGCACGGGCGGCGCGACGGCGATCTCAGAAGCGGAATTGCAGGATCGCTATCACACGCACTGCGACCCGCGCCTCAATGCCGATCAGGCGCTGGAACTGGCGTTCCTCGTGGCCGAGCGGATGAAGCTGGAGCGGTTGTCGCGGACGGCGGCCGAACCGGTGCAGGCGGCGGAATAACCGGCTGCGACACAATTGGGTACGTTCAAGCGCCGTGGACCATCAGGTCTGCGGCGCTTCCGTTTTTGCGGCGGCAAAGCGGTAGAGGACGATTATTCCGGCGAGGAGGACTCCGGCGATCATGGGCGCCTTCACGTCGCCGGTCGCGACGCGCACGACGATCAACGCGATGCACAGGATACAACCGACGGCAGGAACCCAGGCCGGGATTTCGAAGCGGCCGGGCGGTTCGCCGGGCCGGCGCTTCAGGACGAACAGCGCGGCGTTGACGACGGCAAACGAGAACAGAAGCAGCAGTACCGTGGCGGCGGCGAGTTCGGCAATTCCGGCGGAGAGCATCAAGGGCGCCAGCAGCGCGAGCAGCAACAAGATGGCGATGTGCGGTGTCTGGCGCTTGGGATGGACGCGGCCTACGGCCGGCGGCAGCAGCCCTTGGTTCGACATGCCGTAGAGCAGGCGGGACGACGTGACATAGTTGAGAAGCGCTGTATTGCCGACAGCGAACATGGTGATGAAGACGAGGGCAATCGCGGGGAAGGCGGGTGCCGCCCGTTCCATGACGGTGGCGAGCGGCGCGGGGGCAGCCGCAAGCTCCTGATAGGGCACGACCGAGACGGCGGATATGGCGACACCGATGTAGAGGACGGTCGCAAGCAACATCGCGCCGACGAGCGCAAATGGGATGGTCGTCTCGGGATTCTTGACCTCCTCGGCGACGTTGTAGGTATCTTCAAAGCCGATGAAGGCGAAGAACGTTAAGATGGAACCCTGAAGGATGAGCAGGGCCGTGCCCGCGTCAGACGATTCGGCCGGCGTTTCGAAGTAGCCGACGCTGCCCCAGTAGCTCAAACCCACCGCGATGACGATCAGGAGGCCGGCGACCTCAATGAGCGTGCAGGCGACGTTGACCCACATGCTCTCGCGAATACCGCGAAAGACGATACCCGCCGTGATCAGAAGAAAACCCAGGGCGATGGCCTCGACGGGGATCGTCGCAACGCCCAGAAGTTCGGCGAGGTTCGCGGCGAAAACGCGCGATTGCGTCGCGACGGACGTCATGCCGGAACATACAAGCGCCAATCCGACGACGAACGATAGCAGGGGCAGACCGAACGCGCGGTCGGTGACGAAGGCGGCGCCGCCGGCGCGGGGGTAGCGGGAACCGAGGGAGGCGTAGCTGAGTGCGGTCAGAAGTGCGGCACACAGGGCGGCCAGAAACGAGAGCCAGACGGCGTTGCCGACGACGCCCGCGGCTTTGCCGACGAGAGCGTAAATGCCGGACCCCAACATGCTGCCAAGTGCGTAGAGGGTCAGCTCCCAAGGGCCAATCGCCCGGTTCAACTTGGGTTCGGTGCCGTCGTTATCTTTTATGCTCAAAACGTCGTCCCCCGAAGCCTCTGGGCAGCCTGGCAGGGTTTATGGCACGATCGGGCGCACATTCGCGGAGTTTTCGCACCCTATGTTGCGCGTCATACGCATATGTGCGGCGATGGCTTTGTTCGCAGGCGTTGCCGCGTTCGTTGCATGGCCGGCACATGCCCGCATCCAGGACGGCTCGGCGGATATCTGCTGGTCGCCGGACACCGAGTTTCCCGTGCCGTGCGACGAGGACGAAGAATAGCCGCTTTGCCCCGTGGACCGGGACGCAGCGGCGACGTAAAAGCCCCGCATGACCCAGCCTGCTTCCACGCTGAAGATCGCACTTGCCCAGTTGAACCCCGTCGTCGGCGATATCGCCGGCAACGTGGCGAAGATGCGTGGCGCGCGCGAAACCGCAGCAAAGCTCGGGGCCGACCTGGTGGTGTTTCCCGAGTTGTTCGTGACGGGCTATCCGCCGGAGGATCTTGTGCTGCGGCCGGCATTCCAGCAGGCGGCGCTTCTCGCGGTGGAAGAGCTGGCGCGGACGATGGGTCCGGGGCCGGCCGTACTGACGGGGACGATCTGGCCCGAGGCGGGTGAGACGAAGCCGCGTGTCTATAACGCCGCCGTTCTCATCGACGAGGGCGAGGTGAAGGCCGTTAGGACCAAGGTCGAGTTGCCGAACTACGGCGTCTTCGACGAGATGCGCGTGTTCACGCCGGGTCCGCTGCCGGGACCGATCATGTTCAAAGGTGTCAAGATCGGTGTGCCGATCTGCGAGGACATCTGGAAAGAACAGGTGTGCGAGTGCCTGGCGGAATGCGGCGCGGAAATCCTGATCTCGCCCAACGGTTCGCCGTTCGACTGGCCGAAACCCGATCTCAGAATGAACGTGGCGGTGGCGCGCGTAGCTGGCACGGACCTGCCGCTCGTCTATCTCAATCTTGCCGGTGGTCAGGATGAACTCGTGTTCGACGGGGCGTCATTCGTATTGAATGCGGATCACTCGCTCGCCGTGCAAATGCCGGCGTGGGAAGAAGCGCTCGTCTTGACCGAATGGACGCGTGAAACGGGTGGGTGGGTCTGCAAGCCGGGCGGCGTTGCGAAGCTGCCGGAGGGCGATGCCGCTGCCTATAGCGCCTGCGTGCTGGGCCTGCGCGATTACGTGGACAAGAACGGGTTTCCCGGCGTCGTGCTTGGACTTTCAGGTGGGGTTGACAGCGCGCTCGTGGCCGCCATTGCCGTCGATGCGCTCGGCGCGGATCGCGTCCGCGCGGTCATGCTGCCGTACCGGTACACCTCGCAGGAAAGCCATGAGGATGCAGCCGGGTGCGCCAAGGCTCTCGGTATTGCCTATGACGTGGTTCCGATCGAGCAACCGGTGCAGGGGTTTCGCGATGCACTGGCCGAAATCTTTGCCGGGCGGAACGAGGACATCACGGAAGAGAATTTGCAGAGCCGGGCGCGCGGGACGATCCTGATGGCGATTTCCAACAAGCTCGGCCTGATGGTGCTGACGACCGGCAACAAGAGCGAAATGTCGGTCGGATACGCAACGCTCTATGGCGACATGAACGGCGGGTTCAATCCCGTGAAGGATCTCTATAAGGGCGAGATTTACCGGCTTTGCCGGTGGCGGAACGCGCATGTGCCGAAGGGTGCGCTTGGTCCGGGCGGGCCGGTTATTCCAGAGCGCATTCTGACGAAGGCACCGTCGGCGGAGTTGAGGCCGAACCAGACGGATCAAGACAGCCTGCCGCCGTACGATGTGTTGGACGATATCCTGTTCTGTCTCGTCGAACAGGAGTTGCCGATTGCGGATGTCGTCCAGCGCGGGCACGATCTGGCGACGGTGCAGAAGGTCGAGCGGTTGCTCTATCTGGCGGAATACAAGCGCCGGCAGGCGGCGCCGGGGGTCAAAATTTCCGCGCGGAACTTCGGGCGCGACCGGCGGTACCCGATCACCAACCGGTTTCGAGAAAAAGACGTGACGCTGCCGAGCGGTGCGGCCGCAGGAAGGATTGCACTGCCCCGATCCGATGACGGTGACGCAGCATGACCCCGCATCTTCGTTTTGCGCCAAGCCCAACCGGCTATCTGCATTACGGCAATCTGCGCACGGCCGTGCTCAACTATCTGTTTGCCCGAAAGCACGGCGGAACGTTTCTTTTGCGGCTCGACGACACGGACCGCGAGCGTTCGTCGGAGGCGTTCGCCGGTCAGATCCGCGAGGATCTGCGCTGGCTCGGGTTTCAGTGGGGTTCAGAGGCGAAGCAGTCGGAGCGCACTCAGCGCTACGACGAAGCGGCGCAACAGTTGAAAGCATCCGGCCGGCTCTATGCCTGCTTTGAGACGCCCGATGAACTCGACCGGCGACGCAAGCGGCAGCTCGCGAGCGGACGGCCTCCGATCTATGACCGGGCGGCGCTGAAGTTGTCCGATGAAGAGCGCGCGCAGTTGGCGGCGGAGGGGCGTGTGCCGCATTGGCGGTTGCGGCTCGATAATTCGGGGACGGCGGGCGGCATTCTTCCAGAACCGACCAATGTCGCGTGGGACGATTTGATCCGTGGGGCGCAGACGGTCGATCTTGGATCGCTGTCCGATCCGGTGCTGATCCGCGCGGACGGCACGTACCTCTATACGTTCACCAGTGTGGTGGACGACATCGATTTCGGGATCACGCACGTGATCCGGGGCGAGGATCACGTCACGAATACGGGCGTGCAGGTCGATCTGTTCCGGGCACTGGGCGCCGTGCCGCCGGCATTCGCGCATCATGCGCTGCTGACGGCCGGCGGCGATCTCAAGATGTCGAAACGCTCGGGCGACATGGCGCTGATGAACAGCCGCGATCTGGAGCCGTTGGCGGTTGCGAGTTATGTGGCGCTGATCGGCACGTCGGATGCGATCGAACCTCTGCGGTCGATGGACGATTTGGCGTCGCGGCTCGATCTTTCGCACGTCTCAACGTCGGCGGCGCGGTTCGACCTTGCCGAGTTGCGCGCACTTAACGCGCGGTTTCTTCATGCCACGCCCTATTCAGAAATAGCCGAGCGGCTGAGCGCCCGCGGGATCGGCGGCGGCGAGGCCTTCTGGGACGCCGTGCGCGGAAATATTTCGGTGTTCGACGATGTGGACGAGTGGTGGACCGTCGTCAGCGGACCGGTTCAACCGATTGTCGAGGACGCGGACTTTCTTGCCAAGGCGGCGACGGTCCTTCCGGCCGAGCCGTGGGGCGAGGCGACGTGGGGCGAGTGGACGAACGCGGTCAAGGCCGCGACCGGAGCCAAGGGCAGGGCGCTGTTTCATCCGCTGCGGCTTGCACTTACGGCGCGGGAGAGCGGACCAGAATTGAAGGCGCTGCTGCCGATCATCGGACGGGAGAAAGCGCTGGCGCGAATTTCGGGCCGGACGGCTTGAAGCGGCCCGATTGATGTTGTCTTCTCCGGGCGGAATGGGGAGCAGGGACAGACCGGGGCGGATGATGCCGAGAGTTGTGTTCGCGCCGGCGCTGCAACGGCATGTGACGCTGCCGCCGGTGAAGGTGGAAGGCGCGACCGTGCGGGCCGCGCTCGATGCGGCACTCGACGGAAACCAGCGCGCGCGTCATTACATCCTCGACGATCAGTCGGCATTGCGAAAGCACATGCTTATTTTTGTCGATGGCGTGCGCGTCGCTGACCGGAGGCTGCTCAGCGATCCGGTCGGTCCGGCCTCCGAAATCTACGTTCTTCAGTCCTTGTCTGGCGGTTAAGGCAGCCGTTGCTGCGCGTGGGAGCATGACATGAGCGACCGGATCCTCGTAGCGACGCGCAAGGGGCTTTTCACGTTCGAGCGCAAGGGGCCGGCGGCAAAGCCCTGGACGATCACGCACACGGATTTCTTCGGCGACAACGTGTCGATGGTGCTGCACGACGCGCGGCACGGACATATCCATGCTGCGCTCGATCACGGGCATTTCGGCGTGAAGATGCATCGCGCGGACGAGGCAACACGGGTCTGGGAGGAACTCCCGGCGCCGGCCTATCCGCCGAAGCCGGAAGGCCTGGAAGAAAACGACATGTGGGGCCGGCCGCTGCCGTGGTCGACGGTGCGGATCTGGGCGCTTGAGACCGGCGGCAGCGACGAGCCCGGGACGCTGTGGTGCGGAACGATACCGGGTGGGCTGTTCAAATCGGACGACAGCGGTGCGACGTGGCGGATCGTTGAATCGCTGTGGCATCATCCCGATCGCCCGAAGTGGATGGGTGGCGGCGCAGATCTTCCCGGTCTGCATGCGATCGAGGTCGATCCGCGCAACTCCGCGATTGTGCGGGTTGGCGTTTCGACAGGCGGCATGTGGCAGACGGACGACGGCGGCGCGAGCTGGCGCGTGCGTGGCAAGGGCCTGCGGGCGGAATACACGCCACCCGAACAAGCGCATGATCCGATTTCACAGGATGTTCATGCCCTGGCGCAATGCGCGGGCGAGCCGGACCGGCTCTGGATTCAGCATCACAACGGCATCTTCCATTCGGAGGATGGCGGAGAAACCTGGCGCGAAATCGAGGATGTCGGAGTTTCGACGTTCGGATTTGCCGTGAAGGTTCATCCCAAGGACGGCAAGACCGCGTGGTTCGTGCCCGCAATCAAGGACGAGAAGCGCGTTCCGGAGGGTGGCCGTTTCGTCGTGACGCGCACGCAGGACGGCGGGCGGACGTTTGAGACCTTGAGCCGGGGGCTGCCTGCGGAACACGCCTACGATCTGGTCTATCGTCATGCGCTGGATATTGATGGAACCGGCCGGCGGCTGGCGATGGGCAGCACGACGGGCGGCGTGTGGGTGAGTGAAGATGGCGGCGAGAGCTGGATCGAGGCTGCAGGCCGGTTGCCGCCGGTCTATTGTGTGCGGTTCATGGCGTCGTAGGACACCGGGGGCTTACGGCGTCACGGTTTCGGACGACCATCCACCAACGTCGCCGGCCGTTGCGGTCGAAGGTGGTGCCGGTGTCGGCAACGCGGGTGCGCCCGCCGGTGGGGGCACCGCGCCTTGTTGCTGGGCTCCATCGACGGCGCCGGGTGTGCCGGCGTTGTACTCCTCAACCTTGCACGAGCAGCCCTGGACGTATTCCTTGCGGTAGCGGAATGCCGTCTTCATCGACGTGTAGGGCGTGTTCGTTTGGGCGCCGACCATCTGCTCCACCGATCCGCCGGGGTTCTGATAGTAGAAAAGCTCCGTCGGCGCGGCGCACTTCGACGAACAGACTTCGGCGTCGCGCTCGAAATGGTTGGGGAGCGTGGAGAAGCTGACCGGGAAGTAATAGCCGTCGCACAGCCGGACGCACACGGTGCGATAGGTGGCGTAGGGCAGGTTGGAGAACGAGCTGCCGAGACCACCGCCGCCACTGCCGCCGCTGTCTTCCTGCCACAGCGACTGGAAGGGGTTCAATTCGGTGCGCCGGGCCTGCTGCTGGTAGGACGCGCCGCAGTTGTTGCGGGCCAGTTCGCGCACGATCTCGTCGGTGTAGGAGCGGCCGGTCGAGGCGATCAACTGATTGCGCTGATTTTCCAGATCGACCTTCTGCCGCTTGAGACCTTCGACTTCGCGCGAGAGATCGACGCACTTGCGCGTGTTGCGCAGCGTTTTGGAGAACAGAAAATATTCGTAGCAGGAGCGATCGAGGGTCTGATTGCCCTGGCGGAGTTGCTGATCGACCTGGCGCAGTTGGCCTTCGACCATGGGGATCAGGTCGCGCGACTGGCCGCCGGCCTGGGTTTCCTGCACCAAGCGCTGCTCAAGTTGAAGACAGACCGGCGAACGGCCGCCGGCTCCTGGCGGCGGCACGCCGGGACGGGCGGAGGGTTCAGGCGGTGGCCTCCAGGCAGGGGGAGGTTGTTCCACCGGGCGGCGAACTTCGGGTTCGTCCCAAGGCCAGGAGAACTGGGCGGCGGCTGGGAGTCCTGCCAACACCACGGAGGCAAGCGCGAGCGCCGACGTCCGCGCAACTGGACGTGCGCGGCGCAGGGTTCGGGCAATCGTGTTGCGTCTGCTCGTCATCTCTCGGCCGGTTCGATGGTCGCCACCGGCATCCTCTACCCAAGTCTTTGAACGAGCCGGGACTATGGCATAGGCGCGCAATGGGGAGCAAATGCGGCGGCGGTCTTTAGTGGCACGTGGCG
>CAYWIF010000027.1:34650-41492 GCA_964458265.1 uncultured Hyphomicrobium sp. | reverse complement strand
GTAGCTATGTGCGGACGGGATAACCGCTGAAGGCATCTAAGCGGGAAACCCACCTCAAAACAAGTTCTCCCTTGAGAGCCGTGGAAGACCACCACGTTGATAGGCCGGGTGTGGTAGCGCTGCAAGGCGTGTAGCTTACCGGTACTAATAGCTCGATCGGCTTGATTGCTCTCATTAAGCAATGCTCATCGAACAAGCACGGAAGACCAGAAATTTTCATCTCACAACTTCGCCGACCTGGTGGTTTTGGCGGGGTGGCTGCACCCGATCCCATTCCGAACTCGGCCGTGAAACGCCCCAGCGCCGATGGTACTTCGTCTTAAGACGCGGGAGAGTAGGTCGCTGCCAGGTCTGCAAAGTTGTGAGATAGAAAACAAAATTCATCAGGTCGCGCGGACAGCGCGGTTCCCCTCTTCGTCCGGATTTCAAAGCGCCCCGTGTCTTACAACACGGGGCGTTTTTCTTTTGCCGTGACGCAATGATCTGTTGCGTCAACGGTGCAACGACCACGCAAATCTGCGAATACAGTTTCAAGCAAGAACTCTTCGAAATCATAGCGTTTGACGGCAGATGGCTGCATCCGTCATCTGGTCCACACACGTACCGGCAACGGTGCGCCCGCTGTCGAGACCTGCGAACTCGACCATGGGATAGGGAACGGCCATGAAAACGGCACGTACTGCGATGAGTTCCGCCCTTGCGATGCTCGGGCCAACCATTTTGATCTTGGGATTTGCCGCGCTGACGCCAGCCCACGCGCAACCGCCGTCCACTTCCGCCGTCATAACAAATTATGCCGACATCGCCGCAGCCAACTTCGCCGACAGCCACGCCGCCGCCGTCGAGATGCAGAAAAAGATTGAGGACCTGCTCGCCAACCCCTCCGACGAAGCTCTGGCGACCGCTCGCGCCGCCTGGGTTGCCGCCCGCGAACCCTACATGCAGACTGAGGTCTATCGCTTCGGCAACAAGCTCGTCGATGACTGGGAAGGCAAGGTGAACGCCTGGCCGCTGGACGAAGGCCTGATCGACTATGTGTCGCGGACCTATAGCGAAGCCGACACACAGGAAAACGAGGGCTACGCGATCAACGTGATCGCCAACAAATCCCTGAAAATCGCTGGCGAGACCATCGACGCTTCAAACATAACGCCGCAACTTCTCGTCCGCCATCTGCACGAAGCTGGCGGCGTCGAAGCCAATGTGGCCACCGGTTACCACGCCGTCGAATTCCTGCTCTGGGGCCAGGATCTGAATGGCACCGGTAAAGGCGCCGGCAATCGCCCGGCAACCGACTTCGACTTGAAAAACTGCACCGGCGGCAACTGCGACCGCCGCGCGCAATACCTGCGCGTCGCCACCCAACTTCTCGTCGATCAATTAAAACTCATGGCCGGCCACTGGTCCGCCGCCGGCGTCGCGCGCCGCGAGGTGATGAAGGACAACGGCAGGGCCGGTCTTGTCGCACTTTTCACCGGCCTCGGTAGCCTCACTTACGGCGAACTCGCCGGCGAGCGCATGAAGCTCGGCCTCATGATTCATGACCCTGAGGAAGAGCACGACTGCTTCTCGGACAACACTCACAACTCGCACTATTACAATGCCGTCGGTATCCGCAACATCTACCTTGGCACCTACAAGCGCCTCGATGGTTCCGAAGTGAAAGGCCCCAGCGTCTCGGATCTCGTGCAAGCGGCGAACCCGGCCGTCGATGCCAAGATCCGGGCCGCTATCGGTGTCACCATGGACCGCATGACCGAACTGAAGACGCGCGCTGAAACAATCGAGGCTTACGACCAGATGATCGGCGAGGACAACCCGGAAGGGAACGCCGTCGTCCAATCGGTCATCGATGCGTTGGCCGCGCAAGCAAGGACATTCGAGGAAGCCATCGCGCTGTTGAAAATCGACGGAGTAGCGATCCTGGGTTCAGACAGCCTCGACGCCCCGGAGAAGGTGACGGGCGAGGACAAGGGTTGATACCGCACGTGCCGGCCGCAAAAATCATCACCGCGCTAACCGCGCTTGCGCCGCTCGCTCTCGGCGGTGCGATCGCCCTCTCGGCCGAGCCCACCGCACCGTCGGACCAGCTCATCATCGAAGAGCCCAGCCCCCGCATTCTTGAACTCGCTGCCCAATCACAGCTCGAGCCCGGCGAAGAGAGCCCCGGCGGCGGCGCCACCACCCGCCGCAGCCGTGTCAATCGCGAAGCGTTTTCGCAACCCTCGCAAGGCATCAGTTTCGAGAATGAAGGCCGCTTCCGCATCGGCAATTCGATCTTCAGCAAGTTCTGGATCACGCCCCCCGCGTCGACCGATTCAAGCGACGGCCTCGGCCCGCTGTACAACGCGCGCGGCTGCCAGAACTGCCACCTGAAGGACGGGCGCGGCGCACCGCCTGCCGCCAATTTCCCCGATGACACCGCTGTTTCCATGTTCCTGCGGCTCTCGATCCCCCCACAAACCCCTGAGCACGAACGGCTGCTCGCGGAACGGCGCGTCAACGTCATCGCCGAGCCCACCTACGGCCATCAACTCCAGAACCATTCCGTGCAGGGTGTGCCAATCGAAGGACACATGCGCATCGACGACACGGACAAGCCCGTCAAACTCGGTGACGGCACAACCGTCACCCTGCGCGAACCGAAATACGCCGTGACACACCTCGGCTACGGCCCGCTGCACCGGGACGTGATGCTGTCTGCACGCGTGGCCCCGCAGATGATCGGACTTGGCCTTCTCGAAGCCATCCCCGAGGAGCGCATCCGCGACGCCGCCGATCCCGATGACAAAGACGGTGACGGCATTTCCGGCCGCACCAACGAGGTCTGGTCGCTCCGCCACGAAAAGCCCATGCTGGGACGCTTCGGCTGGAAGGCCGGCAACGCCACCATCGAGCAGCAGAGTGCCGAGGCCTTCGCCAGCGACATCGGCATCTCCAATCCTTTGTTTCCAGGTGGATATGGCGAATGCACGCCGATGCAAAAAGTCTGCATCGATGCGCCACACGGCGACAGCCCGCGCCAGGACGGTCACGAGATCGGCGGCGAACTTTTCAGCCTAGTCGTGTTCTATGCGCAAAACCTCGCTGTGCCACCACGCCGCCGCGCCGGCGACCCCGTCACGCGCGCCGGCAAGACGCTGTTCAATCGCATCGGCTGTGCCGCGTGCCACACGCCGTCGCACACCACCGGTACAGTCCCCGGCCAGCCCCACCTCTCCAACCAGAAGATCTGGCCCTACACCGATCTGCTGCTGCACGACATGGGCGAGGGTCTCGCCGACAATCGTCCCGAGGGCGAAGCAAATGGCCGCGAATGGCGCACGCCGCCGCTCTGGGGCATCGGCCTGACAGGGGCCGTCAGCCGCAACACCAACTTTCTGCACGATGGCCGCGCACGCACGATCGAGGAAGCAATTCTCTGGCACGGCGGCGAGGCGCAAAGCGCCCGCGACGGCTATGCCGAACTTTCCCGCGAAGAACGCGACGCGCTCCTCGCCTTCGTAAAATCACTCTAAAAAGCAACAGTTGAGGGTTGCACTTTTGCAGCACCGTGCGCGCAATTTATCGACCGCGCGAGTCGAGAATCTGCGAATCTCCTCAGATTCTTGAAATCTCAAGTCCAGTTTGAAATCGTTTCAAACTATAGCGTTTGACCGGTGTCGAGATCGCGGCTTTTTAAAGTCCGGCACCACAAAAGGCAGAGGGCGCTCCGCTGCTGGCCGATCACGAGACCTTGCATCTCGTCTATTGGGGGACACAAATGTCACGCACGATCTGCGGAAATACACGATCGGGATTCAACGCTTCGTTCCGGACCTATCGCTTTGGCCTAATTGTTTCAGTCTCTGCGGGCGCAATCGCAATTGCGAGCCCGGTCGCGATCGCCCAGGATGCGGAACCAGCGCCCGTGGCAGCCGATGCCGTTCTGCCGGAAATCGAAGTTCAGACGGCCCCGTCCGCGACGAAGCAAAAGTATCCAACGGCGCCCGTCGCCAAGAAAAGGCCGTCCACTTCCGCCTCGGCCGCCGCTCAGGCTGCTTCCGCACCTTCGACCGCCGCTCCGGCGACGACCCAGGCACCAGTCGTCTCCGCCACGTCGACTAATGCGGTTCCAGCGATCGCTACGACAGGTACGATCATTGGCGACCGGCAAGGCATCCTGAACCTTGAAGGGTCGGCCGCTGTCGTCGACAGCGAAGAGCTCTATACGAGCCATGTCTTCACGACGAACGAAGCGCTCCGCAAAGTGCCAGGCATCGTCGTCCGCGACGAAGAAGGCTTCGGCATGCGTCCGAATATCGGTATTCGCGGCATGAACCCGACCCGGTCCACGAAAACTTTGTTGCTCGAAGACGGACTTTTCCTTTCGTACGCGCCGTATGGCGATAACGCGAGCTACTTCCATCCGCCGATGGATAAGTATTCGAGCGTCGAGGTCTTCAAGGGCACCGACATGCTTCGCTACGGCCCGCAAACGATTGCTGGCACCATCAACTACGTCACGCCAACGCCACCGAAGGATCCCGCTGGCTTTGTCGCCGGCACTGTCGGCAATCGCGACTACTACAACGGCCAGTTCAATTACGGTGGCTGGGTCGGAAACTTCGGCGGCATGGTCGATTACATCCACAAGGAAGGCCAAGGCGCGCGCGACAACACGCATCATCAAGTCGACGACGTCACTGTGAAGGGCATCGCTCAGATCAGCCCCGACAGCGCACTAATCGCAAAGTTCAACTACTTCACCGAAGACTCGCAAGTTACTTATTCCGGCATCACCGATGCCGAGCGGCGCAACTTCGGCATCCGCTACAATCCCTTCAAAAACGACACATTCGATACAGAGCGCTACGGCCTCTCGCTGACCCACAATTGGGATATGAACGACGCCGTCAATGTCTCAACAAGCATCTATCACAACACCTTCGACCGCGATTGGTGGCGGCAGTCGAGCACGACGACGGACACGCAGTGCAATGCGAGTTATCCCCTCAGTGGCGGACTCAATTTCCAGCAACAGCGTGCCGCAGGCATCGCCGTCGACCCGGATCTTTGCAACTCCGCCCAAGGCCGCCTCCGTAGTTTCGAAGCGACCGGTATTCAGCAGACATGGTCGGTCGAGCATCAGTTCTCCCAAGCAACGCGCAACCTGTTCCAGGCCGGCTGGCGCTATCACGGCGAGGATCAGGACCGGCTGCAGGTCAATGCCACCTCTCCGACCGGCCGTACCGGCACCATCAGCGAAGACAACGAGCGCGAAACGCGCGCGTTCTCACTCTGGGCCGCTAACACGTTCGAGTTCGATCAATGGTCGGTAACCCCCATCGCACGCTTCGAGTCGATCGACAACCGCCGGACCAACAATCTCACCGGTGCACGCGGTTCGGACGAAATCGATAAATTCATCCCCGGCATCAGTGTTGGCTACGAGGTTAACAGCAAGGTCAAGTTTTTCGCTGGCGTGCACGAAGGCTTCGCGCCGCCGCGCGTCGAAGACGTCATCGACAATGCTGGCGGCAGCGTCGATCTCGACGCAGATTCTTCCATCAACGTCGAAGCCGGCTTCAAGAGCGAGGCGATCTCCGGCGTAATTGTCGACGGCACCTACTTCCGCAATGATTTCGACAACCTGATCGCTGTCGGATCGATCGCCGGCGGCAACACGCCAATCGCATCGGGCGAGGCCCTCTTCGAAGGCTTCGAACTTTACTCGCGGATCGACAGCGGCAAGCTGATGCGGACCGATTGGAGCGTATACGGTTCGTTGGCCTGGACCTATCTTTGGACTGCCGAACAAACCACGCCATATGTTGCTGCCGTTGGCGGAGCAGTGGTTGCGGGCAGCGCCGCGGGCAACCGCCAGCCCTATGCGCCCGAGCATCTCGTAACGGCCCGCATAGGCTATCAGCAGAAGAACTTCGATATAAACCTGGAGATGGTCTACGTCGGTGACCAGTTCGCTGACTTTGCCAACAACGAAGAACCCGTTGGCACGAGCGGCCAGTTCGGAAAGCTTGACGCCTACACGATCTTCAACTTCGGGACCACCTACACTTACGAGCCAACGAACACGGACATCTTTTTCACCGTAAAGAACCTGTTTGACGACGTGTACATTGCCGACCGCACGCGCGGCATCCTGCCCGGTGCGCCGCGTCTCTTCCACGTCGGTATCAAACAGGACTTCTAGGTGATCCAAGGCGCGTCCGACCGACTCGACGGAGGAAAGTCGGACGCACCCCTAAAGCTCCCCCGTCAGGAACTGCGCCCGCCCGTTCCCGAACGACCAGTCCTCGTCGGTGCACGTAACCAGATTGATCATGACATCGGAGGGCGCGATCCCGCAGGACTTTTCCAGTTCCTCGGCCGCGAGCCTGTAGAACGTCTCTTTCATCTCGCGCAAGCGCGGCCGGGTGGTGACTTGCACGAACACGAAGCTCGCCGTGCGGGGAATATCGAGGCCGGTGTCCTCCATGATCATCCGCGACGGCTTGTGCTCGTGCACGATCTGATAGCGGTCGCGCTCTGGCACCTTGAATGCCGCAAGCATCGCCCGGTGCAGCGCGTCGAGCACTGCCGCCAGCTGCTCGTCCGACCGGCCCTCGTAAACGTCAATCCGCAATAGCGGCATCAAACCCTCACCTGCGTGAATTGCGACTTAATCAACGCAACCATTT
Source organism: uncultured Hyphomicrobium sp. (assembly GCA_964458265.1). Lineage (GTDB taxonomy): Bacteria > Pseudomonadota > Alphaproteobacteria > Rhizobiales > Hyphomicrobiaceae > JAGVSR01. The sequence goes on along the minus strand of CAYWIF010000027.1, from coordinate 34,812 downwards.
AGGCATCGACAACTGGCGCCTCGAACCGGAAACACCGCTTCGGGCCGCAGGCCCGGGGAGCAAGGCGACCCGCCGCGAGCGGCGCCACCCGAGCCCCGCTCGGCATCTACAGTGCGGAGCGCCGCCAAGGCGCGTGAGCATCATTCAACACTTCGGGCCGCA
>CAYWIF010000027.1:0-34550 GCA_964458265.1 uncultured Hyphomicrobium sp. | reverse complement strand
TACAGTGCGGAGCGCCGCCAAGGCGCGTGAGCATCATTCAACACTTCGGGCCGCAAGCCCGGGGAGCAAGGCGACCCGCCGCGAGCGGCGCCACCGCGGAGCGCCGCCAAGGCGCGTGAGCGTTATAAATGGTGGAGCTAACCGGGATCGAACCGGTGACCTCTTGCATGCCATGCAAGCGCTCTCCCAGCTGAGCTATAGCCCCGATCTTGCGGGTCTTGAACGACCTGGGAACGCCGGTGGAAACGTCAAGAGCGGCCCGCACCGGCGCGAGACCCGCTCTCTATTCGCTAACCTTAGAAACTGCAAGTGCCAAGTAGAAACCGCGTGCGTCAGGCAGGCCTCGCAGCGGCCCGCGCCTCAAACTTCCTCTTCGCCTTCCGCGACCGGGCCGCCGATGATGTTTGAAACGTCGCCGCCCTCTTCTTCCTCCTCTTCGAGGAAGGTCTCGTCGTCGTCGGCCGGAATGTCCTCCGCCTCCTCGATATCGACCAGCGCCTCTTCGCCCTCCGCGGCGGCCTCCGGTGCCAGTTCCTTCTCGGCGACCAGCTCCTTCTTGGGCTTGCGCGGCTTCTCTTCGATCATGGCCGCGCTGATCGGCCCCGTCGCATGCGCGATCTGATAGATCGTGCCGCAGATCGGGCAGGCGATCGGATCGCGGTTGAGGTCGTAGAATCGGGCGCCGCACTCGTTGCTCTGGCAGGTGCGCTTGATCCCGCGCGCGGCTTTGGTCGACATGGAAAACCCCGGAAATGAACAGGAAGGATGGGGGTCTGCCACAGCCGTCAGCCCCTGTCAAAACCAATTCCCGCCACATGCGGCATGGGTCGCGGAGCCGCGCCCAAGGCCCAGTTCCGGTGTCCCGTTGACAACCCCCTCGCCAGCGGGTCTATCCGCGCTTCATGGATGCCGGTGCGGGGCCGGATTTGCGGCCCGCCAATCACTTGAAGGAACGGGACGTGTCGAAATCGGGCGCACATGGCGCTGAGCCGCGGCCGCTGAGCGCAGCCAAGCCCCCGGCCGGCCTGAAGGGCCGCCTTCGCGTCCCGGGCGACAAGTCGATTTCCCACCGTGCCCTGATGTTCGGCGCGTTGGCCACCGGCACCACCAGGATAACCGGCCTGCTGGAAGCCGAGGATGTTCTTAACACGGCCAAAGCGGTCTCGGCGCTAGGCGCTTCTGCAACCAAATCTGACGGCACCTGGACGGTTCTCGGCCGTGGCACGGGCGGTCTCAAACAACCCGGCACGCCGATCGATTTCGGCAATTCCGGAACCGGCACCCGGCTGATGATGGGCGTCGTCGCTGGGCACGGCATCGCGGTGACGATGACGGGCGATGCCTCCCTGTCCCGCCGCCCGATGGGCCGCGTGTTGAAGCCGCTCCGCCAGATGGGTCTCGTCACGCGCGAAGATCGCGATACGCTTCCGCTCACTGTGGAAGGCACCGACCGTCTCTTGCCGATCGAATATGAACTTCCGGTGCCATCCGCGCAGGTCAAGAGCGCCATTCTCATTGCCGGGCTGATGGCCCCGGGCGAAACGACCGTCATCGAAAAAGAACCGACGCGCGACCACACGGAGCGCATGCTGCGCTACTTCGGCGCCAAGGTCGAAACCTCGGTCAAAAGCGGGCTGACGCGCATCACGGTTCACGGTGAGGCCGAACTTGAAGGCCGCGCCGTGGTGGTCCCCGGCGATCCATCGTCTGCGGCGTTTCTCATTTGTGCGGCGCTGATCGTCCCTGGTTCCGAGGTCACCGTCGAAGGGGTCCTCGTCAACGAAACGCGCACGGGACTTTATACGACGTTGAAGGAGATGGGCGCCGACATTGCTTTCCTCAACGCGCGCGAGGAAGGCGGCGAACCCATCGCCGACATTCGCGCCCGCCATTCGAAGCTGACCGGCGTCCATGTTCCGGCGGAACGCGCGCCCTCCATGATCGACGAGTATCCGGTGCTGGCCGCCGTCGCGGGCTTCGCGGTGGGCGACACCCGCATGGATGGCCTGGCCGAATTGAAGGTGAAGGAGAGTGATCGCCTCGCCGCGACCGCGGCCGGCCTCGCCGCCAATGGGGTCAGTGCAACAATCGATGGCGACACGCTCATTGTGCACGGCACCGGCAGCGTGCCCGGCGGCGGCACTGTCGCAACGCACATGGATCACCGCATCGCGATGGCGTTTCTGACCATGGGACTTGCCAGCGACAGGCCTGTCTCGGTCGATGACACGGCCATGATCGCAACCAGCTTTCCCGAGTTCTGCGGGCTGATGGAAAGTTTAGGCGCTGCCTACTCAGGCGGCTGAAGGCTCATTCCATATAGTAATCGTAGGGCGCGTCCGGTTCGTCGTCATAGAGCGCCGTCGCATCGGGCGATGGCCATGAGGACGTCATGGCGCCCGAATGCCGCGCAAGCTCCTGGCGCGTCCCGTTCGACCCTGCGAAGCATTGCTTCAAGTTCGCACAACGCACCCTGCCGGAGGGGTGTGTATCAGTGGCCGGCCCGGCAAAAGACTCGCAAATGCTATCAAGATCCTGCCGCTTGAGCCATCCCGCACGAGCGCCTTCTTGGGCGGCAACGCAATCGGCGCCGAGTTCATCGGGTCCCGTCACTTTATGCGCACACTCGTGCTCGAAGATGAATTGTTGCACCGCCGCGGGCAGCCGATTCAAGAGAAACGGGTTGAGATAGAGGCCCTCGCCGGGCACCGACAATCCCTCCGATGGGATATCCGCGTCCATGATCACCGGCGTCTTCCCGCAACGCATCTTTCGCCCGGCAATCGAGACCGAACGCCCATCGGTCGCATAGGCGGCGCCGGCCGTTTGCGGAAGCTGATCCATCAAGAGCCAGGCTACGCCCGCGATGCCCGCGATCGCGAATGCCGAAAGAGACACAGTTCGCACTGGCAAATCCCTCACCCCACGTTGATGGATGGTTCATCATGCGCGACATTGTGCACGCCATATGGCGAAGCCCAGGAGAATTTGAGCGCTGTCGGAAACGCGGCACATGCGGATCATTGCGGAGTGACAGTGCCGACGCGTGCCACACCAGCCCCGTACGCCATGGTGACAAAGCGCATCTCCAACGCTCGCTTTCTGGGGGCGCTTGCTGCCACGAGGTATTCGTCAGACCTAATCGCATCGCGACTGTGCACCTCGACCAGTGCTGCCGTCGACCAATGATTCACGTGCGCACGGGCCACCTGCAAACCACCATTCGCGCACCGCCACGGCTGAACCCTAGGTCATCCAAGTTCGCCCGGTTGAGCCCGGACTCAATCGCAGGCGCCGGCACCTGACCCTCGCTTCAAGCGCCGCCTCCCCGACCCGATGGTGCATTTGAAGTCGCGACACGCATTCCCACGTTCCGCTACCAGCTCAGCGCTCTACGTCGCGTCGGTCCTGTCCACGCCCCGATGCCTGCCGGGCGGAGGCCATTGAGTACCCTCCCCTACGCCCCTCCCGAACCCCACCCCCCACCCCACTGCCCAAGCCCCACCCCCGTCGCCACCCGAAAAATTTCCGCTCCGATCCACTTGCATACATACCAACCAGTTGGTATTATAATGCCATGGCCCGCGTTTCCACAGCCCGGACAAAACTCCTCGACGCCGCCCTCGGCCTCATTCGTGCCAAGGGCTACGCGGCCACGACCGTCGATGATCTGTGCGCCGCCGCCGGCGTCACCAAAGGCGCGTTCTTCCACCACTTCGCGTCGAAGGACGATCTCGCGGTCGCCGCCGCGCGCCACTGGTCGGAGGTCACCGGCGCGCTTTTCGCCGCCGCGCCCTACCATCAGCACACAGACCCACTGGACCGCATCCTCGCCTACATCGACTTCCGCAAGGAGTTACTTCGCGGCGAGGTCGCCGACTTCACCTGCCTCGCCGGAACCATGCTGCAGGAGGTTCATTCCAGTCATGAGGCGATCCGCGACGCGTGCGCGGCATCGATAACAGGCCATGCCGCCACACTCGAGGCCGACATCGCCGCCGCCATGGCTGAGTACAGGGTCGATGCTCCGTTCACGGCCCGCAGCCTCGCCCTGCACACCCAGGCCGTCCTGCAAGGTGCCTTCATTCTCGCCAAAGCTGAAGGCGGCCCCGAGATTGCGGCGGAAAGCATCGATCACTTGAAGCGTTACGTCGAAAGTCTGTTCAAACGGAATCAGTCAGGGAGTTGACCATGGAAGCGGCAACTGGAAGCGCAAAGGACGTCGCGGAAATCGAACGGCTGGTCGCGGAATGGTCGCGCGCGGTCGAATCCAAAGATCCCGAAAAAATCGTCGCCAACTACGGTCCCGAGACGGTCCTCTTCGATGCCATCCCGCCCGCGCGCACCGTCGGAGCCCGCGACATCGGCCGCATCTGGGCCGAATGTATGCCCCACTTCCCCGACAAATTCCGCTCCGAGCATAAGGATCTCACCATTCACGTTGATGGTGATCTCGCCACATTCCACGCCTTGCACCACTTCGTCCCCGAACCGCCCGATCATCCAAGCGGCGCGACGTGGATGCGTGTCACCGCCGTCTACCGGCGCGTCGCGGGCAACTGGCGCGTCGTCCATGAACACGTTTCCATTCCTTTTGATCCATTTACGAGCAGGGCGGTCTTTATCGATGGCGACGCCAACGCGATCCCGGCCCCCTCCGCCGATACGAAGCTCATGCCGCATCTCGTCTGCAAAGGTGCGGCCGAGGCGATTGAGTTCTACAAAAAGGCGTTCGGTGCGGAGGAAATGATGCGTCTGCCCACACCGGATGGCCGGCTGATGCACGCCGCTGTCATGATCGGCGGCAACGTCGTCATGCTCGTCGATGAATTCCGCGATGCCGGTGGAAACGCCAACGCGGCACCGGCCACTCTGGGCGGCACCCCCGTCACGCTCCATCTCCAGGTTTCCGACGTCGGTGCACTCTTCAAACGCGCCACCGCGGCCGGCGCAAAGTCCGTGATGGAACCCGCCGAAATGTTTTGGGGCGATCGCTACGGTGTCGTTGAAGACCCCTTCGGGCACAGATGGTCGCTGGCGACGACGGTCAAGACGCTGTCGCCGCAAGACCTGCAAAAAGCCGCCGCAGACGCGATGCTTAAAGGACCGGGATGCTAACAGGAGGAAACGATGGATTCCGAAGCCCAAACGTCGGCCGATGACCGCGAACTCGTGATCACGCGCCACATCAAGGCCACGCCTGAAAAGCTTTTTCGCTGCTGGACCGAACCGGACCTCATCAAAGAGTGGTTCTGTCCCAAGCCTTGGTCGATCGCCCGCGCCGAAGTCGATGTCCGGCCCGGCGGCAAAAGTCTAATCGTGATGCGCAGCCCGGAAGGCCAGGAATTCCCCAACCCCGGCGTCTATCTCGAAGTCGTGCCGAACAGAAAGATAGTCTTCACCGACGCTTTCACGAGCGGCTGGGAACCGGCCGGCGAGCCCTTCATGGTTGCGATCGTCACCTTCGAGGATCAAGGCGACGGTACCACGCTCTACACGGCGCGTGCCCGCCACTGGACCAAGGACGCCACCGAACGCCACAAGTCGATGGGCTTCCATGAAGGCTGGTCGAAAGTCGCCGAGCAATTGGAAGACCTCGCGCGCACGCTGTAATCGCACGCCAATGCGTCAAAGGAGATGGCCAATGACCTACGTTGATGGCTTCGTCGCCGCCGTACCCACGGCGAACAAGGAAACCTATCTGGAGCACTGCCGGATCACAGCCGAAGTGTTCAAGGAGAATGGCGCAATCCGTGTCGTCGAATGCTGGGGCGATGATGTCCCGGACGGCAAGCTCACGTCGTTCCCGATGGCCGTTAAGAAGAAGGATGACGAGACCGTCGTTTTTTCGTGGATCGTCTGGCCGTCACGGGCCGTTCGCGACAAAAGCATGAAGGTCGCCATGGCCGATCCACGCTTCGCACCCGACAAGAACCCGATGCCGTTCGACGGCAAGCGCTTGATCTACGGCGGCTTCGAAATGATCGTCGACGAGTAGCGGCGAGCACGAACGCGCGTTACCCCAGAAAAAGCGAGGCGTCCGGATCGCGCTTGCCCGTGATCCCGCCTCGGATCACCTGGGCCCCGATGACGCTGAAGGTGATGCCATTTCCGCCGCAGCCGAGGATCGCGAATGCGCCGGGAATGCCCTCGATCGGCCGGAACACCGGCAGCCCCTTCGGGTTTTCCGCAAAGGCGCCGGCCCAGGCGTAGTCGATTTCGAGCTCGCTGAGGCCCGTCAACTCCTTCGCCTTGTCCAAAAGTTTTTGCGACTTCGTTGCAATCGCCGCTTGCCGCTTCGACGGCGCGGTCGCCGCCGCATCTTCGCCGCCAACCAAAATTCGATTGTCCTCCGTCGTTCGCATATAGAGGTAGGGGTCGGACGCCTCCCAAACGAGGCACCTGTCGCGCCACAAACGCACCGGGCTCACCGGTTTCGTGGCAATAGCCCACGACGAGATGATGTCGAAGGAGTCCTTGGGAATGGCCGGGCTCGCTTCGTAGCCGGTCGCCATCACGAGGTGGCGGCACGTCATGATCGGCCCATCCTTCGTCGTAACGCGGATGGCTTGGCCATCATGCGCCGCCTTGGTGACGTTGACGGGTGCGAAGAGCCGCGCGCCGAGACCCTTCGCGGCCTTCAGGCTGGCAATACACGTGCGGATCGGGTCGAGTTCTGCCGCGCCCTTCGACAGAATGGCGCCCGTCCTGTCGAACCCATACGTGTCGCGCAATTCGGCGCCATCCAGATACCGGCTCGGCAGCCCTATCTTCCCACGCGCATGCGCTTCGTCCTCCAGCGCGCGATGCCCCATATCGTCGCCCGCCAGATAGAGTGCCGGACGGTCGACCCAATCGGAACGCAGATCGTGCTTGCGGATGATCGCCTTCAGGTCGCGAACCGCTTTGTACGAGCGCTTATAAACCCGCGCCGCCTTCGCCGGTCCGATGCGCTTCGCCAGTCGCGTCAGTGGCTCGTCGATCTCGAACTGGATCATCGCCGTGCTCGCAATCGTCGAGCCCGTTCCCGGCTCGCGGCGGTCTACGATCATCACGTCGTGACCGGCGTCGGCGAGGGTCAGCGCAGTCAGCGCGCCCGTGATGCCTGCTCCCACAACGAGCACATCGCACGTCTCGTCGCGCATCAACTCCGAAGTGGGCACGGTGCGGTGCGTCGAGTCGCACCAGCACGACCGGGCGTCGTGTAGGTCTTTGACGGCCGTTTTGGCAGCCCCCCGCGTTTGCGGCATCGTTCTTCCCGTTGTCAATGGACATGTATTGCGACGTGCAATTCGAGCGAGGCTTAGGCTGCGACCTTGCTCGGTTCCGCCAATTCGGTCGTCACTTCGAACTTGGTCAGCGTGTGGGCGCCGAACGTGCGCAGCATGGGCACATCCGCCGCATCGCGGCCGTAGGCAATCGGAATGCGTCCGATCCTGCGGCGGTTGTGGCGGGCGTCGAATGTGTACCATCCGCCTTCGAGGTAGACGTCGAACCACGCATTGAAGTCCATCGGCGCCGGGTCGGCGGGCACGCCGATATCGCCCATGTAGCCGTTCGCGTACCGCGCCGGAATGTTGAGCGCCCGGCACAGCGTGACCGCGAGATGCGCGAAATCGCGGCACACGCCAACCTGTTCGGCGTGCGCTTCGCAGGCCGTCCGCGTACCGCGCGCCTCTTTATAGTCAAAGCGCAGTCGCCGGTGGGCGTAGTCGCAAATTGCTTCGATGAGCGCCGTGTCGCGGGGCAGATGCCCGAATATGTCCCAGGCGAGCTGCCCCATCAGATCGCTCTCGCAAAAGCGGCTTGGCGCGAGATATTGCAAACAGTCTGGAGGAAGCTGGCCAACGTCGATCACGCGCGCTTTGCCGTCGCGCCGGTCCAAAGTTCCGTCGGCCGTATACTGTCCCTCGAACGACAGCCGCAGCGTCCCGGACGGAGCGATAAACCTGCGCGCGATGTTGCCGAAGTCGTCGATATAGATTTGCGACTTGATCACAGGGCTTGTCGAAAACACGAGCGAATTTGGCACGACGTTGCGAGCCTGGCTCGAATGAACATCGACGAGACACACGGTTGGCGTGTCCTGAGCCAGAGTGAGATCGAAACTGCAACCGAAGCGAATGAGCATGGGCGGAACTCTCGACACACAATGCGTGAATGGCGACCCTGTCAACGCGAACCTGCAAGTTCAGCGATGATGCCGTGGGGCACGGGCTTGGCAACGAAAGAGTGCGGGATGCGTCCAAGTTCCGGATGAACCAGTGACGAGCCGCTGACCACAATCACCCGGCAACCCTGTTCCACGAGATGCGCTGCAAGCGGTAACCCGCTCTCGCCGTCGGCCAGATTGAGATCGACGATGGCGATATCCGGTTTCAAGACATCGGCGGCGTTCCATGCGTCGAAACTTGAATAGAACGTACCGACCACCTGCGAGCCGGCGTCTTCGACCTCGCGCGCAAGGTCCATGGCCAGCAGCAGATCGTCTTCACAGATCATGACGCGCTTCATGGCGTTTGAACCTCACGTGTTGAACACGTAGGGACAACACGCAGTGATCGGTAAAGTTCCCGCTGAGCCCCTTGTTGTCGGGCGCCAGGCCAAGTTCACATTGAATTTGAACGCTGGTTAGGGCGACGTCGCAACGACGCGGCAATCGAAACCATGCGGCTGCAGGATATTGCAGAGCCGTCCGGGCTCGGCCGATTGCGCATACGGTCCAATGCTGACCCGATATGCGGCACCCATGCTGCCGAAGAGGACGCCACCCGTCTTCGGTTCTTCGATCACCGGCTCCAATCCCCGCAGGCTGGTGCCGTGCGCTGTCCGCAATCGCGTCAAAGTTTTCTCCGCATCGTCGCGGGAGTTTTCAGCGGCGATCTGCAAACGATAGGGGCCGGGCAGTGTCGCCTGCGCCGGCAGCGGTGATCCCGGCGAAGCCGCTGCGGCGACCGTGACCTCAGTCATTGGTGTTGCCGCCTCGGCCTGTCGTGTTGGCGATAACTGCGGCGCAACTTCGGCAACGCGCACGGGCGGCGACGGTTGCTCGGCAGCGTGCGTCGCGGTCGGCCACTGTGCCGCAGTAGGTGACGGAGCTTCGCCAGCCGTTGCAATCGACGCCGTTTCGATCTGTGCCGGCGGCGGAGCTGGCGCGGTTTGCGTATCTGCGGTCCACACGGCAGGTGCCGGTTCAGGCCTCGTTTGCGGGGCGAAGGCAGTCGCAATTGGTGCGGGCGATGCAGGCGGCGCAATCTCGGTACTTGCTACCATGCCGACGGCGGGTTCCGTCGCCGCAGGCACGGTTCCCGTAGAGTTTCCGCTGAAGATATTTCCAAAGAAAGTCCCGGCAGCCTTGGTCGCGCTCGCCAGAACCGTCGGTGTCTCCTCAGCGGTCGCCGGAGATTCGGGCGTCGGCGCGCTCGCCGCCGTAGGTGTTGGTGGTGCTGCCTCAGTCGACCGGGCGACGTTCGGCGCGGGCACGGAAGGGGTCGCCACAGCTGGCTGTGTTGGTGCCGTTTCAGCAGGTTCTGCGTTCGCCGCCGCCGTCCAGGGCAATGGCGGCTCGACGGGCGGTGTCGTGCCCGCAGCGGCGGTCTGCCACGACACAGGTTCCGCTGGCGGCGCGGGCGCGGCATCGACGGTGGCGATGGTCGCCCGCTCGACCGCCGATACTGTTGCGACGGGGTCTGCAATCGTATCCGGCACCGTCGGTGCACTCGGTTGACCATCCGCGACATCCTCAGCCGATGGCGATTGCGGCACGTTCGCGGGCGGTGCGGCGGCCCAGGGCAACGGCTTTTCTTCGACAGCGGCAGTTGCAACGGGCCGAACCGGCGAGACAGCTGGCACGACGGTCGTGTCATTGACAGCCGGGGCTGGCGCGCTCGCCGCAACAGTTTGAGCGACCGGCGGCGCAGGCTGCGCAGCGACCCCTGGATCAGCACTCCACGGCAGCGGTTCATTCGGAGTAGGGGGCAATGAATTTGCAGGCGGCGCTGCTGCTACGACCGTTAAGTCGACCGGCGCGTCGGCAGCCGGAACAGGTGGTGCCGCTTCCACCGCGGCGATAGGCTGAGAGCCCGGCACCGGGGACGCCGCGTTGAGTCCCGCCACTTCGCGCAGCAGTGCCTGCCGGTGATCTTCCGCCACAGCCCTGTCGGTCGCCGACAAACCGTCGCGCAGCCACACCGCCGCATTGAGATCGGAGAGGGCTGCGCCGGGCTTCTTCTCGCGCCGCTGGGCAACGCCGCGATAGAACAGCGCCTTCGCCAGGTCCGGATTGGCGAGCCCGCCCGACGTGATCGCCGACGACAATGCGGCAATCGCCTCGCCCGCTTTGCCGTTTTCGAAGGCCTTCGTTCCCGCCTCGAACGACTTGGCCGCCCCGGCAGCCTGTGCCTCGCCCGGCTTTGCCGCCTCGGCGGGCTTGGCAACCGTCTGCGCTGCGGCGGGCGGCGCGATACTCACGGCCGCGAGCATCGCAAGACATACGGCAAACGAACGGTGTGCGGCCATGCGCGGGACTGCCTTCTATCGGCCTGACGGAAAAAACGCCTGACGCCACGCGAATCACAAATCGTCCCGGATCGTCGGAAATCGGCGCCGCATGAGCAACCAACCCCGCTTGCCTGCCCCCAGAACGCGGCGTCTTTTCAACCGAAATCGGCCTCCCGATCACCGCCCCGGACGGCTTACCGCGCCCAACCGTCTCTTGACCCGGTGCGCTGGCTGGGGCACGGCGAACGAGCAATGACGCTCAGGGCAAAAGCATGATCATCGCCATCGACGGGCCGGCCGCTTCCGGCAAGGGAACGCTGGCCAAGCGCATCGCCGCCCACTTCGGCTTACACGTCCTGGATACGGGCCTGCTTTATCGCGCTGTCGCCCGCGATATTGAGCGCGCCCGCTTTCGCCTCGACGACCGCTGGGCCGCACTCTGCGCCGCCCGCAACTTGAACCCCGCCACGCTCGATGATGCCGCGCTGCGCGGCGTGCCCGCCGGCGATAAGGCCTCCGTCATCGCGCGGATTCCGGAAGTTCGCTTGGCCCTTCTGCATTACCAGCGCGACTTCGCCCGAAAGCCCCCCGGCGCCGTGCTCGACGGCCGCGACATCGGCACTGTCGTCTGCCCGGATGCTGATATCAAAATCTACATCACGGCCACGCCCGAGGAACGCGCGCGCCGCCGCCATCTCGAACATCACGCGCGCGGTGAAGCCGCAACCTACGAAAGCTTGCTGGCCGACATCCGTTCGCGCGACGAACGCGACAGCAGCCGCGCGGCCGCCCCCCTCGCTGAAGCCAGCGACGCCATCCACCTCGACACAACCGCCATGGACGCCGATGCCGTGTTCGCCGCCGCCCTCAAGATCATCAGTCGTTAGTCTCCACTCCACCCAAGCGCCATGGCCGGGCGTGACTCGGCCGCCCAGAGACGACCCGAATCACGGGGCCAATATCCTCCACCCCTTGCCTCCCCGCCCCATTTCCGCTATCCCCCGCGCATCTGACGCCACTGTCGGATCGGCCGAGAGGTAAGGCCGGGTCAACGGAGGGGCTCCAACGCGGGCTGCTCCAAATGTGTTGGCAGGGCAACTCATCGCCCATCACGGTGGCTTCGACCAGCAGCAACATCACCGCCGGCAGTACCGCCTCTGGTCGCGCACCCGCGCGACCTGGCATCGCCGGCTTTCAGTCGTCAACCCCGTGCCGCCGTGGGCCGTCAAAGGCGCCCTCAGCAGCCGCAACCAAGACCGTTTCCAGGAGCCTGAATGTCAGCCGAAGTATCCAAGGAATTTTCCCCCTCGCGCGATGAATTCGCCGCCCTCCTCGCTGAAAGCCTTGCCAAGGACGATGTGTTCGAAGGCCAGGTCGTCAAAGGCAAGGTCGTCGGGATCGAAAAGGACCTCGCCATCATTGACGTCGGCCTCAAGATGGAAGGCCGCGTGGCGCTGAAGGAATTCGGTCTCGGCGGCAAGCCGGGCGACATCAAGATCGGCGACACGGTCGAAGTCTACCTCGAGCGCGTCGAGAACGCGCTGGGCGAAGCCGTCCTCTCGCGCGACAAGGCCCGCCGCGAAGAAAGCTGGACCCGCCTGGAGCGCCTGCACGAAAAGGGCGAGAAGGTCACGGGCGTTATCTTCAATAAGGTCAAAGGCGGCTTCACCGTCGATCTCGACGGCGCCGTCGCCTTCCTCCCCGGTTCGCAGGTCGACATCCGCCCCGTGCGCGACGTCGGCCCCCTGATGCACCAGCAGCTTCCCTTCCAGATCCTCAAGATGGATCGCCGCCGCGGCAACATCGTCGTCTCCCGCCGCTCGGTCCTGGAAGAAACCCGCGCCGAACAGCGCGCCGACATCGTCTCGCGCTTGGCCGAAGGCCAGGTCATCGACGGCCTCGTCAAGAACATCACCGACTACGGCGCGTTCATCGACCTTGGCGGCATCGACGGACTCCTCCACGTCACCGACATGGCCTGGCGCCGCGTCAATCATCCCTCCGAGATCCTCAACGTCGGCGACACGGTGAAGGTGCAGATCATCCGCATCAATCCGGAAACGCAGCGCATCTCGCTGGGCATGAAGCAGCTTCAGTCCGATCCCTGGTCGGCCATCGAGGCCAAATACCCGGTCGGCGCCAAGCTGACGGGCACGGTCACGAACATCGCCGACTACGGTGCATTCGTCGAATTGGAGCCCGGCGTCGAAGGCTTGATCCACGTGTCCGAAATGAGCTGGACCAAGAAGAACGTCCACCCCGGCAAGATCGTCTCCACGAGCCAGCAGGTCGATGTTCAGGTGCTCGAAGTCGATCCCACGAAGCGCCGCATCTCGCTGGGCCTCAAGCAGACCCAGGACAATCCGTGGGATGCGTTCCTCGCCGCCCATCCGAAGGGCACGATCGTCGAAGGCCCGATCCGCAATATCACGGAATTCGGTCTCTTCATCGGCCTCGACAACAGCATCGACGGCATGGTCCATCTCTCCGATCTCGACTGGTCGAGGCCCGGTGACGAACTCATCAAAGACTACAAGAAGGGCGACACCGTGAAAGCCATGGTGCTCGACGTGGATAGCTCCAAGGAGCGCATCTCGCTCGGCATCAAGCAGTTGTCCGGCGATCCGGCCGATACGCTGTCGCGCTACAAGAAGGGCGACACGGTCACCTGCGAAGTCGTCGCCGTGCAGGAGAACGGCATCGAGGTGAAGATCGCCGATAGCGATATCACCGCCTTCGTCAAGCGCTCCGACCTGTCGCGTGACCGTTCCGAGCAGCGCCCCGAGCGCTTCACGGTCGGCCAGAAGGTCGATGCCGCGGTCATCTCGTCCGACAAGGCCGCCCGCCGCATTACGGTCTCCATCAAGGCGCTGGAAATCGCCGAGGAGAAGCAGGCCGTCGCGCAGTACGGCTCGACCGACTCCGGCGCCTCGCTCGGCGACATTTTCAAGGCCGCCATCAAGAAGCGCGCCTCCGACACGGACGAGGAAGAAAGCGAGTAATCGCAACGCCAAGTCCTACGCGGGCCTTAACGCCCGTGCCGGGTTCGAACGAATTAAAGCGCGGTGCCATCCTGGTGCCGCGCTTTCTCTTTAGGCCCAACCGGCAGGTAGGCCCTGCCACCCGTTCCGCCACGCTTTTTTAGCGTATTGAAAAGATAAAGGTTGTTCGTCGTCCGCGGAATTGCGCCGCGTCGGCCGCACGGAGTTCAGTACCGCCATGTCGCTCGAAACCGAGATTGTCCTCGACCGCCGCCAGCTTCGCCGCCGCCTCAGCCTGTGGCGCGGGCTTGCCATCACCGGCCTCGTCGTGGCGCTTGGCGGCTATTTGCTGTCCGCCGACGAGACCGGCGGCGTATTCGCGCAAAAGCACGTCGCGCGCGTCAGCTTTACCGGCACCATCACCGAGAGCCGCCCCGAACTGGAAATGCTGCGCAAGGTGCGCGACTCCCAGAACGTCGCCGGCGTCATCGTCTTCGTCAACAGCCCCGGCGGCACCACCACCGGCGGTGAAGCGATCTACGAGGAACTCCGCCTCCTGGCGGCCAAGAAACCCGTCGTCGCCCAGTTCGGCACCGTTGCGGCTTCCGCTGGCTACATCGTCGGTCTCGGCGCCGACCACATTGTTTCCCGCGGCAACACCATTACCGGGTCGGTCGGCGTGCTGATGCAGTGGCCGGAAGTGGGCGAATTGCTGGGCAAGGTCGGCGTTAAAATGAACGAAGTGAAGAGCGGCGACCTCAAAGCCTCTCCTTCGATGTTCGCCCCCGCCGACGAGCCCTCCCTCGCCGTCGTCCGCGAGATGATCGACGAGAGCTTCCGCTGGTTCGCCTCCCTGGTCGAAACGCGCCGGGGCATCAAACTCGCGGACGTACCCGGCCTCGAAAAGGGCCGGATCTTTTCCGGCCGCGAGGCCATGACCTACAAGCTGGTCGACCAGATCGGCGGCGAACCGGAAGCGCACCGCTGGCTCGAAGAGAAGCGGGGCCTGGAAAAAGACCTCAAAATCATCGACTGGAAACCCGCCACGGACACATCCTGGGGCCTCACGGCAGCCATAGGCGCCGCATTTGGTAACCTTATCGGCCCGGCAGGCCAGGAAGCGGCGGAAATTCTCTCTCGGACCAGGGTCTTCGCCACTCTTGGCCTTGACGGCTTGCTGTCTGTTTGGCAACCTTCCGAAAACTGAGGAAAAACAACTCGTTCGAGGGCGCCCGTGATCAAGTCGGAACTGATCCAGAAGATCGCGAGTGCGAATCCTCACCTCTACCACCGGGACGTGGAGCGCATAGTCAACGTCATCTTTGATGAAATTGTCGATGCTTTGGCACGCGGCGACCGCGTAGAGCTCCGCGGTTTCGGGGCCTTCACAGTCAAGCATCGCGCCGCGCGTCAGGGCCGCAATCCGCGCACGGGCGCACCGGTGCCGGTCGAAGAAAAATTTGTCCCCTTCTTCAAAACCGGCAAGGAATTGCGCGATCGTCTCAACGGCGAAGGCGACGCTGCCAAAAGTTGAGCCGACTGCGCGTTCAGCGCGTGGCACCATGAACGTTGGCGAGGCCAATCGTGCTGAAACGCATCTTCACGATCCTTATTGCGTTCCCCGCCGCAGCTTTGCTCGTGACGCTCGCGATTGCCAACCGTCATTCCGTCGCGCTCGTCCTCGATCCGTTCAATCCCACCGCTCCCCTCGTTTCGCTTGCGTTGCCGTTTTATGTCTATCTTTTCGGCGCCATGATCCTCGGCGTCATGTTGGGCGGCGTCGCGACGTGGTTCGGTCAGTCAAGCTGGCGCCGCCAGGCGCGATTGCAGTCGGGTGAGGCCCGTCGATGGCAGTCCGAAGCCGATCGCTTGGCGCGCGAGCGCGATAGCCGCGTCGCCGCGAACGGCCGCGAACTCCCGGCCCCCGAGACCGGGCGCACCGCCGCCTGATAAGATCGCGCCTTCGAAACGCACCCCACTCTGGAACCTGTCCGGCGAAAGCACGTGATCCATGACCACCGCTGTCAAAATCTGCGGCATGACCGATGAGGACGGCATCGACGCTGCCGTACAAGGCGGCGCCGATTACGTTGGCCTCGTCTTCTATCCGAAAAGTCCGCGCCACCTCGACCTTGCCCGCGCGCGCGCTTTGCGCAATCGCGTCACGCGCGGCGGCCATTGCCGGACGGTCGCACTCCTCGTCGATCCGACCGACAGCGCGCTGACTGAAATCGTCCGCGAGGTCGATCCCGACATCATCCAGCTCCACGGCCATGAATCGGTCGAGCGCGTCGCCGCCATTCGCGCGCACGTTGCGAAGCCTGTCATCAAGGCGGTTCCCGTCGCGAGCATCACCGATGTGGAAAGCGGCCTCGCCTATCTCGATCCCGGCCGCGCCGCCGACATTCTGCTCTTCGATGCCAAGCCTGATCCGCGTGCGGCGCTTCCCGGCGGCAACGGTCTCGCCTTCGACTGGCACATCCTCGACGGCGTCGCCGGCCGCACGGCTTTCGCGCTCGCGGGTGGATTGACTCCCGGCAACGTCGCCGAAGCCATCGCCCGCACGGGTGCGACGATCGTCGATGTCTCCTCAGGCGTCGAAAGTTCACCCGGACGCAAGGACCCTGGGCTCATCCGCCGCTTCCTTCAGGCGGCGAAGGGGGCTAATCAGAAGCCCTGAAATCGCCCCGTGCGAACCCACGCAACTCCGAGAGATCGACATGGCGACGACCGTAGACGCAAAGCTCAACAGCTATCGCACGGGCCCTGACGAGAAGGGCTTTTTCGGCATGTTTGGCGGCCGTTTCGTTGCCGAAACGTTGATGCCCCTGATCCTCGATCTGGAGCGCGCCTACGATGCCGCCAAGGCCGACCCGGCGTTCCATGCCGAGATGGCCTATCTCAATACCCACTACGCCGGCCGGCCGAGCCCGCTCTATTTCGCCGAGCGCATGACCAACGAACTCGGCGGCGCGAAGATTTTCTTCAAACGCGACGAACTCAACCACACCGGCTCGCACAAGATCAACAATTGCCTCGGCCAGATCCTGCTCGCCCGCCGCATGGGCAAGGGCCGCATCATCGCCGAAACCGGGGCCGGTCAGCACGGCGTCGCGGTCGCCACCGTTTGCGCCAAGTACGGTCTGCCGTGCGAGATCTACATGGGCGCGACCGACGTCGAGCGTCAGGCCCCCAACGTCGCGCGCATGATGCTCTTGGGCGCGAAGCTCAATCCCGTAACCGCCGGCGCCGGCACCCTCAAGGATGCGATGAACGAGGCGCTGCGCGATTGGGTGACGAACGTGTCCGACACTTACTACTTGATCGGCACCGCCGCCGGTCCCCATCCTTACCCGGCGATGGTGCGCGACTTCCAGTCGATCATCGGCAAGGAAACCCGCGAGCAGATGATCGCGCTTGAAGGCCGCATTCCTGACACGCTCGTCGCCTGCATCGGCGGCGGCTCCAACGCCATCGGCCTCTTCCATCCCTTCCTCGACGACAAGAACACGGCGATCTACGGCGTGGAGGCCGGCGGCCACGGCCTCGATGTCGACAACGGTCATGCGGCATCCATGAACGGCGGTTCGCCTGGCGTCCTCCACGGCAACCGCACATATCTCTTGCAGGATGGCGACGGCCAGATTCTCGAAGGACATTCCATTTCCGCCGGCCTCGACTATCCCGGCGTCGGCCCTGAGCACGCCTGGCTCAAGGACACGGGTCGCGTCACCTACGTCTCGATCACCGACAAGGAAGCCCTCGACGCACTCCAGTTCTGCACGCGCATGGAAGGCATCATTCCGGCATTGGAGCCGAGCCACGCGCTCGCCCACGTCATGAAGCTCGCGCCCACGCTGCCGAAGGACAACTTGCTTGTGATGAACCTGTGCGGGCGCGGCGACAAAGACCTGTTCACCGTTGCCAAGGCGCTGGGCATGAAGATCTGATCCGGAGCCACGATGAAGACCGACACACGCATCGACAAGCGGTTCGCCAAGCTGCGCAACGAAGGTCGCGCAGCCCTCGTCACGTTCGTCACGGCCGGTGACCCTGACTACGACACCTCGCTGAAGATCATTTCGGGATTGCCGGGCGCCGGCGCCGACGTCATCGAAGTCGGCATGCCGTTCTCCGATCCGATGGCTGACGGGCCGCCCATCCAGGCATCGGGCCTGCGCGCGCTGAAGGGTGGCCAGACCATGACCAAGACACTTCAGATCGTGCGCGATTTCCGCAAGGCCGACTCTGAAACCCCCATCGTCCTCATGGGCTACTACAATCCCATTTATGTTTACGGCAACGAGCGCTTTCTCGATGATGCTGTCGCAGCCGGCGTCGACGGCCTCATCGTGGTCGATGTCCCGCCCGAAGCCGATGACGAACTCTGCGTGCCCGCCATTGCGCGCGGCCTGAATTTCATCCGCCTCGCCACACCCACCACCGACGACAAGCGCCTGCCCGCCGTTCTCACCAACACGTCCGGCTTCGTCTACTATGTCTCGATCACCGGCATCACGGGCGCGGGCTCCGCCGTCGCGACCGATGTCGGCCGTCAGGTCGCCCGCATCAAAAAATCAACGGACTTGCCCGTCGCCATCGGCTTCGGCGTCAAGACTCCCGCCCAGGCGAAGGACCTCGCCAGCCACGGCGACGGGGTCGTCGTTGGTTCGGCGCTGGTCAACAAGATCGCGGAAAGTCTCGACAAGGACGGAAAACCCTCTGGTGAAACTGTTTCCGGGGTTCTACAACTCGTGAAAAGCCTGAGCGGGGCGCTCCAGCACTGAACTGGGGCCGCTTTGGTCCGCCGGGCGGCGCGGCCTAACCAACGGCCAAAATCTCCCCAGATTGCGACGCCCCGGCCCTGAAACAACCGCACCCGGCATGCTATGTATGCCTCAACGATCAATGTCTCCGGCTTCCTGAAGGAGCGAGAACAGCGTGAACTGGATCAACAACGTCGTCCGGCCCAAGATCCGCAGCTTCCTGACGACGAAGCGCGAAGTGCCCGACAACCTCTGGGTCAAGTGCCCGGAGAGCGGCCAGATGGTCTTCTACAAAGACCTGGAGTCCAACCAGTTCGTCGTGCCGGGCTCGGGCTATCACATGCGCATGGGTGCGCGTCCGCGCCTCGTCGCGCTGTTCGACGGCGGCAACTTTGAAACCGTTCCGGTTCCCGCCGTGCCGCAAGATCCGCTGAAGTTCCGCGACGGCCGCCGCTACACCGACCGCCTGAAAGACGCCAAGGCGAAAACCAACCTCGAAGACGCCGTCATTATCGGTGAAGGCAAACTCGACGGCCTGCCGGTGACTGCGGCGGCGCAAGACTTCGATTTCATGGGCGGGTCGCTCGGCATGGCCGCCGGTGAAGCTGTCATCACCGGTCTCACGCGCGCGCTTGAGAAAGGCACGCCCTTCATTCTGTTCGCGGCGTCCGGCGGCGCGCGCATGCAGGAAGGTATCCTGTCTCTCATGCAGATGCCGCGCACCACCATCGCCGTCCAGCGCCTGCGCGAAGCGGGCCTGCCATACGTCGTCGTCCTCACCGATCCCACGACCGGCGGCGTCACCGCCTCTTACGCGATGCTGGGCGACATCCACATCGCCGAGCCCGGCGCGCTCATCTGCTTCGCTGGTCCGCGCGTCATCCAGCAGACCATCCGCGAACAACTCCCCGACGGCTTCCAGCGGTCCGAATACCTGCTCGAGCACGGCATGATCGACATGGTCGTGCATCGCCACAAGCTGCGCGAAACCCTGTCGCGCGTCTGCCGTGTCCTCACCAATGGCGGCGGCAAGGCAAGGCGCGCCAACGGCCGCCTGCCGCTCAATGGCCGCATCATCGAGAGCGCGGCTCGCGAAAGCGCCGTTGTCGCCGTCGAAGCCCAACCGCTCGAAACGACGACGACACGACCGCATGCTCCCGACGAGATGAAGTCCGCTACGGGTCGCGAAACCGTCACAGCCAAGTCCGGCGGCAAGGATTCGCCGGCCTCAAACTGACGCCGGTAGTCATCGAGCGATCGTCCGCGACGGCCGAAACCGCCATCGACGAGCCGCTAGGCCCGCTCCGTGCCATGGCGGCGTAGACTTTCCGCCGAAGATTGCCCAAGAGAGTTCTGCAGCCGCACCTCGGCTGTCGCTGGAACCGAGCAGACCTCCCGCCATGCACACGAGCGACAAGCTCCTGGCCGACCTGAAGCTTCTTCACCCGAAGCTCATCGACCTGTCGCTCGGCCGCATCGAGCGGCTGCTCGGCAAGCTTGGCCGTCCGCACGAGAAACTTCCCCCCGTCATCCATATCGCCGGCACCAACGGCAAGGGCTCGACCACCGCCTTCCTCAAGGCGATGTTGTCGGCCGCCGGGCTGCGCGTCCACGTTTACACCTCGCCTCATCTCGTGCGCTTTCACGAGCGCATCGAACTCGCTGGCGCGGATTGCATCTCGCGGCCGATCGGTGAGGAACTGCTCGTCGACGTCCTGACCCGCACCCAGGCGGTCAACGACGGCGACGACATTACCCAGTTTGAAATCACCACCGCCGCCGCCTTCCTCGCTTTCGCCGAAACGCCGGCCGACGTCCTCCTCCTCGAGGTTGGATTAGGCGGCCGCCTGGACGCGACCAACGTCATCAAGCGTCCGAGACTGACTGTCATCACGCCGGTATCGCTCGATCACGCCGAGAAACTTGGCTCGACGCTGGCGCTGATCGCTGCCGAGAAGTCCGGCATCCTGAAACGTGGCGTGCCGTGTATCGTCTCGCAGCAGGACGACGAGGCGCTGTCCGTCATTGTCGAAACGGCCCGCCGCGCCGGCGCGCCGCCGATCGTCTGGGGACAGGACTTCGACGCCTTCGAACAGAACGGCCGTCTTGTTGTCCAGACCGAGACGCATGTTCTGGACCTGCCGCTGCCCGCCCTTGTCGGCCGCCACCAGATCGTCAACGCCGGCACCGCCGTCGCGGCAGCGCTTCAGCTCGATGAATTGCGCCACAACGAGGCCGCCATCGAACGCGGCCTGCTGATGGCGAAATGGCCCGCCCGCATGCAGCGCCTGGATTACGGTCCTTTGCCGGAACTGCTGGGCCGCAACTCGGAACTCTGGCTCGATGGTGGTCACAATCCGTCGGCCGGCGTGGCGCTCGCGCAGACGCTGGCTGATCTTGAAGAGCGCGCGCCCAAACCGCTCTATCTCATTTGCGGCATGATGGGCCTGAAGGACGCTGCCGGATTCCTGTCGCCGTTCCGCGGACTGGTTCGCCACATCGTCACCGTGCCGATCCCCGGCGCCCACGAAGCGCCATTTACGACCGAAGCGCTGGCCGAAGTCGCCAACCGCGTTGACCTCTCCGCCGAAACCGCCCCCGATGTCGAAAGCGCGTTGAAGCGCATCGAAGTGCTCGATGCATCGCCCAAGCGGGTGCTTGTCTGCGGCTCGCTTTACCTCGCCGGCCACGTCCTCGCCCGCCAGGAGGGCGTCGAGGTCCAGGGCAATTGAGGTCCACAAAAAGCAGAAAGACCGCGCGGCTTTCACTGCGCGGTCCTGGATTGCAGCCGTGGCGGTCTCCTTAGACCAGCGCGCCGTTGATGAAGTCTTCCAGGCGCTTCTTCTGCACCATGGCGCCGGACTGGCGTGCCTTCACTTCGCCGCCCTTGAACACGATCAGCGTCGGCATCGCCTGGATGGCGTATTTCGTCGTCACGCCGGGGCTCTTGTCCACGTCGACCTTGACCACCTTGACCTTGCCCTTCATGTCCGCAGCGACCGCATCGAGCGTCGGCGCCATGGCTTTGCACGGTCCGCACCACTCGGCGAAGAAGTCCACGACGACCGGTTCGGCCGACTTGAGAACAACTTCATCGAACGTGCTGTCGGAAACGACGGGGGTTTCGTTGCCCATGGCTATCTCTCTGTTGTCGCGGGCGCGCGGGGAAGCCGCCAGCTTGGATCGGACGCAAGACTTAGGAACGCCGGCCATCGGCGTCAAGGCTGGCCGCATCGAGCCGCCATAGTTCTGCGGCGTATTTGTCCAGAATTGCTGGCGGAATTTCCATGAGCTGCGGCACTTCGGTCCACACGAGCGCCGCGCGAATGGGCTTCGACGGGTAGATGTGTGACAACGCCAACCTATAGGCGGCGAGCTGGTAGAGATAGACGGGCGCGACATCCTCTGGCTTCGCCGGCGCAGCGCGGTTCGTTTTGTAGTCGATGATCATCACCTCATCGTCCGTCACCGCCAGCCGGTCGATCTGACCGGTCAATTTCAATTGAGGTCCCCGCCCGGCAGGGTTGGGGATCTCTGCCACAATCGGCACTTCCGCCCGGCTGTCGCGGGAAAACAGCACGCCGAACGCGGCGTCGCTGAGGATCGCCAGCGCCTCTTTCGCAATGCTCTTTCTTGTGCGCTCCGGCAGGTGGCCGGCCCGCGCCGCAAGGAAGGCCGCTGCCGCCGCCGCCCGGGATTGCGGGGCGATATCGGGCAAGTGCTCCAAAAGCGCGTGCGTCAGCGTCCCGCGCAGAAATCTGTCGCCGGCCAGGCCCGCGCCGGTGCCCGTGACCGGTCGCGACGCCGCCGGCTCGCCCAGCGGATCGGATGCGGCCTCAAATGGCAATGCCTCCCCGTCCTCGTCCGTCTCGTAGGGCGCGAGCCGCGACGGCGCCAGCGGAATGCTGAGCGCTTTTTCCCGCGGTGCGGGTTTCACCGCCCAGTCCGGCAGAGCTTGTGGCGTGACATCGTCGGCCACGGCCGTCGACTTGGGATCGGGCGCGACACCCTCGCCCTGCGCTTCGTCGCAACGCCACAGAACGGCATTGTCGCCCGGCGCATCGGCCGCAATGCCGAGCGCCCCGCAGACGATGTCGAACCAGCACCCCGGCGCGCGCCCCCGCTTGCCCTCGAACCCGGCGACGATCAGCCGGTCCCGCGGCCGTGTCATCGCCACGTAGAGCAGTCTGTTGCGCTCTTCGTTGTCCGCGCGCTGCTGCAAGGCCCGCGCGTCCCTGATCGGCTGCAACGTCTTCGAACCGCTGATTGGCCAAACGAACGGCACGGGTTCATCGTCGCCACGCCGCAAGGCATTGAGCTTCAGCGGACGGCCGCCGCTGTTGCCACTGGCGCCCGTTGCGCACGTATCCGGCAGGAATACGATCGGCGCTTCCAGGCCCTTCGCGCCGTGAATGGTCATCACGCGCACTTCATCGCGCGCATGTTCCGTATCGCGCTTGATCTCGCGATCCTCCGCCGCAAGGTCATGCAGAAACCCCGTCAGCGAGGCCGGCGCGCCATCGTCGTAGGTCAGAGCCAGATTGAGAAACTCGTCGACCGGATCGGCCGCATCCGGCCCAAGCCGGGAAATGAGCTTGGCTCTGACCCCGTCGCGGTCGAGCAGGCTCGCCCAGAACTCGTACGGCGGCGTGAAGTCCGCCGCCTTGCGCCAGCGCTTCAGTGTCTCGGCGGCGTACCCGTAGCGCGCATCCGCCCCCGCTTGGTCGAGCAAAGCCTTCCACAGCGTCCCCTTGCGGCTGTGGGCCAGCCGCAACAGATCGTTGTCGTCGAGGTCGAAGATCGGTGATTTCAAAACCTCCGCCAGCGCGAGGTCATCCTCCGGCAATGTCAGGAATCCGCCGAGCGACATCAGATCCTGCACTCCGATGTGCTGCGTCAGCGCCAGGCGATCCGCACCCGCCACGGGCACGCGCGCCGCTTTCAATGCCGCCACCATCGGTCCCGCGAACGGCCGCCGCTTGCGCACGAGGATCAGAATGTCGCCCGCCCTCACCCTCCGTCCCGCGCTTGGCAGCATCTCGCCGCTGTCCAGCCACCCGCGAATGGTCTTGGCGATCCGGTCGGCCAGCCGAAGCGACGGTGCCGTGGCCGACGTCTCGTCGAGCGGCGACCACGCATCGCCCGGATCGCCATCCTGCCATGTCTCCGGCCGCCAGACCTCCACCGATCCCGCCTGACCGATCCGCTTGGCGATGTGTTTCAGTCCGTCCGCACCGGCTGGCACACCGGGCGTTAGCGTCTCATCGGCGAACACCGTATCGACCGCCGCCAAAACCGGCGCGGTGGTCCGGAACGAAACATTGAGATCGACGCGATGGAACGGTGCGCCGGCCCCGCCGGCCAATTCGGCGAAACCCTTTCCGATGGCCGCGAACCTCTCCGGAGCCGCGCCCTGGAAGGAATAGATTGACTGCTTTTCGTCGCCGACCGCAAAGATGGTCCGCGGCACGTCGTGCGCGCCTGCGCCTGCAAAGAATTCATCCGCCAGTCCCATAATGATCTGCCACTGGGACGAACTGGTATCCTGGGCCTCATCGACGAGTAGATGATCGAGCCCGCTGTCGAGCTTGTAGAGCACCCATTCCGCAGAGCCACGCGACGCGAGCAAGTTCTTCGTCCGCTTAATGAGATCCTCGAAATCAAGCACTGCGCGGCGCGCTTTGGCCTCGCCGTATTTCTGCAAGACCGCGTCTGCGAGGCGATAAAGCGCCATCGTCGCCTCGACGGTCTCGCAACCTTTCAGTTCGTTCCACAACGGCACGAAGTCATCCCGCGCGCGCGCGAGTGCGCGTTCTGTTTCGGGGTGCTCCTGCGCCGTCTTCTTCGTTGCGAACGATTTGCGCGGCTCACCCTTGGAATCGATCAGCAGGTCGTACATCGACTGCGCGCGGGAGCGGGCCGCCCCCGCCGTTGCAATCTCGCGCAGCGCCCCAGCCCGCTTCTGATCGGTCGTGCTGCCTTGCTGGAACAGACCCGCCAGACGATCGCAGTCGGCATTCGGCAACAGCTCGCCGATCTTCTCAGCGAGCATGTCACTGGAAACGCCCTCTCGCACGGAAAAATGCCGGCGCAGCATCGCTTCCGCCTCGGGAAATCCCTCGCTCTCGCCCGTCAGCCGCACTCCATCCTCGATCCACGCCCAGTGCGTCAGCGCCTCGCCGAGGATCTGGTCGAACCGGTCGTCCGCCGCGTGCGCCACCGCGCAGTTGAGCGCCAGCCCCAGCGGCGATGTCGATGCGCGGCACGCTTGCGTCAGAACGTCATCGATCGCCTGCCGCCGCAATTTTTTCGCCTCCACATCGTCGAGGATGGCGAACCCGGGCGTCACCCCGGCTTCCAGCGGAAACCGTTGCAGCAGCCGCTCGGCAAAGGCGTGGATCGTCTGCACTTTGAAACCGCCCGGTGTCTCGATCGACGCGGTAAAGAGCGTCCGCGCGCGGGAAAGTTCTTCCGCTGTCGCTGGCCGGTGCAGCAGATCGGCCAAGTTTCCCGACAGTTTAGTGTCCGGCAGCGTCACCCATTCCGCCAGATCGTCGAACACACGCTTCGACATCTCGGATGCTGCGGCCTTCGTGTACGTCAGGCACAGGATTTTCTGCGGCTCGACACCTGCTAGCAGCAGACGCAGCACCCGCATTTTCAGAACATGCGTCTTGCCCGTCCCCGCATTCGCGCTGACCCACACCGACGCTGCTGGGTCGGACGCCTGCGCTTGCACGCGCGCCGTTCGCTCCAGTTGCTTGGCGATGACTGAGGCGCTGTCGCTCATGCCGCATCATCCTCGCCGCTCTCGCCCTCAGCCGCCGACCATTCCGCCACGCGCGCCAGATGCGCGAACTCGTCGAAGTCGTACGAAAAACCTTGCCGCCGCACAGGCCGGTACGGCGTCGCCGGATCGTCGAAACGCGCGATATGCCGCTTCAAGCCGTCGAGTGCCCCGGCTGCCAATGCCGCCACACTGTCGCCCGCAATGTCGCGTTCCTCTCCTGGCGGCTCTCCGCCCGATGCCCGGATATAGCGCAGCGCTGCGACCGGCCGTCCCGGCACCCGCTCAAACCCGGCATCCCCGAGCGCGATCGCAGCTTCCAGCGGCAACTGTGGCGCGCGGCCCTCGCTCACTTTCTTCGCGTTCGGCGGAATGCCCGTCTTGTAGTCGGTGATGATTAGCCCGCGCGGCGACACGTCGATCCGGTCGGCGCGCGCCGTCAGCGTGAACGGTCCTCCGGGCGCATCGAACACCAGTTTGCCGTTGGTCTCGGAAACGACGCTCTCGATCTCCTTTCGCCGCTCCGGCTCCGATTCCGCGAACCATTCCGCAAACCGGACGAACCGCGGGACCCAGAAGGCGGCGATGCGCGGATGCGTGCGGTAGTCATCGAGAATGCCCTGCGCGATCTCAACCAGCGTTCGCCGCACGTCGTTCGGCAGCGCGGTGGGATAGGCATTCGCAAACTTCGCCAGCGCCTGGTGAATGATACTGCCCCTCAGCGCCGCGCCCGGCTCCGTGCCCAACGGATCGAGCGCTTCGAGTTGCAAAATCTCCCGCGCAAAAATCGCGTACGGATTGCCGATGAACGTCTCCACCCGCGACACTGACAGCTTGCGCGGCCGCAACTCCAAAGGTGGACGCGGTTCCGGACACGGCATCGACGGCCGCCGATCAATGTTGTCCCGCTGCCGCGCCCACGCCAGCCATGGCATTTGCGGTTGCAACGCCGCCCGCGCGTCCGCCCCGTCGAGCAGCGCCTGTAGTCGCAACAGCCACCGCGACGGCACCGCCGGCACGCCATCCACCTTTTGCGCCCGGGTCAGCATCACCTCGCGCGCGCCCATCAGCGACATGAAGTCGTGCGCCGCCTGCCCGATCTTCTCCTCCGGCGACGGCAATTTCATTTGGCTGCGCATCGGCCGGTTCAGCCAGGGCCCAGGGTCTGCCGCCTCCGGCCACGTCCCGTCGTTGAGCGAGCCGAGGATCACCACGTCCGTCTGCTGCAAGCGCGCTTCGAACGGTCCCCAGATAAACAGCCGCGGATGCACCGGTACGCGCGGTCGCACGTTGAGGCTGGCAACGAGACTGCGATAAAGGTCAGGGTAGTCGTCCGGCGGAACCGCAACCTCCGGCAAGCCGTCGGCCAGCAACTCCGAAAAGAACCGCTGCGCCGCGTCGCCCGCTTCCCCCTGCCAGAGCGGCGAGGATGCCTCGTTCCCGTCCGGCAATCGCGCCAGGTTTTCTGCCACCGCGACGTGCGCGCGCGAAAGATCGGCAATCGGAACTGCGCCGCCCGTCGCCGCAAGCGCCGCCATCGGCGCGAAAGCCTCCGCCAGCGATTGGACGAGATCGCGCGCCGCGTTCCAGTCCTCATCCCAGAGCCGCCGCACGGCCCGATGCCGCCGTTCGCCCGTCTTCGTTTCGTGCTGCGCCTGCTCCAGTGCTGCTGCCACGCCGTCCAATCCCAGCCCGAAAAACGGCGTGCGAAACGCGCCGATCTCCAGCGCCCGCGCCGCCCGCCTGATCGCGAACGGATCGCGCCCGAGCCGCGTGAGAGGATGTTTCAACAGTGCCATCAGCGTCGCTGGCGCATAATCCTCCGCGTGCGCGGCCAAGGCGAGTTCGAGAAACGCACCGGGCACGGTCTTCGCGAACGGCCGGCCGGCCGAGTCGTCCACGCGAATGCCGAAGCTTTCCAGCCGTATCGCGACACGCCGCGCCAGCAGCCGGTCCGGCGACACGAGCGCCGCCGTCCGCCCCGGCGTCTCGGCCGCATGCCTCAGGATCAAGGCAATCGCCTCGGCCTCGTCCTGCGCGGTTGCCGCCTCGATCAAGCTCACGCCATCGAGCGCCGCCGCGCGCGCGTCTTCGTCCTTCAGCTTCGCCGCATAGTGATGCCACCGCCCCGTCGTCCGCGACGGGCGCAGCGCCTCCGCGATCAACGCTTCCCGTGCCTGTTGCCGCGCGTCCGCCTCCGCACCCGCCAGCACGCGCACATCCGTTCGCGCCACACCGAGGTCCGCCAGCAGTTTCGCCAGCCCGTATTGCGGATGCTCGGCATGTCCGGCCTCCGCCGTGCCGTTGAGTATGGTGCTCCAGCTTTCGTCATCAAGCGTCAGGTCGAGCGCCGGCAGCACGATCGCGCCATTTGGCAGTGCCGCCACCGCGCGCATCAGATCCACCGTCGCTGGCACCGAACCCGTCACCCCCGCCACGATAACCGGACCGTCCGGCGGCGACGCCGCGAGCCGCTTGGCCTCCGCGCGGATGACCGCATTGCGCCGTTCCGCCGGCGATAGAAATCCACTGGCTGCCAGATACTGCGGCCAGGTCTCCGTCACGATCTCGAGAAACTTCAGCGTCTTCTGCCAGTGCTCCGAATAGGTCTCGGGCACGATCGTTTTCAAACCGTCGAGCGAAACGCCTTCCGTCTCGACCATGTCCATTAGTCGCGCCAGTTCCGCGGCCAGCGTTGCCGCCTGCGCCGGCGTTGCTGCCCCCGCGGCCACCGTCTCGATTCCGCCGTCGTCGCGTCCGCGCATCGCCTCCGACCAGCGCATCACGAGCTGCGTCAGCGCCAGCCGCCGGTGCATCTCGCTGATGGCCGGCGCGATGCCCACACCCCGCTCGCCGCGCGCAACCTCCGTCAACAGCGACAAATCCTCGTCGCCTTCCGAAATCGGCAGGATCGCCGGCAGCAGCATGGCTCGCCCGCCGCCAGCTGCCAGAAACGCGTCCTGCAACGCCCGTGTCGCGCGCCGCGTCGGCAGATAGAGTGTCACGCCCGTGAGGTCGGACGCACTCGGCTTGGCACCTCCACAAACCGGCAGATCGCCGTTGATGAGAGCCCGTGCCAGAGCCTGGAGGAACGGTTGCCCCGCCGGAACCGTGTAAATCCGCAAGCCCCCAGTCATCCGCTCAGCGCACCTGTTCCAGCTTCAGGCGTTGTTCCGCTTCCGCCAGCGCTTCAGGCGTACCGGCATGCATCCACACCCCGTCGAGCCGCGTGCCATAGAGCCGCCGCGCCGCAATCGCCCGATCCCACAGCCGGTTGAGCGAGAAAGCTCCGCTCGGTGCGTCCTTGAACATGCGCGGATGCGCGATCGAAACACCCGCGAACACGAACGGTACTTCCCGCCGCTCCTGCCGCCGCGTCAACACGCCCGACGGCTCCATGTTGAAATCGCCGTGGCCGTCGTAGCCGACGCTGGAAGCGGCAAGCGCCAGCAGCATGAGGCTGTCCATGCGGTCCCCGTCCCACGCCGCGATCAGCCGCGACAGCGATCCGCCGATCCCCTCGATCCACGCTGTGTCCGCGTTATGAATGAGAAACGGCTTGTCGCCGAGCAACGGCAGGGCCTTCACGACGCCGCCACCCGTGTCGAGCAGCTTCGCGCGCTCGTCCGAAATGATGATCTCCGCTCCCGCGCGTCCTTTGAGGTGCGCTTCCAGTTGATCGGCGAGATAGTGGACGTTGACCACCACCCGCTTGATGCCTGCGGCTTCCAGCCGGTCGAGCGCATGATCGATCAGCGCCCGCCCGTCGAGCCGCACCAGCGGCTTGGGCACCAGGTCGGTCAGCGGCCGCATGCGCGTGCCCAGACCTGCGCCGAGGATCATTGCGGTATCGATCACGAACGAACTCCATCGCACTCAATCGGCGGATCGGGCCTGCGGCGCGGTCTCCCGCACCGCGCGCGGGAAATGCGCGTCGTACCACCGCGCCACGTCGCCGAGACCGGGATGCGCCAGGTCCCGCTCCAGATAGCGCCATATGCGTGGAATATGGCGCAGATAATTCGGTTTGCCGTCCCGTTTCCACAGCCGCGCAAAAATACCGAGAATTTTCGTGTTCCGTTGAGCCCCGAGCGCCGCGTAGGCAAAGCGGAAAGCCGCCTCGTCGAAGCCAACCTCCCGCGCCCGGACCGCGGTCACATATCGCGCGTACAATCGATCCTCGGTCGCCGCCGGAACGTCGAGCCGCGCGTCCTGCAACAGCGACACGAGATCGAATGCGGGATGCCCGATCAGCGCATCCTGATAGTCGATGATGCCGACCTGGTTGTGCGCCGCCCCGCCGCGCTCCGGCATGAAGAGCAGGTTGGGCGAATGATAATCGCGCAGCGTAATCGTCCGGCCGGCGTCGCGGACGA
The DNA here is from genome assembly GCA_964458265.1 of uncultured Hyphomicrobium sp. GTDB lineage: Bacteria > Pseudomonadota > Alphaproteobacteria > Rhizobiales > Hyphomicrobiaceae > JAGVSR01. The sequence continues at coordinate 5,140 of CAYWIF010000027.1, read as the reverse complement.
TCCGGTCCAGCACCGGCGCCCACGCCGCTTCGAAAGCCGCCCGCGCTTCCGGCGGTATGGTCGAACCTTTGACGAGCGGCCAATACCAGTCCGGCACGAGCGTCGTCTCGATTTCGTAAGCGCCCCGATCATAGTCGCGCACCGGCGCGGCGCGTCCCTCTCCCGCGTTCCAGTCACGCACGCGATTGGCATCGAGTGCGCGCATCTGGACCAGCGTCTCCGTCGCCGCCGCCCACATCGTTTCCTGATCGGTGCCCTTGTCCACCTCCACACCGAACACGCGATCGCCCAGATCGCCGATGAGCATCAACCCCCGTGCGTGATCGGCCGCATAAGTGTGAGGCGCTACAAGCCCTGCCGAGCTGAGCAGTTTGCCGACGCTCTGGAAGGCGGCGGTGCCTTCCGCCAGATGGGCGATGCGGCTGTAGGGCAGGCCATCCTTGATCGGCGGCCCGTCCGGCTGCGGCGGCCAATCCATCAAGATCACGGGTACGCCGTCGCGCACCGTCCGCGCGTAGGCCCGCGCGGAAGCATCGCCCTGGAGGTAGGCGACCGGCGCGTCATTCGCGACGCCGGCCTGTGCCAGGAAGTCCGCAATCTCGCGCAGCCGGTCCAGGCGCGCTTCCCATGATCCATGCGCCGCGATTGTCACGTCGCGCCGGTCCGCGCCGTCGCTCTCCGTCAACGAGATGTCGAGCCGGTCGGGCCCCGAGAGCGACGGCGCCCGCTCGGGCCATTCGATCACCACCGCCCCCCGCATCGCCAGATCGGTGATCCCCAACTCCATCGCCTCGCCTTCATCCGCGAGCCGGTAGAGATCGATGTGCGCGATGTCCAGGCGCGGCGCGTCGTACGTCTGCACCAGCGCGAATGTCGGGCTTGGCACCTCCTCATTCCCGTCACCCACCAGGGCTCGGATCAGCGCCCGCGCGAATGTAGTTTTTCCTGCACCGAGATCGCCATGCAGCGCCAGCGTATCGCCGGCGCGGATCTTGAGGGCGACGAGTTCGGCCAGGCGGCGAACGGCGGCTTCGTCGGCCTCAGGAAGCATCCAGGGATTGGGCATATTGCGGGGCGCGCTTATTCGGCTCTTGTGACTGCTGCGGCCCGGCGGACCGCCGCGGCAAGCGTACCGTGACGCGCGTGCCAATTCCAGGCTTGCTGTCGAGGGTCACGCGGCCCTTGTGCAACTCGACGATGCTCTTGACGATGGAAAGCCCCAGTCCGGGCCCCCGGTGTTCGGAACCCTGGCTGCGGCTTTCGAAGCGCTCAAACACCCGCGCCTGCTGTTCCGGCGGAATGCCGACACCGTTGTCCTCGACAGCAAAGAGGATGTCCTGACCGTCCAGCCAGCATTCCAGCTTCACCACCCCGCCCGGACGGGAGAAGCCGATCGCATTGGACATGAGATTGTAAAGTATCTGCCGCACGCGCGCTTCATCCGCCACAAACGGCGCGATGTTGTCTTCTATGGCCACGTCAATGGTCAGATCCGCGCCGACCGCCCGCTCGCGCAGCGCCAGGATCGTCGCATCGATCACGTCGCCCGGCGACACGTCGCCGAGCTTCAGTTCCATTGCGCCGGCATCGATGGTCGCCAGATCCAGAATGCCGTCGATGATCGACAGAAGCGACGTCGAGGACTGCAAAATGTGACCGAGGTATTCGCGCTGCCTCTGCGACAGTTCACCCGCCTGCGGACTGGCCAGGAATTCACTGAAGCCGATGATCGTCGTCAGCGGCGTGCGCAACTCGTACGACACATGGCCGATGAAGCGGCTCTTGAGCTTGTCTCCCGCCTCAAGCGCTTCGTTGCGTTCTTTCAGCGTTCGCTCGTAAGCCTTCGCATCCGTCACGTCGGCGAACGTCAGCAGCATGCCGCCGTCCGGCAGCGGCGTTGCGGCGTAATCGATAACGCTGCCGTCGGGCCGCACCATTTGCCCGTCCAACTGTGCGCGCGCCGTCGAGAGCGACGTCACGGCCTTCACGATCTTCGGCCAGGTGTGCGCATCGTCGAACAGGACGCGCGCATTGGCCACGAATTCGTCGATGTGCGGCGTGGAGGCGAGTACGCGCTGCGACATGCGCCAGATTTTGGCGAACGCGCTGTTGAAGAGCTTCAGGCGCCCGTCCGTTCCGAACACCGCCACGCCTTCCTTGAGGCTGTTCAGCGTTTCGCCCTGCACCCGGGTCAGCGCCACATAGCGCCGTTCCAGCGCCAAGGCTTCCGTCTTGTCGTCATAGAAATACGTCACGCCGCCATCGGGCCGGCGTTCGGCCGCCACATGCACAACGCGTCCGCTCTTTAGGTGCCACCAGTCCTCAAACTCGTTGAGTTCTGTGTAGCAGGCGAGCAGCCGCGTCTTCCATTCCCGGTAGTTCGCGACATCCGGCAGCCGCCCGTCTTCGCGCAGCCGGTCGAGGATCGCCCCGTCCTGCGGCCCGGATTTCAGCCACGCCTCGTCCAGTTGCCAGAGGCTGCGATAGGCCTCGTTGTGGAACGTGAGCTTGCGTTCCGCACTGAAGATCGCGACGGCGGTCGTCACGCGGTCGAGCGTGCGGTCGTAGCCGGCGATCTGCCGGTCGAGCGCCGTCTGCGCGCGCTCCAGCGCCGCAACATCGATGGCGACGCCGGCACTGGCGTCGGCCAGTGGGATCACCACAACCTGATGCGCCTTCTGATCGCCGCCGATGATGAGGCTCAGGCGTTCCTCGTAAACTTTTGCGGTCTTTGTCGTGCGTTCGATGGCCCGGCGCTGCCGCGATTCCAGAAGTTCGATCTGGGAAGCCACCGCCTCCGCTTCGCTCTCCGCCTCCACCGCTGCGGCATAGGCCTTGTTCACCCACGTCAGGCGACCGTTGCCGTCGCGCAGCCATGCCGGGCTGGGCAATGCATTGAGCAGCGCCCGGCTGGAGCGCACGTCGCGGGCGATTTTCTTCTGATGATCGAGAATGAGCCCGAGATCGCGCTTGTATCCGGCGACATCGCGCATCCGCAGGATGGCCCGGCTGCCCGCCGCCCGTCCGTCCGCTTCCAGGTGCCCGCCGGCCGCCGTGCGCAAGATCATATTGAACGCGCGGCCCTCCGCGAACAGGGCGTCCAGCGCTGTCTTGAGATCCGCAGCCGATTTCTGCTCCAGCCACATGCCGAAGCGCAGCAGCTCCTGATGGCTGGCCGGCAAACCGGGAATGCCGGTCAGCGACTGTGAAACGATTTCCAGGCCGCGGCCCTGTTCCCAGTGCACGAGAACCTGCGGCTCCGCCTTGATCAGCGCCTCCGATGACGCGAGCCGCCGCCTGAGATCCTGCAATTCGGTGTTGCGCTGGACGCTCGAACGCCGCGAGGCCGCGTAGGCCGACAGCATCGTCGCGACCGCCGCGAAAATCCCCAACGCCGCCAGGGCGATGATGATCAACGCGTTAAGTCCGGCCGTTTCCGGCGCGGCCTGCGCCCGCTCGTCGCTGACGCTCACCGTCAGCACCAGCACGCACGCGATGCTGGCAATCAGCAGCATGGCGAGCTCCAGCCGCGAGCCGCCGATCTTCGTCCGGTAGCTGTTGCGCAGGAGTGAGGGCGAGGCCACGGCTTCGGTCCAATGAGCGCGGTTGCGCCGGGAGCGGCTGCAACCATCGGGAAAATCGGGGAAAACGACCTGCGGCCGACTCGAAACTGTGGCTCAGCGAATCGCTTCGCCGATTATGCGGAGCGATTGTCCGCCTGACCAGTGCAACGGCCCCACAGCCGCCCGCTCTCGCTATGAAATCCGAGGCACTTACGTCTTTTGGGACATCAGCCCCGCCGGGCCGCTTCGATGGCCGCCACATCGATTTTGCGCATGCCCATCATGGCATCGAACGCGCGCTTGGCCTCGCCGCCCCCGGCGGCCAGCGCCTCCATGAGCACACGCGGCGTGATCTGCCACGAAATGCCCCAGCGGTCTCGGCACCAGCCGCACTGACTTTCTTCGCCGCCGTTCCCGACGATCGCGTTCCAGTAGCGGTCGGTCTCCTCCTGGTCCTCGGTTGAAATCTGGAACGAGAACGCCTCGGTGTGCTTGAAGGCCGGGCCGCCGTTCAGCCCCAGGCACGGGACACCGGCCACCGTGAATTCTACCGTCAGCACATCGCCCGCCTTGCCGGACGGATAGTCACCCGGCGCGCGGTGCACGCCCGTCACGCGGCTGTCGGGAAAAACCGAGGCGTAATAGCGGGCCGCGGCCTCGGCATCCTTGTCGTACCAGATGCAGACGGTGTTCTTGGCCATGGACAGCGCTCCGTTGAGTCCTCGTCGATCTGAAGACTTTCAACCGCCTGCCGGTTCCACGCCAGCGGAAACAGGAACTCCGCCGGCCCTTTCGAGCGGCGGAGTTACCCAAATCGCGAATCTGGAGCAATGATCAGTACCGGTAATGCTCCGGCTTGAACGGACCCTGCTCCGGCACGCCGATGTAGTCGGCCTGGTCCTTGGTCATCTTCGTCAGCTTCACGCCGAGCTTGGCGAGGTGCAGCGCGGCAACCTTTTCGTCCAGCAACTTGGGCAGCGTATAAACCTTATTCTCGTACTTGCCCTGCTGCGACCACAGCTCGATCTGCGCCAGCGTCTGGTTCGAGAACGAAGACGACATCACGAACGACGGATGCCCCATCGCGTTGCCGAGGTTCACAAGCCGACCTTCCGACAACAGGATGATGCGGTTGCCCTTCGGGAACTCGATCTCGTCCACCTGCGGCTTGATGTTGGTCCACTTGAAGTTCTTGAGGCCCGCCACCTGAATCTCGTTGTCGAAGTGGCCGATGTTGCAGACGATCGCGCGGTCCTTCATCTGCCGCATGTGGTCGATGGTGATGATGTCGCGGTTCCCCGTCGCGGTGACGAAGATGTCCGCGCGCGGCAACGCATCCTCGATGGTCGCCACTTCATAACCTTCCATCGCCGCCTGCAATGCGCAGATGGGATCGACTTCCGACACGATCACCCGCGCGCCGGCCTGCCGCAGCGACGCCGCCGATCCCTTGCCCACGTCGCCGAAACCGGCGACGAACGCCACCTTGCCGGCCATCATCACGTCGGTGCCGCGCCGCAGCGCATCGACGAGCGACTCGCGGCAGCCGTAGAGATTGTCGAACTTCGACTTGGTGA
>CAYWIF010000026.1:21421-41736 GCA_964458265.1 uncultured Hyphomicrobium sp. | reverse complement strand
TGTTCTGACCGCTTTGCGGTCAGGGGCGCTCCGGCGGGGCGGCGCTTGCGCCGGGCGGCCTTGCCGCCTTGCCCTTGAGGCCTATTTTATCACTCACGCGCGCTGATCGTCATTGTCACTCGGGCTCGTTGCGAGTGGGGCTGCGCTGGCGGCTTTTGGTCAGGTTGCGTGCAGGTTAGCGGTGGGTTAACAGGATGGGCACTGCGGTGTGCCGCGAACGGGCGGCGCCTAGGCCCAGGAGACCCAGGGTGGATCAGCTGCTCACCGACTATCTGCCGCTCGCCGTGTTTCTTGGCGTGTCGCTGGCGTTCATGGGCATCCTGATGGTCGCACCATTCCTGGTGGCGGTGAAAAATCCCGATCCGGAAAAGGTTTCCGCCTACGAATGCGGGTTTAACGCCTTCGACGATGCGCGCATGAAGTTCGATGTGCGCTTTTATCTCGTGTCGATCCTATTCATCATCTTCGATTTGGAGGTCGCGTTCCTATTTCCCTGGGCCGTGGTGTTCAAGGACATCGGGGTCTTCGGGTTTTGGTCGATGATGGTGTTCCTGGGCGTCCTGACCATCGGTTTCATCTACGAGTGGCGGAAGGGAGCGCTGGAATGGGATTGATCGTTCCGCCCGATTATCGCGAACGTCTCGCCTTCGACACCGCAAAAGAAGGTCTCGGCGGTCCCGGCATCATCAAGCCCGGCGATCCGAGCTTCACGGCGATCAACAATGAACTCGCCGATAAGGGATTTCTCGTCACCACCACCGACGATCTCATCAACTGGGCGCGAACAGGCTCGCTCATGTGGATGACGTTCGGGCTCGCATGCTGTGCGGTGGAGATGATGCAGGCTTCCATGCCGCGGTACGACTTGGAGCGCTTCGGATTTGCGCCGCGCGCTTCGCCGCGCCAGTCGGACGTGATGATCGTCGCCGGCACGCTGACCAACAAAATGGCGCCAGCGCTGCGCAAGGTCTATGACCAGATGCCCGAGCCGCGTTACGTGATCTCGATGGGATCGTGCGCGAACGGGGGCGGCTACTATCATTATTCATACTCCGTCGTGCGTGGGTGCGACCGGATCGTCCCGGTGGATATCTACGTTCCGGGATGTCCGCCGACAGCGGAAGCGCTGGTTTACGGCGTGCTGCTGCTGCAGCGTAAGATCCGTCGAACCGGCACCATCGAGCGGTGACATGTCAGAGATCCTCAAAGAACTCGGCGAGTACGTCGAACTCAGGCTCGGCGGCGCCGTACGTGAAGCGGCGCTGCGGTTTGGCGAGTTGTCGCTGACCGTCGAGCGCGACCAGATTCTGCGCGTGCTGCGGTTTTTGCGCGACGATGGGCGGTGCCGGTTTGAGGTTTTGATCGACATCTGCGGCGTCGATTATCCCGAGCGGGAAGCGCGGTTCGATGTTGTCTATCACCTGCTTTCGCCGCGGTTGAACCAGCGCATTCGCGTGAAGCTGGCGACGGATGATGCAACGCCGGTTGCGAGCGCCGTCGAGGTTTTCGCTGCCGCCAACTGGTTCGAGCGCGAAGCCTACGATATGTACGGCATTCTCTTTTCTGGACATCCAGACCTGCGGCGCCTGTTGACCGACTACGGATTTCAGGGCTTTCCGTTGCGCAAGGATTTCCCGCTGACCGGGTATGTCGAAGTGCGCTATGACGACGAGAAAAAGCGCGTGGTTTACGAACCCGTGAAGCTCACGCAGGAATTTCGCACCTTCGATTTCGAGAGCCCATGGGAGGGCATGGAGCCTGCGCTGCCGGGCGACGAAAAGGCAACGCGCACCTAGCGCGGACCGGGCGAGGGACAATGCGCATGACCGAGGACGATCCGAGGCTCGCCATGATTCGCGCCAATGCGGCGCTGGTGGTCGATGAACTGGGACCGATATCCGGGATCGCCGGTTTCGACTTCGGGCCGGAGTCGGTTGCCTGGGTTGACGGGTACATCGAGCGTCAGCGTCAGCGCATGACCGATCCGAATGCCGTCTCCAGTCTCGTTTCCGTCCTCGGTTCTTACCTTGGAGAGGCGATCATTCAGGCCGCGGGTGGTGCTTGGGAGGTCCATGAGCGCGACGAAATCGGAATTCGATTTGACAGCGGCGACTGGTGTTTTCCGTTCTCAAAGGTCGCGAAGCAGTTTGCGTGTGGAACGGAAGACGGCGGTGAATCCATTCTTTCGTTCTACAACGTCAGCCTGGGGTACATTGCTCCGGGAAGTTTGCGCGAAGAGGCGGGCAGCGCGTCCTCGGGCGGATCGTGAAGCGCACGCGGTTGCGGATATCAGCCGTCGCAATAGGGAGGCGCCGGAATGAAGGACAGCCTCAAGGTGGGTGATACGGCGCGGCTCGAATACAAGGTGCCGGCCAACAAAACAGTGCCCCACCTCTATCCGGAAGCACATGACTTTCAGCTCATGCCGACCGTTTTTGCGACGGGGTTCATGGTGGGGCTGATGGAGTGGGCGTGCATAAAAATCTTGGAGCCGCATCTGGATGCAGGCGAGGGGAGTCTTGGTGTGCATATCGATGTTTCGCACGTCGCCGCGACGGTGCCGGGACAGGTGGTAACCGTCGATGCGCGATGCACCGGGATCGCGGGGCGTAAGGTTGCCTTTGAGGTTGTGGCGCACGATGGTCTGGAGAAGATCGGCGAAGGACGCCACGAGCGAATGATCGTACCTTGGGAAAGATTTGTCGCCCGTGTGAATGAAAAAGCGAAGCGGGCGCGGGTGAGAGAGATTGCCGTTGTCGGCAGGGGCTGATCGATGGTCATGGCGGCGTCCGGAACTGGCGGGACGCAATTGCACATCGGTACGCCGTTCCATGGGGCTTGGACAGGAGCACGCGTGTGAGTGAAAATCGCGCAAGAACCGGACGGTGCCTTTGCGGCAAGGTCAGCTACCAATTCATGCTGGCGAAGAACCACATCGATGCCTGCCACTGCACCATGTGCCGTCGCTGGACCGGCGGACCGGGACTCTCGGTCAGTGTGGCGGGCGAGCCAGACGTGTCGGGCCGGGAAAACGTGGCGATCTACAAGTCGTCGGACTGGGCTGAGCGTCAGTTCTGCCGGATTTGCGGCACGCATCTATTCTACAACTCGCCGGCGTTCGATTACTTCGGTGTCAGCGCCGGGACCATGGATGATCTTGAGGGGCTAAGCCTGACCACGGAGATCTTCATCGACCGGAAGCCCGACGCCTATTCCTTCGCCGGTGCCACGGATAAGCTCACCGAGGCTGAATTCATCGCCATGGTCTCTGCTTCGACCGACAAAGAGTGACCGCAATGCCAGAAACCGAAATTCGACAGTTCAACATCAACTTCGGTCCGCAACATCCCGCGGCGCACGGCGTGCTGCGTCTCGTGTTGGAACTGGACGGCGAGGTTGTGGAACGGGTTGACCCGCACGTGGGCCTTCTGCATCGCGGGACGGAGAAGCTAATCGAAGCCAAGACCTATACCCAGGCGATCGGGTATTTCGACCGGCTCGACTACGTTGCGCCCATGAATCAAGAGCATGCGTTCTGCCTCGCGGCGGAGAAGCTGCTCGGGATCGAGGTGCCGAGGCGGGCGCAGTTGATCCGTGTTCTCTACTCGGAAATCGGGCGGCATCTTTCGCATTTGTTGAACGTGACGACACAGGCGATGGACGTGGGCGCGTTGACGCCGCCGCTGTGGGGGTTTGAAGAGCGCGAAAAGCTGATGGTCTTCTATGAGCGTGCATCGGGTTCGCGGATGCATGCCAAGTACTTTCGCATCGGCGGCGTACATCAGGATCTGCCGCCGGAACTGATCGACGACATCGAGGCCTGGTGCGATCCGTTTTTGAAGATTCTCGACGATATCGAAGGGCTGCTGACGGACAACCGCATTTTCAAGCAGCGCAACGTCGACATCGGTATCGTGCCGCTCCAGGAAGCCTTTGATTTTGGGTTTTCGGGCGTGATGGTCCGCGGTTCGGGCGCGGCTTGGGATCTGCGCAAGGCGCAGCCCTATGAGTGCTACGCGGAGATGGATTTCGACATACCGATCGGCAAGAACGGTGACTGCTACGATCGTTATCTCTGCCGCATGGCCGAGATGCGCGAAAGCGTGAAGATCATGAAGCAGTGCTGCGAGAAGCTCAAATCGCCGGACGGTCTTGGCCCGGTGATGACGGCGAACGCCAAAGTCGCAGCACCGAAGCGGGGCGAGATGAAGCGCTCAATGGAAGCGCTCATCCACCACTTCAAGCTTTATACCGAAGGTTTCCATGTTCCTGCGGGCGAAGTTTATGCTGCGGTCGAAGCGCCGAAAGGCGAGTTCGGCGTTTATCTCGTCGCGGACGGATCGAACCGGCCTTACCGGTGCAAGATCCGCGCGCCCGGTTTCCCGCATCTGGCCGCCATGGATCACTTGAACCGGGGACACATGCTGGCGGACGTTTCGGCGATCCTCGGTTCGATTGACATCGTGTTTGGCGAAATCGACCGGTGAGCATTCAGTTCCGTGAGCGCGTTAAGTTCAGGACAGTGCCGCCGGCGCTGTCGCTCTCCTTCTCGTAGACTTCGAGAAAGGCGATCAGGCTGTCGAGGTGGACCAAATACTCGGTCGCGTCGAATTCAGGCTCGTTGATCTCGTACGCGGAGAAATCCGTGTCCTCAATGGCGCCTTCGAGGAGGCCGATGGCTTGGTCGAAAGGGGCGGTATTCCAGGACAGGACGTCGTCGTGAAGGTTGATGCGGTCGCGGATGCCCCGGAGGCTGGCGGCGACGGCGCGGATACGGCGGACGTCTGCGGTCATTAAAAACCCCCTGTCAATGCTGGAGCCAGGAGCATAAGCGATTGCCCAGCAACGTGTCTCTGGTCCCTGCAACACGGCAATAGATCGGCAACTATGACGTGGTAGGATCATTGCGTCCGGAAATCCGGTCTGCGAACGATGGCGCGATGACCGCCGTTGCGCAACCCAATCCCCAGGCCCGCTGATGACCGAAGTCGACCTCAACACCGAGTTATTGATCGCACTCAGTATTCTGGTGTGGATGGTTGGGCTTTACGTTTTCGATACTGTCCGCCGGCACCGGCGGGAAAAGCGTGAGTCCTGGAAGAAGGACTCCGAACGGCGCTGGACTTGATCCGGTTGCCATTTCCGTTGGCTGCGAGGCGCCGTTAACCCTGCCGGAATAGGGTCTGGCCGGTCACGTCCAAGTTTGCCAATAATCCATCCTTGGCCGGGGGTCGCGAACCTACCGAGCTTTTAGATGCAACCGTTGGCCATGGGTCGCCGGGGCATGGGTGGGAGGACGGCAATCATGATCGATGAGCGTTTCTTGTTGGCGGTTGCCGCGCTGGGCTGGGGCCTTTCGCTTGCAACGTACCGGATGTTTGCGCGGCGCAACGGCTGGCCGATGGGATCGCTTCAGGCCGATCTCCCGGCAGTACCGGTCATTCTTGGTCTGGCAGCATTCCTGGCGGGCCTGTTGTTCGCCGCGGCGCGCGGTCCGGACGACGGGGGTTGGGTCATTCTGCTGTTCGGTGTTCTGCTGGCTGTCTTTTGGACCGGATTTTTGCGGGTGGGATCGCAGATTTCGATTTTCCTGGCGCCGGTCGCGATGGCGTTCCTGTTGTTGGCTTGGTTCAGCGACTTCGACAAGGTTCTGCACTGGACCTGACAGGTCAATCGCACGCGGACATTTCCTGCGCGCAATGTTCAGTGCCAGCCTCGGGATTTGTCGTATTTATTTCATGCGCTCGCGACATCGCGGCGCGGGCGGACAGACTATGGGCGAAGGCTTCCGCGCTTGCTTTGCACGCATGTTGGCCGTAACTGAAACTGGAAACGTTACAGGGTTCGGGGTTGGTGAAGACCCCTTCTAGACCGGCGCGACCGGGCGATTGTTTTTGCTTCGAATTCCGCCGCACGCCGGACCTCGGATAACTCGGGCCAACGCTCACGGGGTTGAGGCCGCTTCTGGGAGCCGCGCATGGCCGTTCGCCGCCTACATCCCGATCAGCCCGCGCATTTTGCGTTCACGCCCGAAAATATGGCTTGGGTGACCGCCACAATCTCTAAGTACCCGCCGGGGAAGCAAGCATCGGCCGTGATCCCGGTGCTTTGGCGGGCACAGGAACAGATTGGCGGCTGGATCACGGAACCGGCTATTCGCGCGGTCGCCGAATTGCTGGGAATGGCGCACATTCGTGTTCTCGAGATTGCGACGTTCTACACGATGTTCCAGTTGTCGCCGATCGGGTCCAAGGCGCACGTGCAGGTTTGCGGGACCACGCCATGCATGCTGCGGGGGTCGAAGGATCTGGTCAAAGTGTGCAGGCGCAGAATTGCCGAAGAGGCATTTCATTTGTCTGCCGACGGCGCGTTTTCCTGGGAAGAGGTCGAGTGCCTGGGCAGTTGCGCAAATGCGCCCATGGTTCAGATCGGTGCGGATACCTACGAGGATCTGACGCCGGAAATTTTCGAAGCTCTCTTGGAGGGGTTCGCGAAAGGTACGCCGCCGTTGCCGGGTTCGCAAATTGGCCGTACGGCGTCATGTCCGGAGGGTGGGCCAACAACGCTGTCAGACCCTTCGCTTTACGATGGCTCGCGGATCGGCCAGTGGCAGAAGCGGCTTGCCGGTACGGGTGGCGCTGCGCCTGCGACGCCCGCCGCACCGGCCGCACCTTCGACGCCGCCCGCGTCCTCGGCACCGCCCGCTTCGGCGGCTCCAGCTACCGATGCCAAATCTTTCGTTCATCCGGCGGCGCTGGCGGCTATGGCCAATGCGGGCGTGGTGAAAGAACTCGAGGAGCGGAGTTCTGGCGGCAAACCTCTTTCTGCCTCGGAACTTGCCCAGTTTGCTGAGAAGGCCCGGCGCGATGGACCCGCTGCATTCGGCGCGCGGCCGGCCGCATCAGACAATTCGCAGGGGTGACGCGCGCATGCCGATGCTTTCCGACGACGACCGCATCTTCACAAACCTATATGGGTTGCACGATTCCGGCTTGCGGGCCGCGATGCGGCGCGGCCAGTGGGATGGCACGAAACTCCTGATCGACCAGGGTCACGACTGGATCATCAACGAGGTGAAGCAGTCGGGGTTGCGCGGGCGGGGTGGGGCCGGATTTCCCACCGGTTTGAAATGGTCGTTCATGCCCAAGGCTGATCCGCGGCCCAGCTATCTCGTCATCAATGCCGACGAATCCGAACCCGGCTCGTGCAAGGACCGCGAAATCCTGCGCAACGATCCGCAGTTGCTGATCGAGGGCGCGCTGCTGGCGTCGTTCGCGATGCGGGCGCACACCTGCTATATCTACCTGCGCGGCGAATACATCCGTGAACGCGAAGCCCTTCAGCGGGCCGTGGACGAAGCCTATGCCGCGAAACTGATCGGCAAGGGCAATGTCCATGGGTGGGATTTCGATCTCTATCTGCATCACGGCGCCGGAGCTTATATCTGCGGCGAAGAGACGGCGCTTTTGGAAAGCCTTGAGGGCAAGAAGGGGCAGCCGCGACTGAAGCCGCCATTTCCGGCCAACGTCGGTCTCTACGGCGCACCGACGACGATCAACAACGTCGAGAGCATCGCGGTCGTGCCGGATATTTTGAGGCGTGGCGCGAAGTGGTTCGAGGCGCTTGGCAAGCCCAACAATTCGGGCACCAAGCTGTTCCAGATCTCGGGCCACGTGAATCGCCCATGCGTCGTGGAAGAGGAAATGGGCATTCCGCTGCGTCAGTTGATCGACGAGCACGCAGGCGGCGTGTGCAGCGGTTGGAACAATCTGTTGGCCGTCATACCGGGCGGGTCATCGGTGCCATTGGTGCCGGCTGAACTGTGTCACGATCTGACGATGGATTTCGACGCGCTGCTCAAGGTGAAATCCGGACTTGGAACCGCGGCCATCATCGTGATGGACAAGTCCACGGATGTGGTGCGGGCAATTGCGCGCATTTCATATTTCTACAAGCATGAGAGCTGCGGCCAGTGCACGCCGTGCCGGGAGGGTACGGGCTGGATGTGGCGGGTTCTGGAACGCATGGCGGAAGGCCGGGCGGAGAAGCGCGAGATCGACTTGTTGTTCGAGGTGACCAAGCAGGTCGAGGGCCACACGATTTGTGCGCTGGGAGACGCGGCGGCGTGGCCGGTCCAGGGGCTGATCCGGCATTTCCGCGGGGAGATCGAGAAGCGGATCGACACGTATCACAGCGGGCACAGGGAGGCGGCGGAGTGATGCGCGCGATAGATCAACAACATGCTTGTCCGGTGCCGGTCGTGCCATCCGCCGCATGCACAGCGCCGGGCTTGTTGCGCACAGCGGGAGAAACGTCAGCAGGAGCGCATCGCGAATGAGTAAGACGCTCATCGTCGACGGCCGGCAGATCGAGGTGGAGGACGGCACCACGCTGATGCATGCGTGCGAGGCGGCGGGTGCCGAGATTCCGCGATTTTGCTATCACGAACGCCTGTCGATTGCCGGCAACTGCCGCATGTGCCTCGTTGAGGTCGAGGGAAGCCCGAAGCCCATCGCGTCGTGCGCGATGCTCGTGAACGACTTGCCGCCAAACCGCGACGGCTCGCCGAAGAAAGTCTTCACGACGAGCCGCGTGGCGAAGAAGGCGCGCGAGGGCGTGATGGAGTTTCTGCTGCTCAATCATCCGCTCGACTGTCCGATCTGCGACCAGGGCGGGGAATGCGACCTGCAGGATCAGGCCATGGCCTTCGGCATGGGAGGCTCGCGCTATGAAGAGAACAAGCGAGCGGTCGAAGACAAGAACATCGGACCGCTGATCAAGACGGTGATGACACGCTGCATTCATTGCACGCGTTGCGTCCGCTACATGACCGAGATTGCCGGCGTCGAAGAACTGGGCCTCGTTGGGCGTGGCGAGGATGCAGAAATCACGACGTATCTCGAAAAGGGCATTCTGACCGAGATGAGCGCCAACGCGGTTGATCTATGCCCCGTTGGCGCTCTGACGCATCGGCCGTGGGCGCACAACGCCCGGCCGTGGGAACTGAAGAAGACGGAGAGCATCGACGTCATGGACGCCGTCGGCTCGGCCATCCGGGTCGATGCGCGCGGACGCGAGGTGATGCGGATCCTTCCCCGCAACAACGATGCGGTGAACGAGGAGTGGATTTCGGATAAGACGCGGCACATCGTGGACGGGTTGAAGTCACAGCGTCTCGACCGGCCATATGTGCGCCGGAACGGACGGCTCGTGCCGGCGACATGGGCGGAAGCGCTCGATGCGGTCGCGCAGCGGTTGAAGTCCACCATTCCGGCCAAGATCGGCGCGATCGCCGGCGATCTGGCCGGCGCGGAAGAGATGTTTGCGTTGCGCGAACTTATGACCGGTCTTGGGGTTGGGAGCCTCGATTGCCGTCAGGCGGGTGAAGCGCTCGATCCGTCAGCCGGGCGCGCGGGGTATTTGTTCAACGCAACAATCGCCGGCATCGATCAGGCGGATGCTATTCTGATCGTCGGCGCCAATCCGAGGCTCGAAGCGCCTGTGCTCAATTCGCGGCTACGGCGCCGGGCAAGGCAGGCGGGCGTGTCGGTCGCGCTCATCGGCGAGCGCGCCGATCTTGGTTTCAAGTACGCGCATCTGGGAACGGACCCGTCGGCAATTACTGCACTCTTTCAGGAGAAGCCGGGACCGGCAGCGCGGCCGATGATCCTGATCGGGATGGGGGCGCTTGCGCGGCCGGACGGCGCGGCGCTTCTTGGATCGCTGGCAAAACTCGCGGTGAAACTCGGTGTTGTCACTGATGACTGGAATGGGTTTTGCGTGCTGCACACGGCAGCCGGGAGGGTCGCCGGCCTCGATTTGGGGTTTGTGCCGGGACCTAAGGGGTTGTCGGCGCAGCAGATGGCCGGTGGCGGCGTGGATGTGCTGTTCAACCTCGGCGCGGACGAGATCGAGATCGCACCGGGGCCGTTCGTCATCTATGAGGGCAGCCATGGCGATCGCGGCGCTCATCGGGCGGACGTGATCCTTCCGGGTGCGGCCTACACGGAAAAGAGCGCGACGTACGTGAATACGGAAGGCCGGGCGCAGCAGACGTTACGAGCGGTGTTCCCGCCCGGAGAGGCGCGCGAAGACTGGACCATCCTGCGAGCGCTTTCGTCCGAAATCGGGCGGCCGTTGCCGTTCGACACGCTGGAACAACTGCGCGCCCGGATGTACGCAGTTGCTCCGCAGTTGGCGGCGCTCAATGCCGTGACAGCGGCGGACGCCGGGGCCGTCGAGGCGCTGGCCGGTCGCGCCGGTGTCATGCGCAACGACCCGTTGCGGTCGCCGGTTCAGGACTTTTATCTGACGAATCCCGTTGCGCGGGCTTCGCAGGTCATGGCGGAATTGAGTGCACTGAGACATGCGTCCACCAAGACGCTCTCGGCAGCGGAATAGCGAGGGTCTGGAGAGACGATGGCCGAGCAGTCGACCCTGTGGGACAGCCTGATCTGGCTTGCTATCAACGTGGGGCTCAGCCTCGCGCTGCTCGTAGGGCTGCTTATCATCATCGCGTATCTCTTGCTGCTCGACCGCAAGGTTTGGGCAGCCGTGCAGATGCGCAAAGGTCCCAATGTCGTGGGGCCCTGGGGCCTCTTGCAGTCATTCGCCGACCTCATCAAATTCGCGGTGAAGGAACCGGTCATTCCGGCCGGGGCTAACAAGGGCGTGTTTCTGCTCGCACCTCTGGCGACAGCGGTGTGTGCGCTGGCGGCGTGGGCAGTCATTCCGGTCAGTGAGAACAGCTGGGGCAAGTGGGTGATCTCCGACCTGAATGTCGGGATACTTTACATACTCGCGATTTCTTCGCTCGGCGTATACGGCGTGATCATGGGCGGCTGGGCGTCGAACTCGAAGTATCCGTTCATGGGGGCGCTGCGTTCGGCGGCGCAGATGGTTTCGTATGAAGTCTCGATCGGCTTCGTGATCATCACCGTGCTGCTGCTCGTTGGTTCTCTGAACATGACCGAGATTGTTCGGGCGCAGGCGGCGGGTGTCGGAACATCCGCAGGGTTGCCGGCGTCATTCCTCGACTGGCATTGGCTCGTGCTGCTGCCGATGTTCGTGATCTTTTTCATCTCGGCGCTGGCGGAGACCAACCGGCCGCCGTTCGACCTCGTGGAGGCGGAATCGGAACTCGTCGCCGGCTTCATGGTCGAATATTCGTCGACGCCCTATCTGCTTTTCATGCTTGGAGAGTACGTGGCAATCGTCACGATGTGTGCGCTGGGTACGATCCTGTTTCTCGGTGGGTGGCTGCCGCCGGTCGACGTTTTTCCGCTGAATGCCGTGCCGGGCATCGTCTGGTTCATCTTGAAGGCGACGTTCCTGTTCTTCATGTTCGCCATGGTCAAAGCCATGGTGCCACGCTACCGGTACGACCAACTGATGCGGCTCGGCTGGAAGGTGTTCCTGCCGCTCTCCCTGTTGGCAGTTGTCGTCGTGGCGGCCATCGTGCAGTTCGGGGGCGTATCGTGACGAACGTCCTCATCGGGTTGGCCGTGGGTTTCGGGGTTGGGCTGTTCGGATATATTGCCATCCGAAGGCTGGCCAACAGGATCTCGGCCGCGCGACCCGACGAGGCGGGACAACGGACGGCTTCGCTTCTGAGATCGACGGCGGTTGTCGATCTCGTGTTGTTCACGGCCGGCGGGGCGCTCGTCGGCTACATGTTCTTTCCAAGCGGTTGAACCATGAACATCGCCCAGGGCGTGAAATCGCTATTCCTCATCGAGTTCGTGAAGGCCTTTGGTCTTACGATGCGGTACTTCTTTGCGCCCAAGAAGACGCTCAATTACCCGTTTGAGAAGGGTCCGCTGTCACCGAGGTTCCGGGGCGAGCATGCGCTGCGGCGGTATCCCAATGGCGAAGAGCGCTGCATCGCGTGCAAGCTGTGCGAGGCGATTTGTCCGGCGCAGGCCATCACGATCGAGGCGGGTCCGAGGCGCAACGATGGAACGCGGCGCACGACGCGCTACGACATCGACATGACGAAGTGCATTTACTGCGGGCTGTGCCAGGAGGCGTGTCCGGTGGATGCCATCGTGGAGGGGCCGAACTTCGAATTCGCGACGGAGACGCGCGAAGAACTCTTCTACGACAAGGATAAGCTGCTTGCGAACGGGGACCGCTGGGAGCGCGAGATCGCGCGCAACATGGCGGCGGACGCGGCGTACAGGTGAGGATCGTATAGGTTGGCAGCCGCGTTCGCGGCTTCGCCTGAGCCTAACCCACTCTCTGATCGCGGGGAGCGGGGACAAGGATGAACGAGATGCTGACGGCGGGCTTTTTCTATCTCTTTGCGGTGCTGGCGATCGCGTCGGCGACGATGGTGATCGTCGCGCGCAACCCGGTGCATGCGGTGCTGTTCCTGATCCTGACGTTTTTCAACGCGGCCGGGCTTTTCATTCTGCTCGGCGCGGAGTTTCTGGCGATGCTCTTAGTCATCGTCTACGTCGGTGCGGTGGCGGTGCTCTTCCTGTTCGTCGTGATGATGCTGGACGTGGACTTCGCGGAACTGCGCGCGGGGTTCGTCAAGAATGCTCCGGTCGGGTTGTTGGTCGCCGGGATCGTGCTCGTCGAATTGATTGCGTTGTTCGTGACGGGAGCGGCCGGCGGGCTGCCGGCAAGTCTGCCGGCTGCGGCGCCGGGGACCGAAGCGCTGACGAATACCGAACAGATCGGCCGTGTGCTCTATACGAAATACATCTATTTCTTCCAGGCGGCGGGCCTCGTTCTGCTGGTGGCGATGATCGGCGCAATCGTGCTGACGCTGCGTCACCGGGAGGGTGTCAAGCGGCAGTCGATCGCCGCGCAGAACGCGCGTACACCGGCGACGGGACTGGAAGTGGTGAAGGTTGCATCCGGCGGTTCGGTGATCCCCTCGTCTGAGGGCCCCAGATGACGGGTTTGCTGCTAAAGGGCCTCGGGTTTTTTCTCGCGGCGGCGGCTGTGAGTGCGCTCATCACGTGGGTCGTGCCGGGCAAACTTTTGCCTGCGGTCAAGGCCGTGGTCTGGTTGCTGCCGCTTTGGCTGGTCGGAATAGAGTTCTGGGCGAGCCATGCCGGTAATGAATTCGACGGGCGCGCTGTCTGGCGCGGCGTAGTTTCGGCAGGCGCGCTGACGCTTCTGCTCTGGCCGGGTGCGCTGGCGGGGTATTACGGCGCGAGCACATTGCGAGCCGGTGGCGGGGAATGGCGGGGGAACACTGGCTGATGACGATTGGGCTTGCGCATTATCTGACGGTGGCGGCGTGCCTGTTCACGCTCGGGATCCTCGGCATCTTCCTCAACCGGAAGAACGTGATCGTCATTCTGATGTCGGTCGAACTCATGCTGCTTGCGGTCAACATCAATCTCGTCGCGTTTTCGGCCTTCCTCGGCGACATCACGGGGCAGATCTTTGCACTGTTCATACTGACGGTGGCCGCGGCGGAAGCAGCCATCGGGCTGGCGATCATCGTCGTTTACTACCGCAATCGTGGTTCGATCGCGGTTGACGACATCAACTTGATGAAGGGCTGATGCGGCGATGATTTATTCCGCAATTGTTTTTCTGCCGCTTCTGGGCGCGCTGATCGCGGGGCTGTTCGGCCGCGTCATCGGCGACCGGGCATCGGAAGTCATCACGACAGGTATGATGCTGATCGCGGCGGTGCTCGCCTGGTTCGTGTTTGTAGAGACCGGGTTCACCGGTGATGCCGCGAAGTCCGCCGTGAAGGTTCCGGTGATGCGTTGGATCACGTCCGGGGATCTGGAAGCGGCGTGGGTGCTGCGGATCGATACACTGACGGCTGTGATGCTGATCGTCGTGACGACGGTGTCGTCGCTCGTCCATCTCTATTCCATCGGTTACATGCACGAGGACGACGGCCGGCCGCGGTTTTTCTCGTATTTATCGCTGTTCACGTTCGCCATGCTCATGCTGGTGACCAGCGACAACCTGCTGCAAATGTTCTTCGGCTGGGAGGGCGTGGGGTTAGCCAGCTATTTGCTGATCGGATTCTGGTACCACAAGCCGGAGGCGAATGCGGCGGCGATCAAGGCGTTCGTCGTCAATCGCGTCGGCGACTTTGGGTTCGCGCTCGGCATTTTCGGCGTGTTCTACGTTTTCAATACGATCAGCCTTGACGAGGTGTTCCGGCAGGCCCCCGAGATGGCCGGCAAGACCATGAACTTCCTCGGCTACGAGGTGGATATTCTCACCACGCTGTGTCTCTTGTTGTTCATGGGCGCGATGGGTAAGTCGGCCCAGTTTTTATTGCACACATGGCTTCCCGACGCGATGGAGGGTCCAACTCCGGTGTCGGCACTCATTCACGCCGCGACGATGGTGACCGCCGGTGTCTTCATGGTGGCGCGGTTGTCGCCGATGTTCGAGTTGGCGCCCACGGCGCTCGAGGTCGTGGTTCTGGTCGGCGCGATTACGGCTTTCTTCGCAGCCACAGTGGGACTCGTGCAGAACGACATCAAGCGGGTTATTGCCTATTCGACGTGTTCGCAGCTTGGCTACATGTTCGTCGCCTGCGGTGTCGGCGCCTATACGGTGGCTATTTTCCACCTGTTCACGCATGCCTTTTTCAAGGCGCTGTTGTTCCTCGGCGCAGGCTCGGTGATCCACGCGATGCATCACGAGCAGGACATGCGCAACATGGGCGGGCTTAAATCCAAGATACCGATAACCTGGGCGTTGATGCTCATCGGGACGCTGGCTCTGACCGGTGTTGGCATTCCGCATGTGGGTGGCTTTGCCGGTTTCCATTCGAAGGATGCCATCGTGGAGGCGGCTTATGCGGCGCATACGCCGGCCAACTATGCCTTCTGGCTGCTGGTGATCGCGGCCTTCATGACGTCATTCTACTCGTGGCGGCTGATGTTCATGACGTTTTACGGCAAGACGCGCGCCGAGCCCGAGACCTATAAGCATGCGCATGAAAGTCCGCCCGTTATGCTGATCCCGCTGTTCGTTCTTGCGGCGGGTGCGGTGCTGGCCGGCATCGTGTTCGCCAAGCCGTTTATTGGCTACGGGCTTGCCGAATTCTGGGGACCATCGGTGACGCCGGACAAGGACATCATGCACCACATGCATGAGGTGCCGGTGTGGGTGCTGTGGTCGCCGTTCATGGCGATGGCGGGGGGCTTCGGGCTCGCCTACCTGTTCTATATCGCAAGGCCCGAACTGCCCGATAAAACTGCGAATGCGTTCCGGCCGCTTTACCTGTTCCTGCTCAACAAGTGGTATTTCGACGAGCTTTATGACGCGATCTTCGTCCGGCCGGCGAAGGCGTTGGGGCGGCTGTTCTGGAAGGGCGGCGACGGCGCGGTCATTGACGGGACCATCGACGGGACGGCGGCGAGCGTCGGCTGGGCCACGGGCAAGATCATCCGGCTGCAGACCGGGTACGTCTATCACTACGCATTCGCCATGCTTATCGGGGTCGCGCTGATCGTGACGTGGTTCGCATGGCCGGCGGGGGTTGTGAAATGATCATCACGACCCAGCCCATCCTGTCGATCGTTACGTTCCTGCCGCTGGTTGGCGCGATCTTCATCGCGACCCTGCCGCGGGCGGCGGCCAGCAATGCGCGGTGGGTGGCCCTGTGGACCACCATCGTCACATTCGCCGTGTCGCTTCTCATCTGGGCGAACTTCGATACCTCGACGCCGGCTTTTCAGTTCGTCGAGGAGTATCAGTGGCTCGGGCCGATCAAATACAAAATGGGTGTTGACGGCATCTCGATGCTGTTTGTTGTCCTGACAACGTTCCTGATGCCGCTGTGCATTCTGGCCAGCTGGCAGTCGATCGAGGAGCGCGTAAAGGAATACATGATCGCGTTTCTGGTGCTGGAAACGCTGATGATCGGCGTTTTCTGTGCGCTCGATCTGGTGCTCTTCTATCTGTTCTTCGAAGGCGGGCTCATTCCGATGTTTCTCATCATCGGGGTGTGGGGCGGGCCGCGGCGCGTCTATGCGAGTTTCAAGTTCTTTCTCTACACGCTGCTGGGCTCGCTGCTCATGCTGATCGCGATCCTCGCCATCTACGGGTATGCCGGGACGACGGATATCCCCGCACTGCTGGCGACGACGCGCCTTCCGGCCGATATGCAGATCTGGCTGTGGCTCGCTTTCTTTGCCTCGTTCGCGGTGAAGATGCCGATGTGGCCCGTGCACACCTGGCTGCCCGACGCGCACGTGGAGGCGCCAACCGCCGGCTCGGTCATTCTGGCTGCGATCCTCTTGAAGATGGGCGGCTACGGGTTCTTGCGGTTCTCGGTTCCGATGTTTCCGCTCGCGACGGAACAACTGGCTCCGTTCGTGTTCGCATTGTCCATTGTCGCGATCATCTACACGTCGCTCGTGGCCTTCGTGCAGGAGGACATGAAGAAACTCATCGCCTACTCGTCCGTAGCGCACATGGGCTTCGTAACCATGGGTATCTTCACGGTGACGACGCAGGGCGTCGACGGCGCGATCTTTCAGATGCTGTCGCATGGGATCGTGTCGGCGGCGCTCTTCTTGTGCGTCGGCGTGGTCTACGATCGCATGCACACGCGTGAAATCGCCGCCTATGGCGGACTAGCGGACAAGATGCCGATCTATGCCGCGTGTTTCATGGTGTTCACGATGGCTAACGTGGGCCTGCCGGGCACAAGCGGGTTCGTGGGTGAATTTCTCACGCTCCTTGGCGCATTCAAGGTCAACACGTGGGTGGCATTCTTCGCGACGACGGGTGTGATCCTATCGGCCTGCTATGCGCTTTATCTTTACCGCGCGATCGCGTTCGGACCGCTCGAGAAGCCGGCCCTCAAGCTTCTCCCCGATTTGTCGCCGCGGGAAATCGCCGTGCTGGCGCCGCTTGTCGTTCTGACGATCCTGTTCGGCTTTTATCCGGCGCCGATCCTCGACGTGACGGCGGTGTCGGTGAAGAACCTTGTCGCGCAGTACGAGGCCGCCATCTCAGGCGCCGCCGCGGCCGCAGCGTTGCCCTGATCCGGAGTGCACGATGGAAACGCTTGCCTCATTTGTCCCAGCCCTGCCGGAGATCGTTCTGGCCGCCGGTGCAATGGTGCTGTTGATGCTCGGCGTATTCCGGGAAGATACGGCGCGCAACGGCCGGTCTGTCGGCTGGCTGTCGGTACTCATCATGGTGGTCGCCGCTGTGATGACCGGGTTCGGCGGTGCGGAACGTCTTGAGCTTTTCGACGGGGCGTTCGTCGTCGATTCCTTTGCGCGGTTTTCGAAAGTTCTCATTCTGGCGGCGGCCGCGGCGGCGCTGATCTTGAGCTTCGACTATTTTGAACGCGCGAAGATCATGAAGTTCGAGATTCCGGTCGTGGTCTTGTTGTCAGTGGCCGGCATGTTCATGATGGTCTCGGCAAACGACCTGATCTCGCTCTATCTCGGCCTCGAACTGATGAGCTTGTCGCTCTATGTTCTGGCGGCGGTGCGGCGGGACTCGCTGAAATCCTCCGAGTCGGGGCTCAAATATTTCGTCCTGGGTGCGCTGTCGTCGGGCATGCTGCTTTACGGCGCCTCCCTCATCTACGGTTTTACCGGAACGACATCTTTTGTGGCGCTGGCGGAAGCGCTGAAGGACGGGGCAGGCGCGCAAAACCTCGGGCTTATCGTCGGCCTCGTCTTCCTGCTCGTCGGTCTTGCGTTCAAGATCTCGGCGGTGCCGTTCCATATGTGGACGCCCGATGTTTACGAGGGCGCGCCGACGCCGGTAACGGCGTTCTTTGCGAGCGCTCCGAAGGTGGCGGCGTTCGCGCTTCTGTTGCGCGTTCTGCACGATGCTTTTCCCGGAATGTTGTTTCAGTGGCAGCAGATCATCGTGTTCCTGTCGGTCGCGTCGATGCTGCTCGGCTCGTTCGCGGCCATCGGGC
This sequence comes from uncultured Hyphomicrobium sp., assembly GCA_964458265.1. GTDB lineage: Bacteria > Pseudomonadota > Alphaproteobacteria > Rhizobiales > Hyphomicrobiaceae > JAGVSR01. The sequence continues at coordinate 23,849 of CAYWIF010000026.1, read as the reverse complement.
AGACGAGTATTAAGCGGCTCTTGGCCTTTTCGTCGATCGCGAACGTTGGATTTATTCTGATCGGTCTGGCTGCCGGGACGGAATACGGGGTGTCTTCGGTTCTGATCTATCTGACAATCTATGTTGTGATGACGCTTGGCAGTTTCGCGGTCGTCCTCGCCATGCGGCGAAAGGACGAGATGGAGGATACGATCCAGTCACTCGCGGGACTGTCGCAGACCAATTTGCCGATGGCGGTGGCCTTCGCCGCACTGCTGTTTTCGATGGCCGGCATACCGCCGCTCGCCGGGTTCTTCGCCAAATTCTATGTTTTCGACGCAGCGATTAAGGCGGGCCTGACGCCGCTGGTTGTCATCGGTGTGCTGGCGAGCGTCGTTGGCGCTTTCTATTATCTGCGGGTCGTGAAGATCATGTTTTTCGAGGAGCCGGCCGATAAGTTTACGACTGCGGAGCCCGCCGTACGCTGGGTGATGGGGCTTTCGGCGGCGCTGGTTATCTTCTACGTGGTCATTCCATCGCCCCTTATCGACGCTGCGGGATCCGCCGCGCGCGCGCTCGTGCCCTGACGCATGGTGGGTTCATTCCCATGGCCGGCACTCGACTCGCGCACTGTGCTTATGTCGGAGGCCGCGTCCACCAACAGCGAAGCGATGCGGCTGGCCGGTGAGGGGGCTTCCAGTGGGACGTGGGTGATCGCGGATCGACAGACCGCGGGACGGGGGCGGTCAGGCCGGATGTGGGTGTCGCCGCCCGGCAATCTCTATGCAACTCTCGTCATTCGCGAAGTTTTCCCCCTCGAGACCGCCGCGCAACTGGCTCTCGTCAGCGGCGTGGCGCTGCATGCGGCGGTGTCGGCAGCCATTGGGACAGCGAAGAGCGACAGGCTCGAACTGAAATGGCCGAACGATATTCTGCTGGGGCGCCGGAAACTCGGGGGAATTCTGGTCGAAACCAGTGTGTCCGGGCGCGATCAGGGTGCGCTGGCCGTGATCGGCATCGGCCTCAATCTGGCGCATCACCCCGACCTGCCCGGCCGGCCGGCGACCGATCTTTCCGCGCACGGTGCGTCGATTGCTCCATTGAATTTGCTTTCGTTTCTCGATGAGTGCATGCAGGAATGGTTTTCGAAATGGGCATTCGGAGTTGGGTTTGCGGGCGTGCGGCAGGCATGGCTGCAACGCTCATTGCCTCCGGGTGCCGGTCTAACGGTTCATTCCGGTCAGGTGACTTTGACAGGGGCGTTTGCGGGGCTGGCTCCTGACGGCGCACTGCTGATCGCAGATGGATCGGGGATCCTGCAGACGGTGACGTTCGGCGATGTCGCGCTCGCGCAATGAGCGGCGGCTGCGGCTCGTGCGTCGTGTGGCTGCCGGGGAACATTGAAGGCTGAGGCGGACGCACGTATGGCGAAGAGCGGCAAAGTCGAGGGCAAGGGCGGTCAGAGCGAACTCGTGTTCGCGGCCCTGGGGGGCCTCGGCGAGGTCGGCATGAACGTCTACCTTTATGGCAACGGTCCGGCGGATAATCGCGAATGGCTGATTGTCGATCTTGGGATCACCTTTCCGGAAGGTGAGGACGATCCGGGCGTGGACGTGATCCTGCCGGACGTGCGGTTCTTGGAGGCGCAGAAGTCGCAGATCGCGGGCCTCGTCATCACGCACGCGCATGAGGACCATATTGGCGCCGTGCTTGAATTGTGGCCGCGGCTGCAATGCCCCATCTACGTGACGCCGTTCACGGCCGGCATGCTCAAATCAAAAATGGCCGACTATGGCCGCGGGCGCGATATGCCGATGAAGGTCGTGCCGCTCGACAGCCGCTTCCAGGCCGGAAGCTTCGATGTGGAACTGGTCAGCGTCGCGCACTCGGTGCCGGAGACGAGCGGGCTTGTCATTCGAACACCGCTCGGGACGGTCTATCATACGGCTGACTGGAAGCTCGATCGTACGCCCTATATCGGCAAACCCGCCGACGCATCGCGATTGGCGGCGATCGGCGACGAGGGCGTGCTCGGGCTGGTGTGCGACTCCACCAACGCCATGCGGGATGGCGAAAGTCCGAGCGAGACGGATGTCGCCGAAAGCATCGCGCAGATCGTCGCGAAGGCTCCCTTCCGCGTCGTGGTGACGACGTTCTCCTCGAACGTTGCGCGCATCCAGGCGTGCGCCGAGGCAGCGCGGCGGTCGGGCCGGCGGCTGGTCGTGGCCGGCCGGGCTTTGCACCGTGTGATTCAGGTGGCGATCGAAACCGGTTATCTGCCCAAGGATTTCACTTGGCTCGATCAGCAGCAATTCAAGTATCTGAAGCGGGAAGAGATCGTTCTGCTGTGCACGGGCAGCCAGGGCGAGCCACGGGCGGCGATGGCGCGGATCGCGGACTTCGAACACCCGGATGTCTCGCTCGACAAGGGCGATCTGGTGCTGTTCTC
>CAYWIF010000026.1:0-21321 GCA_964458265.1 uncultured Hyphomicrobium sp. | reverse complement strand
GTTGGGGAAGTGGTTCCCGCCTTCAATGGCGAGATGGTGCGTCTGGCGCCTGGTCCTGCGCGCAAGATCGATGACGTGCCGGTCGGGCGGCTCTTCCGCGACGGCAATCTCCTCGTGCCGGAAGGGGAGGGGCCGGTCCGTGAACGGCGCAAGCTGGCGTTCGTCGGGATCGTGGTTGCGAGCGTCGTGCTGTCGAGAAAGGGCGAACTCGTATCCGACCCCATCGTGGAGCTCGACGGCGTTCCGATCGAGGACGCCGAAGGGGAGAGCATGCTCGATATTGCCTATGATGCTCTGGAGGGGACGCTCAAATCTATTCCACCAGCGCGCCGGCGTGACCCCGATCTCGTCGAGGAGGCGATCCGGAAGGCGCTGCGCGGGGCCATCAATGAGGCCTGGGGCAAGAAGCCGATCTGCAAGGTGATGGTGTCGGTGGTCGATACGCGCTGATGCCCATTCAGAGGGGTGGAAACCCGCGGGGTCGCACGCTAGATAGCGGCAAGACAATGGAACCGTTCAATCAAGAAGGGCAGGGACATGATCGGACGTCTCAACCATGTGGCCATCGCAGTACGTGACCTCAATGCGGCGGTCGCGACGTACAAGGATGCGCTGGGCGCCACGGTTTCGGAGGCCACCGCGCAACCGGAGCACGGCGTGACCGTCGTGTTTGTCGAATTGCCCAACACCAAGATTGAGTTCCTGGAGCCGCTCGGTGACAATTCTCCAATTGCCAAGTTTCTGGAGCGCAATCCCGACGGCGGCATTCATCATGTCTGCTACGAAGTCGACGATATTCTCGCTGCGCGCGACCAGTTGAAGGCCAGGGGCGCGCGGGTTCTGGGCGACGGCAATCCGAAGATTGGCGCGCACGGCAAGCCGGTTCTTTTTCTCCACCCGAAGGATTTCCTGGGAACGCTGACCGAGCTGGAGCAGGTCTGATTACATGACCATCGCCTTAGCTTTAGCGCTCTATTTCATGATCTGGTGGCTGGTGCTTTTCGCCGTGCTGCCGTTCGGTGTCGTGACACAGGACGAGACAGCGGATGTGGTACCCGGGACACCCGGCAGCGCTCCCGCGCGCTTCAACTGGCGAAAGGTCTTCCTCATCAATACCGTTGTGGCTACGGTCGCCTTCACGGTCGTCTGGATCGCGCTTGAGAGGAACTGGCTCGGGACGACGCCGCCGGTCGAGGATGCGCCAGCCGTTCTCCGGATGGTGCCGCCCGATCCCGGTTGAAGTTCTGGTGGCCCGGCCACCGGCATCCTGCGTGTCCCCGGGGGGTGGACGCGCGGTAGGATGGGCGGATGGGTTCGTGCGGGAGTGGTGGGGCGTTGCGTATGCGTTGGCGTGTGGGGGGATGGGCGCGGTTCGCTGGGGCGATTGCGGCGCTATGGACGACGGTTCCGGCCGGAGCGGCCGAACTGCGCGTCGAATTCAAGGAATTGGCGGCGATCGCGCAACAGGCGCTCGGCAGCGCAACGCTCAGACTTCATAACTCTCCGGCAAGCGGGTTGCTTGATTTCTCACAAGGGTCGTATGTGTTGATTGGATCGACGCAAGTGCCGGTGAGCGTGCCGGCGAGAACTTTTCCCATCGCCGGCGGTACGTATGCCTACTACATGAACGACATCAACTCGACGGGGGTCGTCTTCGAGGCGGTGCCGGGCGCTGTACGGCTGACCTTGAAATTCGAGAGCGATAATCCGGAACTTTTCGGGCGGTGCCGGTCGGGCATTTGTGCTCCGGTGAATGCACTGCCCCGCATAGAGTGGACAGATGCGTCCGTTGCGATCGACCTGGCTCCGAAGTCGGTCGGCGACAGCCTGTCGCTGGAGGCCAAGGCGGTCAAGATCGGGGGTACGTTCTCGCCATCGTGTTCGCCGAGCGCGGCGCTGATTTCCGGGGGTATTTGCAAATCGGTGCTGGCGAAGGCGCGCCAGGCCATTGCCAGGCTGCGCGGGGACCTCGATGGCATGTTGCGCGAGCAGGTGAACAAGCCGGATATTCAGGAGAAAATTGCCAGCGAACTCAAGCAACGGCTGGTTCTGGGGCCGGCCGGCGCATTGAAAATTCGCGCTGTGGGTGTGAACGACAGCGCGGTGACCGTCTCGTTCTGCCTTGCATGTGGTGGCTGATCACGCCGTCCGCTGTGAATTCGGCTGGCCGTTCGAGTTGCCCGAACCTTGGAAGCCCGGTAATGACGGCGGGCCAGATGCCGCCTTCGCGAGTCGATCTTTATCTCGTTCAATTGTGGCTCGCAGCCAGCGCATCGCAGCTTCGTGAAAACGCCTTCGAGTTATCTGATGTCTCTTGACCTATACCGATTGCTTCGCTGCAGCTCTTGCCCGATGGGTGCGGGAGTAGGGCCATGAGCAAACGCGCACTCTCCGTGACGCGAGAGCAGAGCTTTCCCAATTGGTACCAGGCTGCCGTGCACGACGGCGACATGGCCGAGCAGAGCCCCGTCCGTGGCTGCATGATCATCAAGCCGTGGGGCTGGGGTGTGTGGGAACGCATTCAGGGTGAACTCGATCAACGCATCAAGGATACCGGGCACGAGAACTGCTATTTCCCTCTTTTCATTCCGATGAGCTTCATCGCCAAAGAGGCGGAGCACGTCGAGGGTTTTGCCAAGGAGATGGCGGTGGTCACGCACCATCGCCTGAAGAACGAGGGTGGCAAGCTCGTTCTTGATCCGGAGGCAAAACTGGAAGAGCCGCTGATCGTGCGGCCGACTTCGGAGACGATTATCGGCGACGCGTTTCAGCGCTGGGTGCAGAGCTATCGCGATTTGCCGCTGCTCATCAACCAATGGGCCAACGTGGTGCGCTGGGAGATGCGCACGCGGCTATTCCTGCGTACGGCAGAGTTTCTCTGGCAGGAGGGGCATACGGCGCACGCGGATCGCGACGGTGCGATGGCCGAGACGCTCAAGATGCTGGAGGTCTACCGCGAGTTCGCCGAGACCGTGCTCGCCATGCCGGTGATTGCCGGCGAAAAGCCCGCCAACGAGCGCTTCCCCGGTGCCGACAACACGTATTCCATCGAAGCTATGATGCAGGACGGCAAGGCGCTTCAGGCCGGGACGTCGCATTATCTGGGTACGCATTTCGCGGAAGCGCAGAATATTCAGTTCCAGAACCAGGATGGGAAGCTCACCTACTGCCACACGACGAGTTGGGGAGTTTCGACGCGGCTGATCGGCGGCGTGATCATGAGCCACGGTGACGACGACGGCCTCAGGATGCCGCCGAAAATCGCGCCGCGGCAGATCGTGATCGTACCCATGCTGCGCGACAAGCCGGAAGATGCCGAGCTCAAATCTTATTGCGCCGAGCTTGAAGCCGAATTGAAGGCGCAGGGTATTCGGGTGCTCGTGGATTTGAAGCCGGTGAAGTCGGCGGAAAAGCGCTGGACATGGGTTCGCCGCGGAGCGCCGGTGATTGTCGAGATCGGCGGGCGCGATGCCGCCGGCGGCAACGTGACATTCATGCGGCGGGACCGGCTACGGGACGGCGATAAGGTCGTTTCACATACGATGACGCGGGCTGAATTCGTGGGTGACGCGCGGACGCTGCTGGAAAACATTCAGGCTGGACTTTTCGCGGAGGCAAAAGCGCGTCTCGACCAGAATATCGCGAGTAACATACACACGTTCGCGGACCTGCAGTCCTATTACGGTTCGTCAGCGGGCGAAGACGACGACGCCGAATTTAAAGGCTGGGCCGGCGTCATGTGGGCGAAGCCCGAGGGGGCCGCGCTTGAGGCAGTGGCGGAGCGGTTAAAGGCATTGAAGCTGACCATCCGGAATGCGCCCTTGGAGCAGCCGCCTCTGGAAGGCCGCAAGTGCCTTTTCACCGGCGAGCCGGCGAAGGAATATGTGCTGATTGGACGTGCGTATTGAGTGGGCTGCAGCACGGGCAAGTTTCTTCGATACTTCAAAGCATTCGTGTTCCTTAGTGGGGCAACGCATTCTAGCCCGATTGCGAGGATAGCGGTACCAATGGAGATGGGACCTTCTGAAGAAGGGCCATCGGGGGACTTCTAGGGAGCTTCAGCAGAATGTCCGGGACGCCTGATACAAGGCCATTTTCGCCTTTCGAGTGGCTGCTTGCCGGGCGGTATCTGCGCGCGCGGCGCAAGGAAGGCTTCATCTCCGTCATCGCGGGATTTTCATTTCTTGGGATCATGCTCGGCGTGGCGACACTCATCATCGTAATGGCGGTGATGAACGGTTTCCGCAAGGATCTGTTCGCAAAAATCCTCGGGCTCAATGGGCACATGGTCGTCTACAAGATCGGTGAACCCTTCACGGACTATCTCGACAAGGCGGCAAAAGTTGCCGCCGTTCCAGGCGTGCAGCATGCCATTCCCATCGTAGAGGGCCAGGTCATGGTTTCGTCGAGCGCGCAGGCGCTGGGCGGTCTCGTGCGCGGAATTGCGGAAAAGGATCTAAAATCGCTGCGGCTCGTTGCCGAGAACATTCGAGCGGGGTCGCTTGACGGGTTTGACGGAACGCAATCGATCGCCATCGGGCAGAGGCTGGCCAATACGCTTTATGTGAATGTCGGCGATACGCTGACGCTCGTCTCGCCGCGTGGGGCGTCGACGCCGTTTGGGACCGCACCGCGATCGAAGCCCTACATGATCTCGGCAATCTTCGAACTCGGCATGTCGGAATACGACAAGTCGATGATCTTCATGCCCCTCGCGGAAAGCCAGCGCTACTTCAACAAGGCGGATGAGGCGGACGTCCTGGAGGTGGTCGTTGACGATCCAGAGCGGGTTGATCAGTTTGCCGCCTCGATCAAGGAGGCCGGCGGGCCGACGATCAATGTTACGGACTGGCGGCAGAAGAACGAGACGTTTTTCACGGTCCTCGAAGTCGAGCGGAACGTGATGTTCATCATCCTGTCGCTGATCATTCTCGTTGCGGCGCTCAACATCATCTCCGGCATGATGATGCTGGTGAAGGACAAGGGACGGGATATCGCGGTTTTGCGCACGATGGGGGCTTCGAAGGGAGCGGTCATGCGCGTGTTTCTGATTACGGGAGCGTCGATCGGTATTGTCGGAACGCTGGCCGGGCTCATTCTGGGCATCGTGTTCTGCTGGAACATCGAGAGCATCAGGCAAGGCGTCTCGGCGCTAACCGGTACGCCGATGTTCGATCCCAACGTCTATTACCTGACGAAACTGCCGGCAGAGATCAATCCGAGAGAGACGGCGTCCATCGTATTGATGGCTCTCGCTTTGTCCGTGCTGGCAACGCTTTATCCGTCGTGGCGCGCTTCCAAGCTCGATCCCGTCGAAGCGCTGCGTTACGAATAGGGTGACAGGAATGCTCGACACGCCATCCACGATAGCTGTCCTCAAACTCGATGCACTGACACGGACCTTCAAGCAGGGCGAGCGTGACATCGCCGTCCTGAACGGGGCAAGTGCGGCCATTTTTCCAGGAGAAGCGGTGGCGCTTGTGGGCCCTTCGGGTGCCGGGAAATCGACGCTGTTGCATATTGCGGGGTTGCTCGAAACGCCGACCTCCGGTTCTGTCATTATGGGGGGGCGGGATTGCTCGAAACTCGGCGACGACGAACGAACGCGCATCCGGCGCTCCGAGGTGGGTTTCATCTATCAGTTTCATCAACTGCTGCCGGAATTTTCCGCACTCGAGAACGTGGTGCTGCCGCAAATGATCTTGGGTCTGTCGCGCAAGGCTGCGGCCGCGCGGGCGACCGAATTGCTGACCAAGCTTGGTCTCGACCACCGGCTCGACCACCGGCCCGCGCAGCTTTCCGGCGGCGAACAGCAGCGCACCGCCATCTGCCGGGCGCTGGCCAACCGGCCGAAGCTCATTCTGGCCGACGAACCAACTGGCAATCTCGATCCGAAAACCTCGGAACTCGTGTTTCGCGAGTTGATCGGCCTCTTCAAGAGCGAGGGCGTTGCGGCGCTTTTTGCAACCCATAACCTGGATCTGGCCGCGCGCATGGACCGTGTGCTGCGGATGGAGAACGGCCAACTTGTCGAAGTTGCACCCGGTGCGGTGCACTAGCCATTCACGGTCATTCCAGGCGTGGGTCGCCGTCGCGCAAGGGCGCGCCCGGGAAATCCTCGTTCTGCATCATGAGTTCGAAGAGATCATTCATCTGGCGGATTCCTCTGAATGGGCGTTGCCGGGAACGGCGCGGTTAAGCTCAGCGGGATAGGGATTCGCGGAGGCGAATGAACCATGCGGCGGGTTGGGGCCCGCTGGGTGCGAAAGTGATGACTGGCGGCGGTGGCGGCGGCGCCGCTTTCAGAGCCGCCTGTGCGAGTTCTTCCAATTCGCGTGCCGGTCCGTCCTCGGCATTGTTGGGAGGCAGCGGCTGCGGGTTCAGTGTCATGATGGCGAGGCGTGCGAATGCGCTCATGGCAGTGGCTCCTTTCGACTGTTGGCAGGCGTGTGACGCATTCTTTTGCGTCGCGGCCTGGGATGGGCGTGTCGTAGCAGGAGCAGGAGGGAGGAACTGTCCCGCGCGGGACAAGACAACGATTTGTCTTATCCAGCAGTCCACAGGCGAGAGCGGTAGACGGCGCGAAGCTGTGCGCCACTTGTGCTAGTCAGGGAAAGCGATACGCAGCGGCTGGAATGCATCGGGGACGTAATGGCGACACCCACATTCATTCATCTCAAAGTACATTCGGCATACTCGCTTCTCGAAGGCGCGTTGCCGATCGAGAAGCTTGCCAAACTTGCGTTGGGTTACGGTTTTCCGGCAGTCGGGCTTACCGACACGAACAACATGTTCGGTGGTTTGGAATTCTCCGAGAAGCTGGCGGGTGCCGGTATTCAACCGGTCGCGGGCGTGTCGCTTGCGTGCCTGCTGACTGAGAAGGCAACAAAGCCTGGTCAGCTTGCGGGGCCGCCGGTGCGCCAGCACGCGTGGCGGGATGGACTGCTCTCGCTCTTTGCAATGAACGAGGCCGGATACGCCAACCTCATGAAACTCGTGTCTGCGGCGCATCTTGGTACCGAGGGAGAAGACGCGCCGTTCGTTACGAAGGCGCAGATCGCCCGGTATGCGGACGGCGTCATCGCGTTGACGGGCGGGCCGGACGGCCCGATCGATCGCGCGCTGCTCGATGGGCAGCCGGGGCTGGCCGAGGATAGGCTGACGTTTCTCAAGGCGGCATTCGGCGACCGGCTGTATGTGGAGGTGCAGCGGCACGGCACGCGCGGCGAGCAGGAGGTCGAGCCGCAACTTTTGGAGCTTGCGTACAAAGAGCGTGTGCCCATCGTGGCGACCAACGAGGTTTATTTCGCAACGCCCGATGACTACGAGGCGCACGACGCGCTGCTTTGCATCGCGGATGGGCGGTACGTCTCCGAGGATGATCGCAGGCGTGTGACGCGCGAGCATTACATGAAGAGCGCCAGCGAGATGGCCACGCTCTTTTCTGATCTGCCTGAGGCGCTCACCAATTCGCTCGAAATTGCGAAGCGGTGCGCGTTCCGCCCGTTGGGCAAAAAGCCAATTCTGCCGCGCTTTGTGCAGACGAAGCGGGCTGCGTCAAATGCCGATCAGCTGGCGGCGGAGGCTGCGGAATTGAAGCGGCAAGCGGAGGAGGGCTTGCGTGCGCGGTTGGCGGCCGTCGCGTTGGCGCCTGGTTATTCCGAGACCGACTACTGGAACCGGCTCGCCTTCGAAGTCGACGTCATTACGAAAATGAAGTTTCCCGGCTACTTCCTGATCGTGGCCGACTTTATCCAGTGGTCGAAGGCAAACGGGATACCGGTGGGGCCTGGGCGCGGATCGGGTGCCGGCTCGCTCGTTGCGTGGTCCTTGACGATCACCGATCTCGATCCGCTGCGGTTCGGGTTGCTCTTCGAGCGGTTTCTCAACCCGGAGCGCATTTCGATGCCGGATTTCGACATCGACTTCTGCCAGGACCGGCGCGACGAGGTCATCCGGTATGTCCAGCAGAAATACGGGTCAGACCGCGTGGCGCAGATCATCACACACGGAAAGCTGCAGGCGCGCGCGGTGCTGCGCGATGTGGGGCGCGTTCTGCAGATGCCGTACGGGCAAGTCGACCGGCTCTGCAAGCTGGTCCCGAACAATCCGGCAAACCCTGTGACGCTCGATCAGGCGATCGAGGGGGAGCCGAAATTGCAGGAGGCGCGCGATACGGACGAGGTTGTCGCGCGCCTGTTGCAAGTGGCGCAAAAGCTGGAGGGTCTCTATCGCCATGCCTCGACGCACGCGGCAGGCATTGTGATCGGGGATCGTCCGCTCGACGAACTCGTACCGCTGTACCGTGATCCGAAGTCGAACATGCCGGTCACGCAGTTCAACTGGAAAATGGTGGAAGCTGCGGGGCTCGTTAAGTTCGACTTCCTGGGTCTCAAGACGCTCACTGTGCTCGAAAAGGCGGTCGAGCTGATCCGGCGCGGGCGGGGGATCGAGGTGGATCTGGCGACGCTGCCGCTGGATGACGAGCGATCCTATCAATTGCTCGCTAAGGCTGACACGGCAGGCGTGTTCCAGCTTGAAAGCACGGGTATGCGCGAGAGCTTGAAGCGGCTGAAGCCGGACCGCTTCGAGGACATCATCGCGATGGTGGCGCTCTATCGGCCCGGTCCGATGGACAACATCCCGACCTACATCAATCGCAAGCATGGAGAAGAGCCGGTCGATTTCCTGCATCCGATGCTTGAAGCCATTCTCAAGGAAACATACGGCGTCATCATCTACCAGGAACAGGTGATGCAGATCGCGCAGGTTCTCGCGGGCTATTCGCTCGGTGACGCGGACCTGTTGCGCCGGGCGATGGGCAAGAAAGACAAAGTCGAGATGGCGCGGCAGCAGGCGCGCTTCGTCGAAGGCGCGATGAGAAACGGTGTTGCGAAGGACGACGCGGTCTACATTTTCGAACTCGTCGACAAGTTCGCCGGCTACGGTTTCAACAAGTCGCACGCGGCGGCGTATGCGCTGGTCAGCTATCACACGGCGTATTTGAAGGCGAATTTCCGCGAGGAATTTCTGGCAGCGTCGATGACGCTCGACATGGGTAATACCGATAAACTCGCCATGTTCGCGGCCGAGGCGAAGAAGAGCGGGATCGTGGTACTGCCGCCGTGTGTGAGTGCGTCGGAAGTGGATTTTCTGGTTGAGACAAGGAAGGGGTCAGACCCCTTACCTCAGCGTGCGATCCGGTATTCACTGGCAGCCTTGAAGAACATCGGCGCGGCGGCGGTGGAGACGATCGTGACGGCGCGAGCGGCGGACGGGCCGTACCGGTCTGTGGCGGACTTTGCCACGCGGCTCAATCCGAAGGCGTTGAACAAGCGCGGGCTCGAGACGTTGGCGATGGCGGGAGCCTTCGATGCGCTGGAATCAAACCGGGCGCTGGTGCGGGGCAACGTGGAGGGCATGATCGCGCTCGCCAACCGGCAGGCGGACAACGCGGCGCAGGGGACGAGCGATTTGTTCGGTGGCGGGGGTGGCGGCGTGCCGTCGCTCGATCTGAAGACAGTGAAGGCGTGGACGCCGATGGAGAGATTGCAAGCGGAGTTCGAAGCTGTTGGCTTCTTTCTCTCCGGGCATCCGCTGGATGCCTACGAGACGGTGTTGAAGAAGCTCGGCGTGCGCCGGTTCGTGGAGTTTGAGGCAGCGACGGCGCGCGGCGTTTCGAGCGGACGGCTTGCTGGGATCGTGATCTCGGCGCGCGAGCGACGCTCACAGAAGGGCAACAAGTTTGCGTTCGCGATGTTCTCGGATGCGAGCGGCCAATTCGAAGCGGTGATATTTTCCGACACGCTTAATGAGTGCCGCGACCTCCTGGAGGCTGGAACCCCGGTCGTGCTCAACGTCGAGGCGGAGCGGGACGGCGACACGGTAAAAATGCGCGTGCAAAGCGTGGAGGCCCTGGACAAAGCCGCCGCCGAGATCGAGCGGGGCCTGCGGATCGTGTTCGACGCGGGCGTGCTGGCGGCACGGCGCGGTGCGGTCGATGAGTTCAAATCGCAATTGAAGCCGGGGCATGCAGGGGCGCGAAAGGGGGGCGAGGTGCGCCTCGTGCTGCCCGTCGGAGCGCGGGAATTGGAGCTGGTGCTGCCCGGCCGGTACGACGTTTCACCGGCGCAGGCGGGGCAGCTTTCGACTGTGCCGGGGGTCGTGGAGGTCGTGGAGCTTTAGTGGCTTCGGGAAGACTTGCAGTGCACTTGGCCTTCAGGCTCAATGCTGACGTAGCATCAGTACAGTTGAACATGTGACATCAAGCAACAAGGATCGCCCTGGTTTCCCGCTAGGGTTCGAAGAAGCCCAGGCCTCCTATTCCAGCTCTGCACAGGTGGCGCGGGTTGCAACAGAGGCGTTTGTGAAAGCGACTGCCTTCTGTCCGGCATGTGGACACGATGCGCTTTCGCAGCAGTTCAACAATCGCCCCGCATCTGATTTTGTTTGTCCCCATTGTAGCGAGGAATATGAGCTCAAAAGCAAGAATGGAAAGTTTGGCGGCAAGGTCGTTGACGGTTCCTACGATACCCTGTGTAGCCGGCTCACGTCGGACACCAACCCCAATTTTGCGTTTCTAAGTTACAGCCGCGCCGAGCGGTCTGTGACCGACCTGTTCGTCATCCCCAAACACTTCGTGCATCCCGCAATTATCGAGCGCCGGAAGCCACTGGCTGCTTCCGCGCGGCGTGCGGGATGGGTCGGTTGCAACATTCGGCTGAGCGAAGTGCCCGAGCGCGGCAAGGTGTTTGTTATTCGCGGGGGAGTTCTTTCGGACAAAGTGGATGTGCTGGGCCAGTGGCAGCAGAGCCTCTTTCTTCGGGATGAGAAGCCGGAAGCGAGGGGATGGCTGGTGGATGTGTTGCGGTGTTGCGAAGTTATCGGCAAGGCGGAGTTTACACTTGATGAAGTCTATCGCTTCGAAGCGCGTCTCTCCTCGATCTATCCCGGCAACAACAATGTGCGGCCAAAGATCAGGCAGCAACTGCAGGTGCTTCGCGATGTTGGTATCTTAGATTTTGTCGGTAGAGGGCGCTATCGGCTGGTCTAGTTCGAGTGCTGGCCCGGTGTTCCAAAGTCTGACGTGCCATTCCGAGTCCACGTCCTCAAACCACATGTGGCAGCGCTGATCCCGCTCATCGGTAGCTGGCAATTCATGCTCTTCGCCGTCGTAGTCACATATGCGGACTGGAAATGGATTTCCCATCACCCATTGAACCAGACCGCCATGAACGCCAATCGTGATGTTTGGCCCCTCTCCAGCGGAGGCAAATTTTGCTGTGATGTCTGCCAGCAGCGGCACAGTTTGAGCAATTGATGGGTTCGTCGCCTGATGAAGCACGAGGCTACGGACTAATTGGTCTCGCTCGGTCTCTGTCAGGACCACGGTTACTGTTTTGGGCATTTTGACCTCTTGGGCAGTTGCACGCGGCGTGACGGCTGCAACCAGAGATCCATTAAATTAGGGGGCTGAGGAGGGGTGGCTTGCCTTTCTCCACATCTTCCGCCATACACCGCCGCATCTCACACGCGGTTCGCGCGCTGGACGGACTGAAAGCCCCGTCTGGCGCTCCGGTGGACGATATGCAACTCGGGAAACCGGTTTGCCGTCTCACAACGGGCCGCGGAGGTTCAAACCGGAAAAAGGATATCCGCTGATGACGCTTCCCGCGTTCAACATGCGTCAGCTTTTGGAAGCTGGCGTGCACTTCGGTCACCAGTCGCACCGCTGGAACCCCAAAATGCAGCCGTTCATTTACGGCGCGCGCAACAATATCCACATTCTCGACCTGACCCAGACGGTGCCGATGCTGCACCAGGCGCTCGTCAAGATTTCCGACACGGTCGCCGGCGGCGGGCGCGTGTTGTTCGTTGCGACGAAACGGCAGGCTTCCGATGCGATCGCCGAGGCCGCGAAGCGTTCGGCGCAGTATTATATCAACCACCGCTGGCCCGGCGGTACGCTGACGAACTGGAAGACGATTTCCACCTCGATCCGCCGTCTGCGGCAGCTCGACGATATTCTGGCAGACCCTCAGGGCCGCACGAAGAAAGAAATCCTGACACTGCAGCGCGAGCGCGACACGCTCGAAAAAGAGCGCGGCGGCATCAAGGAAATGGGCGGCGTTCCTGACCTCCTGTTTGTGATCGACACGAACAAGGAGAAGATCGCAATCCAGGAAGCCCGCAAGCTCGGTATTCCGATCGTCGCGATCGTTGACACGAACTGCGATCCCGACGGCATCGACTTCCCGGTTCCCGGTAACGACGACGCGGGCCGTGCGCTGACGCTCTATTGCGATCTCGTCGCCCGCGCGGCGCTTGACGGTCTGGAACGCAGCCAGTCGGCCTCTGGCGTGGATGTCGGTGCGCTCGCCAATCCGCCGGCCGAAGCGTTGCCTGCGAAGTTCAAGGGAATTGACGCGCCGCGTGGCGAAGCCGACGACCTGAAGCGCATCACCGGCATCACGCCGAAGGTCGAGCAGCGGCTCAACGACGCCGGCGTCTTCCACTTCTGGCAGATTGCCGACCTCGACGCAGACAATACCAAGGCGCTGGATACCTTGCTGAAACTCAAGGGCGCCATCGAGTCCGAGGGCTGGATCGCGCAGGCTAAGAAGTTCGTCGACGCTGCCGCCGCCTAAACGCGGGTGCCAGTAAACGGCCGGCCGGGCGAATGAGGCAACTCATCCGCCCGCCGCCTGTTTCGCAGTCAAACCGCATTCACGAAAATTCGCTACTCGCTCGCAGGACGAGCGGAAGGAGCCGACATGAGCACGATCACCGCAGCAATGGTGAAGGATCTGCGCGAGAGAACCGGCGCGGGCATGATGGATTGCAAGACCGCACTGACGGAAACCAATGGCGACATGGATGCCGCCATCGAGTGGTTGCGCAAAAAGGGCCTGTCGAAAGCGGCCAAGAAGTCGGACCGCATCGCGGCGCAGGGCTTGATCGGCGTCGTTTCGATGGTGAAGTCGGGGGCGGTCGTCGAGGTGAACTCGGAGACCGACTTCGTCGCGCGCAATCCGCAGTTCCAGGAAATGGTGCAGAAGATCACCGCGCTGGCGCCGGCAGCGAAGGGTGATATTTCCAAGCTGCTCGCGGCCAAGTATCCGGGAACCTCGGCCACGGTGGAAGAAACGGTCAAGGATGCGGTTGCGACGATCGGCGAGAACATGGGCGTGCGCCGCACGGGCGCTCTCGACGTGTCGGAGGGCATCGTTGCGGATTACGTGCATAACAAGGCCGCCGATGGGCTCGGCAAGATCGGCGTGTTGGTCGCTCTCGAGAGCAAGGGCGACACGGATGCGCTCATGGCGTTCGGCCGGCAGGTTGCGATGCATGTGGCAGCAGCCAGTTCGCTGGCACTGACACCGGACGAACTCGATCCGGCCGCGATCGAGAAGGAGCGGGCGTTCTACACTGAGCAGGCCCTGGCTTCGGGCAAGCCGAAGGACATCGTCGACAAAATGGTTGAGGGCCGCCTTAAGAAGGAGTTCTTCCAGCAGGCATGTCTCTTGAGCCAGGTCTTCGTGCTTGACGGCAAGGCAACGGTTGAAGAGGCCACGAAGGCTGCGGAGAAAGCCGCTGGCGCACCGATCAAGATAAAGGGCTTCCTGCGCTACGCGCTGGGTGAAGGTATCGAGAAAAAGGAAGAGGATTTCGCCGCTGAGGTGGCCAAGACCGTGGCTGCGTCCAAGGGTGGCTGAGGCCCTCTTTGTTGGGAAGCGGATATTGGTGATTGCTACGGCCGGCGCTAAACGCCGGCCGTTTTGCATTCGGCGCGGCAGATTGGACGAAGACGGGGTCAAGTGCCGGAAAGTGCTGGAATGTGTGGCCTTGCGCCCGTTATGACGCACTCCGGCAACATCTGCCGCCGCGACTCGGCATAGGGTTCGGCGTAGGAAAAGACGCCCTGCCGCCGTCCGGCCGGGCACGAAGGGAGCGCTCCATGTCGTCCGGTCCGGGCGGGCTCAAATACAAGCGGCTGCTGATCAAACTGTCGGGCGAGGCTCTCATGGGGCAGGGCGCCTACGGCATCGACATGGCCGTGGCCGACCGGCTGGCAGGCGATATCGTCAGCGCTTCAAAGGCGGGCGCTGAAATCGCTGTCGTCATTGGGGGTGGAAACATTTTCCGTGGCCTCCAGGCCGCCGCTAAGGGCATGGACAGGGCTACCGGCGACTACATGGGCATGTTGGCGACGGTGATGAATGCGCTGGCCTTTCAGCAGGCGCTGACCGCGCGGGGCGCCGATGCCCGCGTCATGTCGGCTATTTCCATGCCGACAGTGTGCGAAAGTTACGTGCGGCCGCGTGCTCTCAGCCATCTTTCGCAGGGGCGCATCGTGGTCTTCGCGGCCGGGACCGGAAATCCATTCTTTACGACCGACACGGCGGCCACATTGCGGGCGATCGAGATGTCGTGCGAGGCCGTGGTCAAGGCGACGCAGGTGGATGGCGTTTACTCCGCCGATCCAAAAAAGGACCCGGCAGCGGTGCGTTACGACACCCTTACGTACGCAGAGGTCCTTGGGAGGGACCTCAAGGTCATGGATGGCGCGGCGATCGCGCTTGCCCGGGACAATCGACTTCCGGTAATTGTTTGCTCCATTGAGGAAGCCGGCAATCTGCTTAAGGTTCTGCGCGGCGAGGCCCGGGCGACCGTGATCCACGCATAGGGTGCTGGCGGCCATCATGCCCTGCCGTCTCCCTGTCTTCGAAATCAGCCCGCGGGCCGGTGTTGACGACCGAGACGGACCACGCCGGCGCTGCGACGAGAAGGAACGACGATGTCCGCTCTGACGACCTACGATATCAAGGAACTGGAAAATCGAATGCGCGCCTCACTCGACGCATTCAAGCGGGAACTGCAGGGTCTACGCACGGGCCGCGCCAGCGCGCACCTTCTCGATCCGGTGCAAGTGCTCGTTTACGGTTCGCGCATGCCGATCAATCAAGTGGCGACCGTCACGACGCCGGAGCCGCGGATGATTGCCGTTCAGGTCTGGGACCGGTCGAACGTCACGGCGGTCGACAAGGCGCTTCGCGAGGCCAACCTCGGCGTCAATCCCGTCGTCGACGGGCAACTTATTCGTCTGCCCTTGCCTGCGCCTACAGCCGAGCGCCGCAACGAACTCGTGAAACAGGCGCACAAGTATGCCGAAAGCCATCGCATCGCTGTCCGCAACGTGCGCCGTGACGGACTCGATCTGCTGAAGAAACTCGAGAAAGACGGCAAGATGAGCGAGGACGACCATAAGAAGAATGCCGCTAAGGTGCAGGAGTTGACCGACAAACTCATCAAGGAAATCGACCAGACGCTGGCGACCAAGGAAGCGGAAATTCAGAAAGTCTGATCAACGCGTCACAGCCGAGGCGGCTGGAAATTCCGTTTGCCCGCGTCTTCCGTGTGTCCATCACGAAACAACCCGCTCTCCGTCGAGCCAAATCGCAGGTCCGGCAGTGCCCATGAGATCGCAGACGAGCCCCGGTGCATCTCCCGCCCTCGCTCCTCCCCGGCATGTCGCCATAATCATGGACGGAAACGGACGCTGGGCGGCGGAACGCGGTCTGCCGCGAACATGGGGGCATCGGCAGGGCGTCGAGGCCGTCAGACGAACAGTGCGCGCAGCGCGGGATCGCGGCATTGGATTTCTTACGATCTACAGCTTCTCGTCGGAGAACTGGTCGCGTCCCTTGGCCGAGGTCGACGATCTGATGGGGCTCATGCGGCGCTTCATCAAGAGCGATCTGGCTGAATTGCATCAGTCCAACGTGCGCATTGTCGTCATCGGCGAGCGCGACCGGGTTGATCCGGAACTGATGGCGTTGATCGACGAAGCGCGGGAGCTAACGTCCCAAAATACGGCATTCACTCTCGTCATTGCCTTCAACTATGGCTCGCGGGCGGAGATCACCAAGGCGGCGCGGGCTCTGGCGCAGAAGGCGGCGCGCGGCGAACTCGATCCGGCAGACATCGCGCCGGAGCATCTTTCTGAGTCGCTCGATACGGCCGGCATTCCAGATCCCGATCTGCTCATTCGCACGAGCGGAGAAATGCGCCTTTCGAACTTTCTTTTGTGGCAGACAGCGTATACCGAATTCGTTTTTCTCGACGCCTACTGGCCGGACTTCGGTGCCGAACTACTCGACGAAGCGATCAAGTCCTACCACGCGCGTGATCGCCGGTATGGCGGCTTGACGCAGCGATCAACGGCCTGAGGACAGCATGGGCACCGATCCGGCCACTAGTCCGGGTGCACCACTTCCGTCAACGCGGGGACTTTCGCGTGAGTTGGGCCTACGGTTTCTTTCAAGTTTGGTTATGGCGGCCGTTGTCGGTGGCTTGCTCTACGCGGGAAGTCTGCCGTTCGCAATTCTGGTAGGCGCAGTGACGCTGCTAACGGCATTCGAATGGTCGCGGATCGTGCGCGGCGAAGGTTTCGACGGCGCGCTTGCGATTCATGCCGTCACCGTTGTTCTCGCTTGTGTGCTCACGTCTTCAGGGTTTGCAGCACTTGGTATTGCCGCGATAGCTGCGGGAGCAATCCTCACCGGTCTCATGGCTTTCCAACGCCACCCGTTGCTATCGGCGGAAGGCGTCCTCTATGCCGGACTGCCGGGCGTGGCGCTCATCTGGCTCAGGGACGACCAGCCATTGGGGCTCTTCGCAGTCTTGTTCATCTTGCTTGCGGTGGTGACCACGGACGTTGCTGCATATGTGGCAGGGCGGTTGATCGGCGGGCCGAAGCTCGCACCGGCAATTTCACCGAACAAGACTTGGTCTGGATTTCTTGGAGGTATTGCAATGGCGGGGTCGGCCTCAGCGGCGTTTGGCTACGCCATTGGCGCCGATCCGGTAAAACTCGGGCTGGCGGGTCTGGTGCTTGGCGTTTTGGCCCAACTCGGCGACCTGACGGAATCGGCCCTGAAGCGCAGTTTCGGGGTGAAGGATTCAGGGGCGCTCATTCCGGGGCATGGCGGTATCATGGACCGCGTCGACGGGTTAGTGTTTGCTGCCGCCGCGGCGGGGTTTGTCGCGTTTGCCATCGATCCGCAAGCGCCGGCGCGTGCACTGCTGTTCGGCGGCTGAGAGTATGGGCGCAAATTTTACGCGAGCCGCTGCGATCAAACTCGCCGATAACGGCGAGCGGCCGCTCAGCGCTCCGCAACGATTGACGGTGCTGGGCGCCACAGGCTCCATCGGTGAGAGCACGCTCGATCTCGTTGGGCGCGAGCCGGAGCGTTTTCAAATCGTAGCGCTGACCGCCCAGTCCAATGCGGAGAAACTGGCGAAGCTCGCAATCGCACATCGTGCAGAAATCGCGGTCGTCAGCGATGAGAATGCCTACGCTCATTTGAAGGGGCTGCTGGGGGGGAGTGGGATTGAGGCCGCGGCGGGAGAGGCGGCGTTGTTGGCGGCGGCGTCGCGACCGGTGGACTGTACGATGGCGGCGATCGTGGGCGCGGCCGGTCTGAAACCGACCTTTGCGGCCGCCAGGCAGGGGCATCGTGTTGCACTTGCGAACAAGGAATGCCTGGTTTCGGCGGGGGATGTTTTTCTGGCGGAAATCCGGGCATCGGGCGCGGAGTTGCTGCCGGTGGACAGCGAGCATTCGGCGGCGTTGCAGTCGCTGGCGGGGGCCGAGCGCGTGGCCGTTGAGCGCATCGTGCTGACGGCATCCGGCGGACCCTTCCGCTGCTGGCCGATGGAGCGGCTGAAAGATGCCAAGCCGGAAGAGGCGCTGAAACACCCCAACTGGGCGATGGGCGCCAAGATCACCATCGACAGTGCCACCTTGATGAACAAGGGGCTGGAGCTGATCGAGGCCTACCACCTATTTCCGGTCGGCGTTGACCAACTCGACGCCGTCATTCATCCGCAGTCGGTGGTCCACTGTCTTGTGCATTACATCGACGGGTCGGTGATTGCGCAGCTGGGCCCACCGGACATGCGCACACCGATCGCGCTCGCCATCAACTGGCCGGAGCGGCGGGTCACGCCCACGGCGCGCCTTGATCTGATCAAGATCGGTGCACTGACGTTCGAGCCGGTGGACGCCGATCGATTTCCGGGACCGGGCCTTGCCAAGAATGCGCTCAGGCGGGGCGGCAGCGCGCCGGCGATCCTGAATGCGGCCAATGAAATCGCGGTGGCCGCATTTCTCGCCAAACGTATCGGATTTCTTGATATCTCGCGCGTTGTGGCGCAAACGCTCGCGGAGGCGGATCGCCGTGGGCTGATCCGTGCTACGCAATCGCTGGATGATGTTCTTGCCGCCGACGCGGAAGGGCGCGATCTGGCGCAAATGGTGATTGCAACCCTACATTAAGCGGCCTGTGGCTTGATCCACGGTCCCATCCGCCGGCCGCCGGCGGCGCAACCGGAGACGACCCATGGAAGTTCTTTCGAACGCACTGGCGGGGCCCCTGCTCTACGGGTTTGCCTTCTTCACAGTGCTGACGATCGTCGTTTTCTTTCATGAACTCGGGCACTTCCTGGTCGCGCGCTGGTGTGGGGTCAGCGTCAAGGCGTTCTCGATTGGCTTTGGCAAGGAGATCGCCGGGTTCGACGACCGGCACGGGACACGGTGGAAACTGAGCTGGATTCCGCTCGGCGGCTACGTGAAGTTCATGGACGACGAGAACGCCGCCAGCGTGCCGTCGCGCGAGGCTATCGACAACATGAGCCCGGAAGAACGGGCCGGATCATTCCACGCCAAGCCGGTCTGGCAGCGGGCCGCCGTGGTTGCGGCGGGACCGATCGCCAATTTCATCCTGGCGATGGTGATTTTTACCATCTGGTTCTGGCTCTACGGCGTCTTTTCAACCCAGGCGCGTGTCGATGAGGTCTTGCCCGACAGCCCGGCGGCACGCGCCGGTCTCCAGGCCGGAGACCTGATCACCGCCATCGAGGGCCGGCCCGTGTCGGCTTTCGAGCATATTCAACGGCATGTCGGGACAAGCGTCGGCCAAACCCTCACCTTCACCGTTGAGCGGCAAGGGCAGAAAATCGACCTGGCCGTCACGCCCGAAGTTCGCGAGCAAGTCGATGACAAGGGCGACGCAATCCGCATGGTCATGATCGGGGTGAAGCGGAAGCCAGGGGCGGACGGCGTGACCCGCTACCAGCCAGGGCTTGGCGAGTCCGTGGGGCTTGCCGCAGACCGAACCTGGTTCATCGTGACCAGTACGATGGGATATCTGAAGGACGTCGTTTTCGGCAAGCAGTCGGCGGACCAACTGGGCGGACCGATCCGGATTGCCGACGTCGCGGGCCGGGTGGCGACCCAAGGCGTCGAATACATCATTCAGTTGGCGGCATTCCTGTCGGTCAGCGTCGGCCTCATCAATCTCTTTCCGATCCCGCTTCTGGATGGCGGACACCTCATGTTCTACGCCATAGAAGCGGTGCGCGGACGGCCGCTCAATGAGCGCCATCAGGAGATGGGATTCCGCATTGGACTCGCGGTTGTATTGAGTCTCATGATTTTTGCCACTTTCAACGACTTACATATTCTCAAACGATGGCTTGGCGGGGCCGGTTAGATTCGCGTCCGGTGACGTATTCTTGCCACTTCCAGACTGGTAACTGAATCGTTAAAAGCTACTGGTCGGCGTAAAGCACGCGGGCGGTCTATGAAGGGCTGCCTTCCGGGCTGGTGGGAGCGTCGATGGCCGCGCGCTCAGCGGCCAGCATGAAATGCACTCAGGCTGCCAGAAAGGCGTCCGGGTGGATCAGGGGGAACGGCATAGGCATGAGGGCTGATCCGCGTTATGGGTTCTCCCGGATCTCGGTGTTGATGGGCTTCCGCCTGTTCGCCGCCGTTCTGGCGTTCCTCGCGATCGAGATCTCTGCTCCGCAGGTTGGCGCATCCACGGCCGCACTGGCCCAGGGCGTCGTGCGCAGCATCGAGGTCGAAGGCAACCGCCGCGTTGAAGCCGACACGGTCCGGTCCTATCTCCAGTTCAACGTCGGCGACTCCTACGATCCGGGTAAGGTCGATGCGTCGCTGAAGGCGCTGTTCGCGACGGGCCTGTTCGCGGATGTCGCCATCGACAATTCCGGCAGCACGGTCATCGTGCGGGTTCTGGAAAATCCCGTCGTCAACCAAGTGGCCTTCGAGGGCAACAGCGAGGTCGACACCGACACGCTGCGCAACGAAGTGCAGTTGAAGCCACGCACAGTCTTCACGCGGGCCCGCGCCCAGGCTGACGTCCAGCGCATCCTGGACGTATATACGCGGCAGGGCCGGTTCGCAGCGTCTGTCGAGCCGAAAATCATCGAACTCGAACAGAGCCGCGTGAACGTGGTGTTCGAGATATCGGAAGGCGGGGCGACCAAGGTCAAGGGCGTCAACTTCGTCGGCAACAGCGCGTTTACCGACCAGCAACTGCGCGACATCATTTCGACCACGCAGCAGGGCTGGTTCGACTTCCTGAAGGGAACGAGCATCTACGATCCCGATCGCATGAATCTCGACCGGGAGCTTCTGCGTCAGTACTACCTCAAGAACGGTTATGCCGACGCGAGGGTGACCGCAGCGCAAGCCGATCTCGATCGTGACGGTTCGGGCTTCGTCATCACGTTCGCTGTCGAAGAAGGCTTGCAGTACAACTTCGGAGCCGTGACCGTGGAGAATGGGCTGCCGGAACTCAACGCAGCGGCGTTGAACGGCGAGGTCACCACTTATCAGGGCGATATTTATAACGCCCAGGCCGTGGACAAGACGGTGGAGCGGCTGACGCTGGCTACGGCAGAGCAGGGCTTCCCATTTGCCCGTGTCCGGCCGCGCGCAAACCCCGATCCGGCGACGCAGACGATTGGCGTGGTGTATGCCATCGACGAGGGTCCGCGCGTCTACATCGAGCGCATCAACGTGGTGGGCAATACGCGCACCAAGGATTACGTGATCCGCCGCGAATTCCGCTTAGCGGAAGGTGACGCCTACAACCCGCTGCTCGTGGACCGTGCCAAGAAGCGTTTGCAGGGGCTGGGCATCTTCAAGACGGCGGAAGTGAAGCGCCGTCCCGGTTCGGCGCCCGACCGCGTCGTTCTCGACGTGGAGCTTGAGGAACAATCGACGGGTGAGCTTTCGTTCGGCGCGGGCTTTTCGACCAACGAAGGCGTGATCGGCGACGTGTCGATCACCGAGCGCAACTTCATGGGCAACGGCCAGTTTCTGCGCTTGAAGCTCGCGGGCTCGGTCGAGCGGGCGCAGATTGACTTGTCGTTCACGGAGCCCCGCTTCCTTGATCGGAACCTCTCGGCCGGCTTCGACCTGTTCCACAAAGAGGTCGATCAGACGAGCGA
>CAYWIF010000025.1:0-42252 GCA_964458265.1 uncultured Hyphomicrobium sp. | reverse complement strand
ACAGCCAATTCAGCTGGGAGTCGAACACTTCCAAGATCGGCTTTGCGTCACTCAATCATCATCTTGCCAAATGGGGCTATGTGCTGAACGACGGCAAGTGCCACACGCCGACCATTGCAGCCATGGGTTTTCGCCTCATTCCCCGGCAGGAGCATTTGCGCTTGCTGCGTGAACATGCCCACGATGGCGGAAGACTTGGACGATTTGCCGTCGAGGACGATGTGCGCGCGATCGCGGACCTGCCGGAGATGGCACCGCGCAAGACCGAGTTGTCTTCTTCTAGCGCGTCCGACTAAGCCGGGGCGTCTTCGACAAGGTCGGCGATTTTCACGAGCACGGCGTTGAGTTCGGTCTGGGGAACTTCGAATTCCCAGCCCGCTGCGCGCGCGTTGAGGTCGTCGACGCCGGTCTTGGCCTCACCTTCGCCTGTGGCGGTGATGCGGATCCACACCTTGCTGTCGTCGCCGCGGAACTCGATGACCGGCTTGAAGCCAGTGTCCGTTTCCAGCGTGGCGCGGCCCTTCAGCGGCAGCGCGTCCGCCTTGCCGGCCTTGCGGACGGAGCGGAATTCGATCAGGCTGATGGCTTCGGCGACATCATCTATGGCGCTGACGTATTTCAGTTTTTTGCCGGCGGGCATTACTGCCAGTTCGTGCTGGCCGCCATCGGCGGAGCGCTTGATGTCGATCGGCTGCTCGCCTTCGCGTTCGATGCGGATCGACTTGATCGACTTCACGTCGAGATCGATCAGCCGCGTTTTGACCCAGTCGCGAATGGAGAGGCTGACCTGCATGGGCCGGTCGGCGAGCCACGTCTGGTCCTCGCCGGGCCGGCGCACATACGTGCCACCTTTGTTGGCTTCCATCATGTCGTAGGCCGGGCGGCCGAGGACGATCTCGCCCAGGACGCCGCCCTTGGCGTCCAGCATCCTGAGGTGCCGCGCGCTGGCGCCGGGGGCGGTGTGATCGCCGAGCCCGAGAAGGTCGTGGCGGTCCTTCTTGGCGGTCTTGCGCTCGGCGAGGCGCGCTTCGCTTGCCGCCAGGACGAGTTCGCGCGCCTTGGCTTCGTCAACCGGATAGCCTTCGCCCGACTCGTAGACCCATTTGCCATCCTGGTTGGCGAGCCGCACCGTTTCCTTTTCGCGGGTGATCTCGATGGCCGCGAGGTCGCCGCCGCGTGACGAGAGCATCGGCATCATGGCTTCGCGCACGCGATCGTCGGCCGGCGTCCACGGCACGGCGGCGAGGTAGGTGACGACGGCGACGAGCAACGCACCGGCTGCGGCGCCGGCAAGCGCCACGAATTGCATGGGCTTCATGGGTCGATGCTCCTCTCCCGCCTTCAACCGCCGTGGCGCCGGCCGGCGCCGCGCAACATTGCAAATCCGAGTCCGCCAAGGACGATCATCAGCGGAACGAGGGCGATGTTGGCGAACTTCAGCCAACCGTCGAGACTGTCGATATCGCTGCGCAAGGCGCGTTTAACCTCGCGCAGTTCGCGGCGCGTATCGAGCATTTCGGCGCGGAACTTCTCGATCGCTTCGCGTTCTTTTGCGGACGTGACGACGCCTGAGGCACCGGAGGATTGCAGCTTGGCAAGTTCATCCTGCGCCGACTTCAGGCGGGCCTCGAGCGATTGCTCCTTTTCGCGGAACTTGCGCTCGGCATTGCGGCGCAGTTCCTCCACCCAGGTGAAGGGACGTTCGTTGACGCCCCGGCCACGCAGCGCGATGAGCGCATTGCTGCCGGAGAGATTTTCGAGCGCGCTCAGAACAAAGGCGGCGTTGTGGGCGGTCGGCATGACGGCTTCCTGGCCCAGCAGTTCCTGCCGGCTGACCCAGAACTGATCGGCCAGCAGGTCGGCGTCGGCGATGACGATGGCGTTGATCGCTCCCTTCGATTGAAAGTGCGGGTCGGGCTTGTCGTCCGGCTTGGCGGCAGGTGCGGGTTTGGCGCCGTCCGCTGTGGTTGTGTCCGCCGTGCCGTCCTTTTTCTCCGGCGCGGCAGTCGGCTTGCCGTTCGGAAACGCGGTCTTGGCTTCGCCCGAGATGCGGGCGGCGAGGTCAAGTTGACGTCCGCCCGGCGTGTAGGCGCGCAGCAGGCCCAGCGGGTCGGCGCCCATTCCAACTTTTTCTGCGCCAACAACGGCGGCGTCGGCACTGGTTTTGAGGATCGGCTGGACCGCGGTCGTCGCGCCGTCGGCTTTTTCGAAGAACCCGGCGGAGGCAACGTTCAAAATGTCGATGCCGGCGGCGAGGACGTCGTCTTTGTTGATATTACGCGCGTCAAGCCCGAGCCACGCGACGAACTCGGTCACGGAATCCTGCTCGCGGCCGAACTGCACACGCTTGGCGTGGCGAATGTCGGCGGCGACCTTGGTGGTGTCGAATTTGACGCCCCAGCTTTCGAGGACTTTGGTCAGATGCGTGCGGCCCTGCCCCGGCGACTTCAGCATCGCCAGCTGATTGGTCTCAGTCACGGGATCGATGAACACCAGGACCTTGCCGCCTTTCAACGCATACTGGTCGATGGCATAGGCGGCCTCCTCGGTGAGCGCAGTCGGCTGGACGACCATCAGCACGTCGATACCGGCGGGAATGCTTGTCGCGGTCTGTGCCACGTCGCGGACTTCGAACAGTTCGCGTATCTGGCTCATGATCAGCCAGGGACGCTGCGGGCGCTTGCCCATGGGGGTTTCGGTTTCGCCGCCGTCGAGGGGGAGACCGGACATCAGGCCGACGACGCGCTTGTTGGGGTTGGCCAGATTGTAGATGAGTTTCGTCACGTCGTATTCGAGGAAGGCTTCGCGGTCGGGCGAGAAATAGGAGACGGTCTCCGTTGCGTCGGTGGAATTCGTCGCCACAAGTCCGAAGTAGCCGACTTCGCCCTCAGCGTTGAGACGCGCGCCGCTGAGGCCGGCGGCGACCGCCCGGTCCTCGGCATCGGAAAAGGGTTCAGGATCGAGCACGGTCAGTTGCAGCTTGCCGCCGGATAGATCGCGATACTGCTCGAACAGCGCCTTCACGCGCTGGAAGTAGCGCGCCTGTTCGGGTGCCAGTTCGGCAAGGCGGCGGGAGAAATAGAGCCGCGCGGTGATCGGCTCATCGATGCTGCGCAGGACTTCGCGGGTGCCGTCCGAGATCGTGAACAGGCGATCCTCGGTCAGGTCGGTCTTGATGTTCCTGAGGCCGAGGGACGCGATGACGTTGACCGACAGAAGGATGACCGCGCCCAGGCCGAGGGCGGCCCATGCCATTTTGCGGCGCGACATGCCGCTGACGTAGGCGGCGGGGTCGACCCAGAAGTTGTCGCGGGTCTCAGGTGTTTGATCGGAAGCGTTCGACATGCGGCAGCCTCACTCAGCTTTCTTCTGTTCGACCGCGAGGACGGTCGCGAAGAGGAAGAACACGATCATCGACGCGAAATAAACGAGCGTCGGGGCTTCGAGCACGCCGCGGGTGATGCGCTCGAAATGGGCCAGGACGCTCATCGACGAGATGGCTTGCGTGATGAAATCCGGCATCCAGGTCTTGACCGCGTTCTGGACCATTTCAAAGCCGCTCATCGTGAAAATAAAGGCGATGGTGGCGGCAAGAATGAAAGCGATGACCTGGTTCTTCGTCATGGCCGAGACGAAAGAGCCGATGGCGAGAAAGGCGCCGGCCATGAGGAAGGAGCCGATGTAACTCGTCAGAATGACGCCGTTGTCCGGGTCGCCCAGCGCGTTGACGGTGATCCACATGGGAAACGTGAGGAGAAGCGCCAACCCGATGAATGCCCAAGCGGCAAAGAACTTGCCGAGGATCGCCTCGACGGGTGAGACCGGCAACGTCATGAGAAGTTCTATCGTGCCGGTTTTGCGCTCCTCGGCCCACAAGCGCATGGCGACGGCAGGGACGAGGAGCAGATAGAGCCAAGGGTGATAGGCGAAGAAGGGGTAGAGGTCCGCCTGGCCACGATCGAAGAAGTTGCCGATGTAGAAAGCGAACGCACCGGTGAGCGCGACGAAGATCGTCAGGAAGACGATGGCGAGCGGCGTGGCGAAGTAGGCGCGAAATTCCCGCTTGGCGATGATCCAGGCATTCTCAAATGTTTCACGCATCGGCAGCGCCCTCCCGGTTCTTGTCGCGCTTCTGGTCGTCGGAGGTCGTGATCTGGCGGAAGACCTCGTCGAGGCGGCCGCGTTCGACGTAGAGTTCGTCGATGGGGATTGCCTCGCTGCGCAGGAGGGCTGCGACCTTCGCGGCATCGAGGATGCCCTCGCGGGGCAGTGCGCGGATGTGGCTGTGGCCGTTGGCCTTGGCGAGCGTTTCGACGCCAGCTACCAGTTGAGCGTCTTTCAACAGCCGGATGGCGGCGTCGGATCGGTCGGAGGGCACGCGCACCGATACGGCGCCGTGGTGGCGGATGCGGTGGAGCAGGTCTTCGGCGGTGCCATCCGCCACGATGGCTCCGCGATTGATGACGACCGCGCGGGAGCACACGGCTTCGACCTCTTCGAGGATGTGGGTCGAGATGATGATGGCCTTGTCGGCGGCCATGGTTTTGATGAGTTCGCGGACGTGGTGCTTCTGGTTGGGATCAAGGCCGTCGGTGGGTTCGTCCATAACCAGAACAGGGGGATCGTGTAGGATCGCCTGGGCCACGCCGACGCGGCGCTTGTAGCCCTTCGAGAGCGTTTCGATGGTCTGATCGAGGACAGGCTCAAGGCCGGTCCTTTCAGCGGCCGTGCTGATCCGCTTGTCGATCTCCGGTCCGCGAAAGCCGCGGATCTCGGCGATGAAGCTCAGGAAGGAGCGCGGCGTCATCTCGGAATAGGACGGTGCGCCTTCGGGAACGTAGCCGAGCTTGCCTTTGGCCAGCTTCGGCTCATCTTGCACGTCGTGACCGCAGATGACGGCGCGGCCGCTATCGGGTTCGAGGAAGCCCGTGATCATTTTCATCGTGGTGGATTTGCCGGCGCCGTTGGGACCGAGGAAGCCCAGAACTTCACCGCGCTTCACGCGCAAAGTGATGCTGTCGACAGCCGTGATGTCGCCGAAGACCTTGCGCAATTGGTGGGCTTCGATGAGCGCGTCCATGGCAATCTCCGCAGTCGTCCCGATACCGTCTTATCAGCCGTTGGAGGCGGCTGGCGGCGCGCCGGTCGGCCTCGTGCGGTGCATTGTTGTTTGGGCAGCGAAATACTGAAACGGACGGCAGATTCAAGAGGGGACCGTCCCGGTCCAAATTAAGAATTTGACATGATGCCGGGACGGGGGCAGTCGAGCCGGTCGCGGCGGCCTTGAGCCTTGTTTGAAATCGGATAAGCCGTTAGGGACTTTTGCGTGGGCCATGCCGTGACGGGTCCCGTTTACCCTCCGACCAGGCACATCCATCCGATATGCAAGCGTCCTCCTTGCCCCCCATCCTCACCGCGTCGCGCGACCTGCTCGCCGGGTACGACGTGCTCTTCTGCGACGTTTGGGGCGTCATTCACGACGGCTTCCTCGCCTTTCCAGGCGCAATGCGCGCGCTCACCGAATTCCGGCACCGGGGCGGAACGGTGGTGCTCGTATCGAATGCACCCGTCCCCGTTCAGCGGGTCGCCCAGATGCTGGCGGACAAGAACGTCGATCCGGCGAGCTACGACGCCATCGTGTCCTCGGGTGCCATCGCGCTCGCCCATATCAGGGAAAAAAACTACTCGGCGGTTTATGTGATCGGACCACGGGACCGCGACGCGGCATTCATGGAACACCTGACGGCCGAGATGGTCGCGCTCGACGACGCCGAGGCGATCGTGTGCACGGGGCTGAACGACGACCGGACGGAAACGGTCGCCGATTATGCGGGCGTGCTGGAGCGCGGGCGCGAACGCGGGCTGCCGTTCGTGTGCGCCAATCCCGATCTCGTCGTCGATGTCGGCGGGCGGCACTATGTTTGCGCTGGCGCGCTCGGCGAAGCCTATGCCGCACTCGGCGGCGAGGTGTATTGGGCCGGCAAGCCGCATCCGTCGGCGTATGCGACCGCACATCGGAAGGCGGAGGATATTCGCGGTGCCAAGGTGCCGGCAGCGCGAATTCTGGCGATCGGGGATGCCATACGCACGGATCTGAAGGCGGCCGAGACCGCCGGCATCGATGCGCTGTTCGTGACGTCGGGGATTCACAGGGCGGAGACGATGACGGGCGGGGCCATCGATCCGGAAAAACTGGCGCGCGCGCTTGGCCCGGGAACGCCGCCCGTCGTTGCCGTTACCGCACTCTTGGACTGGTGACGGGGATGCTTTTCCAAACGCCCGAACTGCAACTGATGAAGGAAGCCAGCGACAAGCGGGCGAAGAATTCCGACGTGTCGGATGCGGTGTCGGGGTGGTTCGAGGGGCGGACGTCGCTCGACGTTCTCGATCTTCATGCGGGCACGGGTGCCACGCTCAGAGCTCTGGCGCCGATCCTGGCCGACGATCAGGCCTGGACGCATTATGCGCGGGATGCGGCGGAGGTAGCGCTGGCGCGCGATCACCTGACGCGATGGGCGCCAGCGGCGCGGGTGACCGAAGATGGCCTCTTGATCGAACGGCAGGGACAGAAAATTGCCGTGCGTTTCAAATTGCACGATGTGGTTGCCGCGGGCGGTGCTCCGGCGGAGCCGGTGCCGGCGCTGGTCGTGATCGACGATGACCTGATGCGCTACCCGGCAGCCGTCATCCGAAAACTCGTTGGGTTTCTCGCCGACCGGCGTGCTGCGATGCACGCACGGCTCGTCTATGATGGGCGGTTGAAATTGCAACCGCACCACGCCGCCGACGGCGCGTTCACGGCCGCATTGCATCGCCGCTTCATGCGCGACGCAGGTCACGGCGAAGCGATGGGGCCGATGGCGGCGAACGAGCTTGGCGAACAGCTGCGGCTGTCGGACTATTCCGTCATCGAGGGGCCGAGCCCCTTACATCTGAGGGCGGCCGAAGCGCCCCTGATCCGCGCGGTGCAGAAGGAACTGGCCGAAGCACAGCGGGTGGTCGCCAAAGGCCACGACAAGATGATCGACGCCTGGCTGACCCGGCCGCGCGCGACACTCGAAATCAGCCAGACTGATCTGGTGGGATTGCCGCCTTGATCTTGCGGCTTGGCGCGGCGGCCCGCCCTTAAAGCTCGTGGGCGAGGCGCTTGCGTTTGGTTTCGAGGTAATCTTTGTTGTGGGGACTCGGGTCGACCAGCACTGGGATGCGTTCGACCACGTCGATCCCGGCTGAGCCCAAAGCTTCGATCTTATCGGGATTGTTGGTCATCAAACGGATGCGGGTGAGACCGAGGTCCTTCAAAATCTCACCGGCGAAGGCATAGTCGCGCGCGTCGATCGGCTGGCCCTGTTCCAGATTGGCGTCCACCGTGTCGAGGCCCTGATCCTGGAGGGCGTAGGCCTTGATCTTGCGGAAGAGGCCGATGCCGCGGCCTTCCTGGTAGGGAAGGTAGATCAGGACGCCCAGCGGTTCGGACGTGATGCGGGCGAGTGCGGCCTTCAACTGAGCATGGCAATCGCAGCGCAGCGAATGGAAGACGTCGCCCGTCACGCAGCCCGAGTGGACGCGCACGACGGCGACGGCCCCGGGTGGCGCATCCTTGCGATGCAGAAGCGCGACGGCCTGGGTGTCCGGTTCGCAGCCCTGGTAGGCGTGCGCTTCCAGCGCGATCTCAGTGCCGCCGAACTCAATCGGCAGCATGGTCTGGACCGACCAGTCGATTTCCAGTTTCGCGGACTTCAGTTCGCCGACTGCCATGCCGATCTTTCGGGCCGTGCTGTGGGCCATGTCACCACCCTTCTGCGCCGGAGCGGGCACCTTCGCAAGCCCTTAGAGGCTGCGGCGGCGTGCGTAAACCGGAGCCGGGGTGCGATGATGACGCGGGCCAAGCCCTGCGGCCGATGGCGGGTTGTTTCCGGCACGCCGTCATGCTCGGCTCAGTGAACACGCCGGTGGCACAATCCTGCGGCAGACCGGTACGGACCCGTCAACAAATTCCTCCGGAAGCATGCGGTTTCTTCTCGCGTTCACCCTACTCACGATTTCACTGTTTCCGGCAGCGGCCAATCCCTCGCGGCCGGAGCCGTCGCGTCCCGATGCCAGTATTGAAGCTGCCGTCGAGCGGCTCCTCAAGCGCATGACGCTGACGGAGAAGGTCGGACAGTTGCATTTCCCCTCGCTCGCCTTCCCGCACGAACCGCAAATCGAGGCGGTGAAACGGGGCGAGATCGGGGCGATGCTCAATGTCGTCGATCCGAAGTTCATCCGTCCGTTCGCGGAGGCTGCGCGGCAGTCGCGGCTCGGCATTCCGATGCTGTTTGCCATCGACGCGATCTATGCGCTGAAGATCACGTTTCCGCCGCCGCTGGCATGGGCCGCGACGTGGCGGCCGGAGTTGGCGGAACGGGCCGCGTATGAAGTGGCGCGGGAAGCACGGGCGGTCGGCGTCAACTGGACATTCGCACCGATGGTGGACGTGTCGCGCGATCCGCGATGGGGCCGGGTGATCGAAGGCGCGGGCGAGGATGCGTTCCTGGCATCCGCGTTCTCGGCAGCGCGCGTGGCGGGTTACCGGCGCGGAAGGCTCGCCACATCGGTCAAACATTTTGTCGGTTATGGAGCGCCCGAGGGCGGACGCGACTACACGGGTACGGAGATCTCGACACCGGAGCTGCTCGACCGGTATCTGCCGCCGTTCAAAGCCGCACTTGCCGCGGGCAGCGAGACGGTGATGGCATCATTCAACACCATCAACGGCGTTCCGGTGACGATGAACCGAAAACTCATCACCGATCTCCTGAAGAAGCAGATGCGTTTCGACGGCTTCGTGACGAGCGACTTCGTGGCGATCGGGGAACTCGTCAATCACGGAGTGGCCCGCGATCTGGAGGAGGCGAGCTTACTTGCTTTCAAGGCCGGCATCGATTTCGACATGGCGAGCGGCGGTTACGACTTGTATCTGGCGCGCGCCGTGACCGATGGGCGGATCAAGGCTGCCGACGTCGATGAGGCTGTGCGGCGCGTGTTGCGGGTGAAATTCCGGCTCGGGCTGTTCGACCAGACCGCCGCCGATTTCGACGCTTTGCCGCGCAGCGTGGATGAGGCCGAGGTGCGCCGTAGCGCGCGCGATGTTGCGCGGGAAAGCTTCGTGCTCCTTAAGAACGACACGGCGGCGCTGCCGCTGACGTCGGCGCTCCGGTCCATCGCGTTGATCGGCGCGCGGGCGGATAGTGCTCAGCACGATCATTCCTGGTGGGGGCCGGCGGGACATGCCAAGCCCGCAACGGAAACTCTGCGGCAGGCTTTGGAAAAGCGGATGCGGCCGGGTCAGACGCTCAATTTCGTCCCCGCCTTCAAAGACCCTTGCGGACGCGAGTTCGCGGACAAGGAGGCGGCCGTCGCGGTGGCCCAGCGCGCGGATGTCATCGTCTATAACGTGATCGAGGATTGCGAGATCCAGGGTGAGGGCGTGTCGCGCACCAATCTGCGGCTCTCCGGCCGTCAGCAGGAGATGCTCGATGCGCTGGCGGCAACGGGCAAGCCGATCGTGCTCGTCGTCGAGACAGGGCGGCCGATCGTGCTCGCTGAAGCGGACAAGCAGGCCGACGCCATTCTGATTGCGTGGCATCCGGGGACGGAGGGCCGGACGGCGCTGGCGGAGATCCTGACCGGGGAATTCGCGCCCTCGGGTAAACTG
The DNA here is from genome assembly GCA_964458265.1 of uncultured Hyphomicrobium sp. Taxonomy (GTDB): domain Bacteria; phylum Pseudomonadota; class Alphaproteobacteria; order Rhizobiales; family Hyphomicrobiaceae; genus JAGVSR01. Next base: position 32,555 of record CAYWIF010000025.1, on the reverse strand, counting down.
CCGATGACGTTTCCGCGTTCGGAAGGGCAGATCCCGATTGCCTACAACGCCCTGCCTACGGGACGGCCCTGGACGGGCAGCCGGTACACGACCGGATACGTGGACGAGGCGCACACACCGCTCTACCCGTTCGGGCATGGCCTATCGTACACGACATTTGCCTATGACCCGGTTGTTCTCTCCGAACCGAGGATGTCGCTCATAGGCGCAATCGACGTCGATGTAAGGGTGCGCAATACGGGGTCGCGGACGGGCCAGGAGGTCGTGCAACTTTATATCCGGCAGCTCGTCGCCAGCCGGTCGCGGCCGGTGAAGGAACTGCGCGCATTTGAGAAGATCACGCTCAAGCCCGGCGAAGCGCGGACCGTGCGGTTCCGGCTCAAGGCACAGGACTTAGGCTTCCATGACGACGCCGGGCGCTACGCCGTCGAGGCCGGCCCGTTCAAGGTGTTCGCCGGCGGCAGTTCGCAAACCGCGCAGGAAACGGATTTCCTCGTCACCCGCGAGTGACGTTCAGGCGCGCCAGCTCGATCTTGGGACAGCGGTCCATGACGACGGTGAGGCCGGCTTCGGCCGCGAGGCGAGCGGCCTCATCGCTGATGACGCCGATTTGCATCCAGACGGCCTTCAGCCCGAGGCGCTCCTGCTCGGCGACGGCGTCCTTGACGACGCCGAGGGCGGCATCGGAGGCGCGAAAGATGTCGACCATGTCGATGGGCGGCGGCACATCGGCCAGTTTGGCGTAAACCTTCTGGCCGAGGATCTCGCCGCCGGCCTGACCGGGGTTTACGGGAACGACTGAGTAGCCTTTGGCCAGCAGCCGCTCCATGACGCCAAAAACCGGGCGGTCCGGTTTCGGCGAAGCGCCGACGACGGCGATGGTCCGCACCGCTCGAAGCAGTTCTGCAATTTCCGCATCGCTGGGATTGGCGAAGGTCATGTGTTGCCTATCGCGGCCGGAGGGAGACGCACGCGGCCGCTCTCGTCCATGGGCCAGAATGGATTGTGGGCCACTTCCCACAAGTGGCCGTCGGGGTCGGCGAAGTAACCGGCATAGCCGCCCCAGAATGCTTTCTGGCCGGGTTTGGTGATGGTGGCGCCGGCGCTCGCTGCGTCGTGCAGCACCTGGTCGACCTCGGCTTCGCTGCGCACATTCCGGGCGAGAGCGATGCCGGAGAAGCCGGCCTTCCCGGCGACGACGTTGGCATCGGCGGCGAGTTCGGCGCGGCCAAACAGGGCGAGTAGCGCGTTGCCCGCGTCGAAAAACGATACGCTGTCGTTGGAACCTTCGAGAAGCACGAACCCAAGGGACCGGTAGAACGAACGGGCGCGCGGGTGGTCGCGTACTCCCAGGGTGACCAGCGTGAGCGTTGGATCGGTCACCCTCAGCACCCCTTCCAGACCGGAGCGCGCTTTTCGAGAAATGCGCCGATACCTTCGGCGGCATCGGCCTTCAGCATGTTTTCGACCATGACCTTTGCGGCGTAGCCGTAAGCGGCGCCGAGCGGCATATCGATCTGGTCGTAGAATGCCTTCTTGCCGATCGCGACGGTCAGCGGCGATTTCGACGCGATGATACGCGCCATCGCGAGCGCTTCCTCCAGGCCCTTGCCTGTTGGTACGACGCGGTTGACGAGACCGTAATGGGCGGCTTCGGAAGCTCCCAGCATTTCGCCGAGCAACAGCATTTCCATGGCGCGTTTGCGCGGCACGTTGCGAGCCAGCGCGACCATGGGTGTCGAGCAGAACAGACCGATGTTGACACCCGGCGTCGCGAAGCGGCTGTCTTCTTCGGCGACCGCGAGATCGCACGTGGCCACGAGCTGGCAGCCGGCAGCGGTCGCGGTGCCGTGGACGGCGGCGATGACGGGTTTCGGGCAGGCCACGATCGCCTGCATGAGTTCGGCACAGCGCGTCATCGTTTCGGTATAGAAAATGCGGCCGCCATCCGGGTCGGAACGGTGGGCGGTCATTTCCTTCAGATCGTGACCGGCGCAGAACGCCGGTCCCTCCGCGGCAAGCACGATGGCCGACACGGCGGGATCGGTGCCGAGCGCGGCGATTTCGCCGTGCAGCGCGGCCATCATCGCGACGGACAAGGCGTTGCGCTGCTGCGGGCGATTGAGGAACAAAATCGCGATGTCCGGCTCCGGCCGCTCACAGCGGACCGGAGGCCGTTCCAGGCCTGCGTGGAGGCTCATGTCGTTTCCCGTCGCTGGTGTTACTGGGCGGGTTCAGCGCCGCCCTCAGCCGTACCCGGTCCGCCATCGGGCTGGCTTTCGCCGGCGCTATCGACGGTGAGTTTTTCGAGTTCCGGCTGGAATTTCTTCACGACCTCGATGTTCGACTGGAACTGGAGGGGCTTCGCGGCGGCGATCTCCTGGTTCAGATCCTCGATGACGAGCTTCTTGTCGTCTTCCGGGATCGACCCATCGGCTTTGATGTTCTCGAGTTCGAGCTTCATCTTCTCGACGGGATCGGTGTAGGCACCCGACTTGGGATCGAGGCCGTCGAGCACGATTGAAATGTTGGCGCCGACGATTTCCATGTCGTCGAAATTCTTGAAGTCATGCTTCTTGGCGATGCCGTCCAACTGCCCCATCAGCGCGTCGTCCGGTTTGTCGCCGCCCTCAAGCAGCTTGGCGGACAGCGGTTGCAGGTCCTTCTGGGCGGCGATGAAGCCTGCCACCTGTTTGTCGGTGAGTTCGATCTGCTTGAGTTCCTCGACCTCCTGCGCCAGGGCAGGCGTCACCATCAGCGCGGCGGCGAAGGCCAGTACCCGACCAAAGCGGTTCAAGGCCGGCGAGACACGGGTCATGATCATTGATAGGTCTCCGAACGAGGAAGGACGAACGCCGTTTACATAGCGCATCAGGCCGCGTCTGATGACTGAGGACTGCGACCGTATTAAGGATGCCATCCGCGCACCGGCAACGGGCAGCCGCGCGAGGTCCAAGAGCGTTGCAATGTTAAGGTAATATGATACCAGTTGTTTGGTAATATGATACCAATAGCGATCAAGACCCTGTTTTTGGGTGTTTCTGTAGCATTTTTGGTTCTACACCGCCGGTTGGAGCTTGACTGCGGCGCACGAAATGCATAATCCGACCGCATCCGGACGTCCGTGTCCGATGCGTTCTACGGAGCGCCCTCGACCTCTCCAGGCTGGAACCTGAACCATGAAAACCTACGTCGCCAAGTCAGGCGAGGTGGAAAAGGGCTGGATTTTGATCGACGCCGACGGTCTCGTCGTCGGCCGTCTCGCCGCCCTTATCGCCACCCGCCTCAAGGGCAAGCACAAGGCCATCTACACCCCGCACGTCGACTGTGGTGACAACGTCATCGTCGTCAATGCGGAGAAGGTCGTCTTCACCGGCAACAAGACCGAAGACAAGATTTATTATCGCCACACGGGGTATGTCGGCGGCATCAAGGAAACGACGCCGAAGCGGCTGCTGGAAGGCAAGTTTCCCGAGCGCGTCATCACCAAGGCCGTCGAGCGCATGTTGAAGCGCGGCCCGCTGCAACGTCAGCTGATGCGCAATCTGCGCGTCTACAAGGGCTCGGAGCATCCACACACGGCCCAAAACCCGGCGAAACTCGACATCGCTTCGCTCAACCGCAAGAACGCGAGGGCCTGATCAACATGGCAACCGAAGCAAAAACGCTGAGCGATCTCGGCGCCATCAAGTCCGCAGCGCCCGCCGAGGCGCCGGTCCACGTACAGAAGCTCGACAAGCTCGGCCGCGCCTATGCGACCGGCAAGCGCAAGGACGCGGTCGCCCGCGTCTGGATCAAGCCCGGCAAGGGCGTGATCACGGTCAACGAGAAGGACTTCACGAAGTACTTCGCGCGTCCCGTGCTGCAGATGCTGTTGAAGCAGCCGCTGAACGCCGCCAACCGCGTGTCGCAATATGACATCCGCGTGTCGGTTGCCGGCGGCGGACTTTCCGGACAAGCCGGTGCGGTCCGCCACGGCATCTCCAAGGCTCTGACCTATTTCGAGCCGGAGCTGCGCGCCATTCTGAAAAAGGGCGGGTTCCTGACCCGCGACAGCCGCACGGTCGAGCGCAAGAAGTACGGCCGGGTCAAGGCTCGCCGCAGCTTCCAGTTCTCGAAGCGCTAAAAGCACATTCCGAAACGCCGGAGACAGCCTGCCCTTTTCCGGGGGCGGGCTGTTTCTGTTTTGCCGCAACCGCAGCTTGCCGGGGGCCGCACAGGGTGCCACATAGCGGCCGGCGATCGGATCGACTATTGCTGCCGCCGATTGGCCGCCACGGCGCGCGACCGGAGTAGAAGACATGGACTTACTGGCAGGCGCCGGTTCAATGCTCGACACCGTGATCACGGATATCGGGCTGCTGTTGTCGCCGGAGTGGTGGCAGACGCATTGGGTCGCGTTGTTCAACGTTCTGCTGATCGACCTCACACTTGCCGGCGACAACGCCATCGTGGTCGGCATGGCCGCATCGCGGGTTCACCCGGCGCTCAGGGCCAAGGTCATTTTCTGGGGTATTGCCGGCGCCGTTGTTCTGCGCATCCTGTTTTCGGCCGTGGCGCAGCAGATGCTGCAAATCATCGGACTGACGCTGGCGGGCGGGCTACTTTTGCTGTTCGTATGCTGGAAGATGTACCGGCAGATCATGGACGGCGAGGAACAATCGATCGAAGAGGTCGAAGCCGGCTTGGCGAACACGTCGACCACGGGCAGCGAGGTGCCGTTCTGGTCGGCGCTGTGGACGATCATTCTCGCCGACTTGTCCATGTCGCTCGACAATGTCCTCGCGGTCGCGGGCGCGGCGGGAGAGTCGACCCTGGTGCTGGTGATCGGTCTGGCGGTGGCGATCATCCTGATGGCCGTGGCCTCGACCTACATCGCAAAGCTCCTGCACAAGTATCCCTGGATTGCCTGGGTCGGTCTCATCATCATTCTCTATGTCGCTCTCGACATGATCTATCGTGATAGCCACCAGATCGCGTGCGCGGCCTACGGCGTGGGTTGCTCGGAAACGATTTGGCAGGGCATCCTGCACCGGCTGGGCCTGGGGTCAGGTGCCGGCGGCTGATCGTGCGCCGGGCAAGGGCACAGCGATGACGGACGTAAAGACAGTTTTTATCGACGGCGAGGCCGGGACGACGGGCCTGCAAATCCGTGAGCGGCTCGCCAAAGAGCCTGCGATCCGGGTGCTGTCGATTGCGCCGGACAAGCGCAAGGAAGCGGCGGCGCGCCAGGCGATCATGGCTGAGGCCGATCTGGCCGTGCTCTGCCTTCCCGATGAGGCCGCGAAAGAAGCCGTCGCGCTGGCGCGCGCGTTGGGCGACAACGCGCCGAAAATCGTCGATGCCTCGACGGCGCATCGCGTTGCGCCGGGGTGGGTCTATGGGTTCGCGGAACTCGACCGGGATCAGGCGGGCAAAATACGCACGGCGCAATATGTGGCCAATCCCGGCTGCTATCCGACGGGTGCGATTGCGCTCTTGCATCCGCTGGTGAAGACCGGTCTGGTCCCGGCCGACTTCCCCGTCGCGATCAACGCCGTCTCGGGATATTCGGGCGGCGGGAAGTCGATGATCGAAACGTATGAGCCGGCGCGCACAGCGCCGAATTTCGAGCTTTATGCCCTTGGGCTTGAACACAAGCACGTTCCCGAACTGATGGCCTACACGGGCCTCACACGGCGGCCCATATTCGTGCCGTCCGTTGGCAATTTCCGGCAGGGAATGCTGGTGTCGATCCCGCTGCATCTCGATCTGCTGCCGGGTAACCCCTGCCTGCGCAATCTCGAAGATGCCCTTCGGCAGCATTACGCCGGCGTGCCGGGGGTTCGCGTTGCAAACGAGCCTGCCGCCAAAATGCAGCGACTCGAGCCAGAGGCGTTGAACGCTACCGACGAACTGGAGCTGTTCGTGTTCGGCAAGGCGGCGCTGAACCATGCCGTGCTCGTGGCGCGGCTGGACAATCTCGGCAAAGGCGCTGCCGGCGCGGCGGTGCAGAACATCAAGTTGATGCTAGGGCTGCTCTGAGCCGGACGGCATTTGGCTTCGTCCCCGGCGTCTGAGCCACTTTTCCGTGTGGCGCGGAGAGCAGCCTAGCCGGTCAGTGCCGCACGAGCCAGAGGTGGCGCACGGCGATGGCGAGGACGATGGCGGCAAATCCCTGATGAGCGATGCCAAGGCCGATTGGAACCGCGTAGAGTAGCGTTGCGATCCCCAGTACCATTTGGGCGAGGAGGCCGCCGGCCAGCAGGAGCGCGGAGTTCCGGATTTCAGGGTCGTTGTCGGATCGAAGGAGGGATAAGCAGTGCCAGAGGCCGAGCGCGACCACGACGTAGGCGACGAGCCGGTGATTGAATTGGACGGTGGTGGCGTTCTCGACGAAGTTTGTTAGCCACGGCGACATGACGAACAGATCATCGGGAATGAGCCGGCCGTTCATCAGCGGCCACGTGTTGTAGGCGAGGCCGGCTTTCAATCCGGCAACGAAGGCGCCGAGCGCGACTTGGGCGTAGACGATCAAAACGATGACGAACGCCACGGCTGCCGCGTTTGCGGGTAGCCGGTCAGCATGGTTTTGCAGAGGTTTGTCGCGCAGGTCCATGGCAAGCCAGACGAGCAGACCCAGGATCAGGAAAGCGACCGAGAGATGGAGTGCCAGCCGGTAGTGGCTGACGTCAACGCGGTCGACCAGACCGGACGACACCATGTACCAGCCGATCGCGCCTTGAAGTCCGCCCAGCGCGAGGACGCCCAGATACTTTGGCAGCGCTCCTGGACGCAACATGCCCCGCCACGCGAAGACAGCGAGCGGAACGGCGAAGGCGAGGCCAATGATGCGGCCCAGAAAGCGATGGCCCCATTCCCACCAGTAGATGAACTTGAACTCGTCGAGGGACATGCCCTTGTTGATGAGCTGGTATTCGGGAATTTGGCGATATTTCTCGAGGGCCTCAAGCCACTGGGCTTCGGTCAGCGGTGGAATGGCGCCGAGCAACGGCTGCCATTCGGTGATCGACAGACCGCTGTCGGTCAAGCGCGTCGCGCCGCCGACGATGATCATGCAGAGCACGAGAAAGGCGATGAACCAAAGCCAGGCTTGGACCATCTGGTCATCCCTGCTCTGCCCGGTCACCATGGCCACCTGCGCCATTGCCGCTACCCTGTCTTGACTTCAACCGGGCATCTGATAGCCGCTTCCCACACTATCCGCCAATCCGATGCGATCGCCTGACGTGCGGCGAAGCAGCCCTATCGGGACAGACCAGCGCATGACCCCTCGCATTCGCAAGCTCGCAGGCACGCTTCTGCTTCTGGTGGTGATCGCCGTCTATTCACTGCTCGCGATGCTTGCGGCGGTTATTCTGCAGATCAACGAAGCGAACAAGAGCGTCGAGTTGCTCTATTACGTCACGGCGGGGCTGCTTTGGGTCTTGCCGGCCGGCCTCATCATAAAATGGATGCAGAAGCCGTAAGGCGCATCTACGCCGCGGCGCCGGCGCCGAGCAAGCGATGGGCGGCATCGCGGAGCGCGAACGGCGCGCCAGATACAAACGATTTGATATAGCGGGTGTCCTGATAGTCGCCATTGAGCGAGACGCGCGGCAACGCCGTCAGCCGATCGCGATGACGCGCGTGGATGAGACCTTTGCGGGTGGTGACCGCTGTCGACACGCCGGCCTCTTCAGCCAAGCGGAAGTCGCGCTCACCGGCTGCGGTTGCGTCTCCGTAGGGAAAACTGAAGTGGCGGCAGGGACGGCCGAGTTCGTTTGCAAGCGTCGCGATGCTCTCGACGATCTCGGCGCGGGCCTGAGCCTCGGAGAGCTTGGCCAATGCATAGTGGTCGTTGGTGTGGGCACCAAACGTGACCAGGGGGTCCTTGGCCACATCGCGGATTTCGTCCCAAGTCATCAAGATTTCGCGCGCCAGCGAGCGCCCGTCGATGCCGTTGTTCTCGGCGAGAGACGCGACGAGGGCGCGGGCCGCGGTTTCGTCCATGCGCCGCAACTGCCAATAGATTTGGTGGAACGCGCGTTCTTTGCCCGGAACGGTGGAGGTGTCGAACGTGCGGCATTCACCGGCAAGCGTGATGTTGATACGCTTAGCGCTCCGGATCGTCTCCTCCAGCACCAGCCACCAGAGATCGGCATTGCCAGACGGGAAGTTTGCAGGAACGAAGATTGTGAACGGCACACCGAATTTGCGGAACACGGGCAGCGCATAGTCGCGGTTGTCGCGATACCCGTCATCGAGCGTAAAGCACGCGAAGGGCCGAGCTTGCTCACCCCCGGCGAGGCGGCCGGGTACGTCATCGAGGGGGATGAGATCGAAGCCGGATGAGACAACTTCGCGGATCACCGCTTCGAGAAACAGCGGCGTAATTTTCAGAATGCGATTGGGTTCGAAGTCCTGTGGCGGTTCGGGGCGGACGTGATGCAGCGTGAAAATGACACCCGCGCCGGCCGTATACGGCCTGAGCAGCCGATCGGCGCGCGTGTAATGCATCGCCGAGAGCGCGGCCTTGATGAGGGTCGTGGTTCTGCGGCTCATGTTTGGCGGGGCCGTTCCATCCTGATGCAAACGGCGCGACGGAGCGCCGGTCAGGATAGGTTTGCAAACCCCATGCTAGCCCTGGCCGGTCCACGGCCGATGTGGCTAGGGCGGCGTTGAAGGTAAACGGAACGTTAATGGGATGACCCGCGGTCCGATCAATTCGCCGCAGCTGCGGGTGTCCGGCTGCCCGACCGGACCAGACGTTGACCGGTCACAGCGGGAGCCTGGCGGTCGTAGCGGACGAGATCAATCTCGGCCACTTCGAACCCCAAATAGCTGCCGGGCGGATCATTAAGCACCGAGCCGATGCGACCAGGGTCCGCGACGAGAACGCCGCAATCGACGCGGCCTTCTATCGTTTCGAAGAATGCGCGAGCGGGCGCGTGGCGGCCGGCAACGATGACCTGGTCGTAGGCTTCGTCGAGAGCGTCGAGCACCAGATTGAGACGGTCCGGATCGAGCGCGGCCGCGCTGCCCGGTTCGAATGTGCCGGCTCCGATGAGCTGGGCATCGCTTCCCGGCACCCGGCGAATGATCTCTTCGAAACCGGCGGCCCCGCGCAGGAGTTCGGCAATGCCAGGTCCGGGCGGCAAGGCGAGCGCGTGGGCGACGCCGTCGCCTTCCGGCGCCCAGTCGATGAGAATGACGCTCTGCCCCAATTCGGCCAGCGCCTTGGCAAGCTCGGCGGCGTGGCTGCTGACGCTCATCATGCCGGTTTCGCCGGCAATCAGCGTGCGATAGCCGCCGCCTTCCGCGCGAGAGGCGACACGGCGGGCGAGCGCGCCGATCGTTCCGACCCGCAAGATGCTGGTTTCGGGCATTGGAGCCGGTGTGGCGACCGCCGCTTTGGCCGCTTGTGGTTGATCGCGAGCGGCGGGCGGCGCTGGCTGCATCGGTTCGGTGAGGGCGTCGATTTCATCCTCGTCGATCGATATGCGCGGGCGGGCGGTCGACGGCCGTGACGCGGCGGGCAGCACCGGCTCCTGGCGGGACACCCGACCCTCGTTGCGCTTCGGCTCGAAGCGCTCATTCGCCGTGGCGGGTCGGGCGCCCGTCAACAGCGCGCGTGTGATGACGAGAGCCAAACCAAAGAGAAGCGTGGCGAAGGCCGCGAGCGCTGCGAACGGTCCTTTGCGCGGAAAGACGGGCACGCTGGCGGGGCGCGCGCGGCTGACGATGTTGGCTTCGACGGGGATGGCCCGGCTGTCGGCCTTGACGCGATTGGCTTCGAACTGTGCTTGCAGCCGCTCCAGTTCCGTGCGCTTGGCCTGAGCTTCCGTCTGCAACTGGCGCAACTTCACTTCGTCCGGGCCGGTATCGACCACCCGCGATTTCACCGTCGCGATATCCTTCTGTACAGCCTCGACGCGCAGGCTCGCTGCTTTCGATTCCTTTTCAAGACTATCGACGACCTTGGCCACTTCGGCGGCAATCTGCTTCTTGAGGCCCGCAAGATCGGCGTTGAGCTGCTGCATCCGCGGATGACCGGGCAGGAGCGACGCGGAAAGCTCGGAAATCTGGCGTTCGAGACGGACGCGCTGCTGGACAACGGCCTGGATCAGCGGCGATCGCTGGACTTCCGGGAACGCGTCGCCGCTGCCGGATTTGGTCAATTCACGCGCTGCACTGAGCCGCGCATCGACATCGCTCTTCAGCGATTGCGCGCGAGACAGTTCGGCCGTCAGTTCCGCCAGTTGCTGTTCGTTGAGGCCGGTCTGCTGCTGACCGCCTTTGAAGATACCGGCTTGGGCCCGAAACGCCTCGACAGCGGCGTCGGCGGCGGCGAGTTCAGACTTGAGCTTGTCGATTTTCGGGCCGAGAGCCTGCTGGACGGCATCTGTTTCGAAGACGGACTGGTCGGCAAGCGAGCGGCGATGGGCTTCGGCCAAGGCGTTGGGAATTTCAGCGGCGAGGTTTTGATCGTTGGAGGTAAAGCGGATGGCGATCGCGCGGCTTTCCTTGGGCGAATAGACCTCGAGCCTTTCATAGAAACGATTGAGGACGCGATCCTGCGTGCTTTCGCCGGGACGCGGCGCGCCGATGCCGGCCATGCGCAAAATCCGGCCGAAGGTGTCGACGGGGCCCAATTCGGGATTGAATTCGGCGCGCTCGGCGAGTTTCAAGTTTGATGCGATCTGAGCGCCGAGTTCCGGCGACATGAGCGCGCGGACATGCGTGTTGATCGCCTCCTTGTCCATGCGCACGGTGACAACATCGGTGCCGCCGCCACCGTCCTTGCGCGGCGACTGGAACGGATCGACCACGCCCTTGGCCGAGACAACGAGTTCGGCTTCCGACTGATAGCGCGGGGCAACCAGCGTCAGGCCCGTGTACGTGAGCAGGCCTGCCACGGCTGAATAGACAACAAGTTTCGGCAAGCGGTGCCTGATGGACGCGAACACGGCGTTCAGGTCTATCGAGTCGGGCGAGGCGTCGGACATGAGCTTTACAACCACAATCTGAAGGCGCCGGGCGAGCCCGTGCGCGGTTCATACGTGTGGGATTAAAGCGGGACGCCGGTAAGCAATCTCTTAACCGTGCCGGAAAAAAACAGCCGGTGAGCGTTTGTTAACCTCAAGACGCTACAAGCCGATCTCAGACGTGTGTGTAAACGGATGTCAGTTCAATGCATGCCCGCGTGAAAACGTACCTGACCGGCCCGATCCTGATCGCGATAACGCTTATCTTACCGGGTTGTGCAGGATCGTCGGACTTTACGGTGCCGATGCCGGATCTCAGTCTCGCACTTCCCGCCGAGGAACAGTCGGCCGATACGGCAATCGCCGTCTCCGAAACGGTGGCCTACGGCGAGCCGCAGATCGTTCCGGCAGGGTTCGGGGGTGGTCCACAGGCGGTTGCGGACAGCGATGGGCCTTACCTTCTCGACACCGGCGATAAATTGCGCGTGTTCGTATACGGGCAGCCGAACCTGTCGCGCGGCTATACGGTCGACCATGAGGGCAACATTACCGTGCCGCTCATCGGGACCGTACATGCGCGCGGGCTGACGACGCGGGATCTGGAGGCCTCGATCACGGCGAAGCTCGGCAGCGAGTTCGTCCGCGACCCGCAAGTGACCGTCGACGTGCAGCAAAACCGGCCGTTCTTCATTCACGGCGAGGTCAAGACGGCGGGGCAGTATCCGTATGTTTCCGGCATGACCGTCGAAACGGCGGTTGCCATCGCCGGCGGCCTTTCCGAGCGCGGTTCGGCGCGGAAGTTCCGCATTTCGCGGCGCACGAACGGCTTCGTGGAGCAGATCATCGCGCCGGCCGATTACGTCATTAAGCCCGGCGACACGGTTTTCGTGTACGAGCGGTTCTTCTAGTTCCCGCCTTCCCCAACGCGCCGGCAGACCTCGTGACCCAGCGCCTTCGCATCCTGCACTGCATGCGCGCGCCGGTCGGCGGGCTGTTCCGGCACGTACTCGACTTGGCCGCCGAGCAGGCGGCGCAGGGGCACGAGGTCGGTATCCTGGCCGATGCGACGGCATCCGATGCGCTCACCGATCAGCGCTTCGCCGCCGTCGCGCCAAGGCTTGCTCTTGGAATCAGACGCATCGCAATGAACCGGAGGCCCGGGATCGGCGACGCCGGCGCCGTGCGGGCGGTCGCCGCGCACGCGAAATCGCTCGGGCTTGATGTGTTGCATGGCCACGGGGCCAAGGGCGGGGCGTACGCGCGCCTTGCCGGCCGCTTCCTGCGGCGTGGCGACAGCCGGCGGGTCGCTGTTTTCTATACGCCGCACGGCGGGACGCTCAACTTTCCGGCCAGCTCGATGGAGGGGCGCGTTTACCTGCGTCTTGAACGCATTCTTGCGGGGCTCACCAGCGGGATCATTTTCGAAAGCGACTTCGCACGGCGGACTTTTGCGGAACGGGTGGGCCAATTGGCGATGCCGCAGCGCGTCGTGCCGAACGGACTGCAACCCTCCGATTTTGCGCCCCACGAGCCGGACGAATGCGCAGCGGACTTCGTGTTCATCGGTGAACTGCGCGACATCAAGGGTGTCGATGTGCTGTTGCGCGCACTGCGACGGCTCAACGACGAGAAGCCGGTGAGCGCTCAAATCGCCGGCAGCGGCCCGCACGCGGAGCGCTTTCAAATGCTCGCGCGGGAACTGCGGCTGGAGCGCGTCGTGGAGTTTACAGGTGCGATGCCGGCGGCGGCGGCCTTCAAGCTCGGTCGCGCGCTCGTCGTGCCGTCGCTGAAGGAGAGTTTTCCCTACGTGGTCCTCGAGGGTGCTGCGGCCGGGCTGCCGCTGGTTGCCACCGATGCCGGAGGGATCCCCGAAATCGTTGCCGGTACGGATACCGGACTTGTGCCAACGGGGGACGACGCCGCTTTGGCTGCCTTGATGCGGTCGGTTTGCGGCGACCGCCAAGCCGCAATCGCCCGGGCAGAACGGCTCAGGCAGCATGTCCGGGACAAATTTACCGTGGCCCGGATGACGTCCGACATCCTCGCATTCTACGCCGGGGCCGGATCGCGTTAAGACTTTGTTTACCGCCGGACGACGGGGGACGGGCTGTTCAGCAGGCGCCTTGTGCACTGGCATGGTCGATGCTTCGGGCCGAGCACAACTTCGCAGTGCATCGAGCCGTCCATCATGTCCCACGCTGCCGTCATCGAACTTTCGCGCCTGCCCCGCCTCGCTTCCAGTTGGGAAGCCGAAGACGGCGCATTCGTATCCCGCCGGGTGCTCACAGGGCTCGTGCGGGCCGCCGACGGTTGCATCGCGGCCCTCGTCGGCCTTGCCATTGCGATCCTTTATGTGCGCGAGCCGATCGTGACGCATGGAGCCGACTACGCGATGCTGCTCGGCGTGACCGCGCTCATCACGCCGGCTGTGTTCCAGGTGCTCGGCCTTTACGAACCGTCGCGGCTTTCCTCGCTTCCCGCGCAGCTGCCGCGCGTGGTGCTCGGCTGGACGATCACGCTGGCGGCCATCGGCGGCGGACTGGTGTTCCTGAAGGCTGCGCAAGACTACTCGCGTGTCTGGTTGGCATTGTGGTACGTGGCGGGCGGCAGCGCCCTGGTGCTTGGCCGCGCCGTGCTGGCGCATCTCGTGCGTGGATGGGCGCGGCAAGGCCGCCTCTATCGCCGGGCCGTCATCTACGGAGCAGGTTCGGTATCGGAGGATGTCATCCGGCAACTGGAGCGGGATTCCGGCACCGATATTCGCATCACCGGCGTGTTCGACGACCGGGACGAGGAGAGCCGCTCCACGTCCGAGATCGCCGGCTATCCCCGCTTGGGCGGATTGAAGGAGCTGCTCGAACTCGGGCGCGAAAGCCGTATCGATCTCGTCATTGTGGCACTGCCGGTGACCGCCGAAGAGCGCCTGTCGCAGATCGTGAAGCGCCTGTCGGTTCTGCCCTCGGACATCAAACTGCCGGCGCGGTCCACCGCGATCCGCTTCTCGCCAAAGACATACAGCCACGTCGGATCGGTCGCGATGATAGATCTGCACGACAAACCACTCGCGGATTGGGGAACCATATCGAAGTGGGTGTTCGACCAGACGATCGCCGCCGTTGCCCTCGTGCTCCTGGCCCCTGTCATGGCGGCAGTGGCCGTGGCCATCCGTCTCGACAGCCGCGGCCCTGTGCTGTTCAGGCAAAAACGGTACGGCTTCAACAATGAGCTGATCGAGGTCTACAAGTTCCGGTCGATGTACGCCGATTTGTGCGATGCCAAGGCGTCGAAACTCGTGTCGAAGGGCGATCCGCGGGTCACGAAAGTCGGCCGCTTCATCCGCAAGACGAGCCTTGACGAGTTGCCGCAACTCTTCAATGTGCTGAAGGGTGAACTGTCGCTCGTCGGTCCGCGTCCGCATGCGGTGTCGGCGAAGGCGGCCAACAGGCTCTACGACGAGGTCGTGGACGGCTACTTCGCGCGCCACAAAGTGAAACCCGGCATCACCGGCTGGGCACAGATCAACGGCTGGCGCGGCGAAACGGATACGGCAGAGAAGATCGAGAAGCGCGTGGAGCACGATCTTTACTACATCGAGAACTGGTCGGTGCTCCTCGATCTCTACATTCTGCTGAAGACGCCGGTCTCGCTTCTGAAGACCGAGAACGCCTACTGAGTCTTTTCTGCCGTTCGCGATGTCCGGCAGCGGCCCGACCCATCATGTCCGGCCGCGCTCGTTTAACCACGAAAGCCGCCCTGCCGGGGCCTGATCCGGTCCAGCGTTTGCAATGAGGCGCGGACCACTCACGGAACCCGGATCGCATGACAGTTGCGGCACACACTTTCCCGGATTTGGACGCTTCGGCGTGCCGCCGCGCGCCGCTTGCGAGCGGGGGCAAGAGCGCCGTTCACCGTCTCGTCCTCGGCGCCGTCTGGGTGACGTTCGCGACGAGCGGCGTGGTGTTCTCCGAGCCCGCGCCGGTGGACGTCCTGACCGGCGGGCTCCTGATCCTATTGCCGACCGTCGGCTTGTTGCTGATTTCGCCGCTGTTGCTGACCTATCTCAGCCTGTGGCTGGTGGCGGCGGCGGGTGCATATCTCGCTTCGACGCTGTCGCGCGATCTGGCGGGTTCGGTGACACATACGTCGGTATCGCTATTTCTTTACGTGGCGTCGTTCGTCGTCGCGGCGTTCGTAGCGCGGCGGCCAGTTGCGCACACCAAGCTGATCCTATCGGCGTGGACGGCTGCCGCAGTTATCGCAGCGGCGGCGGGGCTCGCGGGCTACATGCATGTGCTGCCGGGAGCTTATGAGCTTTTCACAAAGTTCGATCGCGTCGCGGGAACGTTCAAGGACCCCAATGTGTTCGGGCCGTTCCTGGTGCCGCCCCTGCTCTATTGCCTGCATCTGGCCATCACGCGGCCCGCGTCGCGTGCCGTGCTGCCGCTTGCGGGTGCGGGCTTCTTCGCCGTTGCCATCTTGATGAGTTTCTCGCGCGGGGCGTGGGTCAATCTGGCGATTGCGGCGCTCGTTTATGTCTGGCTCGCCTTTATAACTGCGCCCGGCGAACGGCAGCGGGCGCGGATTCTTATGTTCGCGATGGTGGGAGCTTTGATCGCCGTTGGTTCTGTGGCCGTCGCGCTGCAGTTCGACAGCGTATCGAGCCTGCTGTCGCAGCGGGCCAGCCTGACGCAAAGCTATGACGTGGGGCCCGATGGACGGTTTGGCGGTCAGGCCAAAGCCGTCGACCTCATTCTTTCCAATCCGCTCGGCATCGGCGCGCAGCAGTTCACGCCCGTTCATCATCACGAAGAGGTCCACAATGTTTATCTCAGCATCGTGCTCAACGCCGGATGGCTCGGCGGCGGCGCGTACTGGATCATCGTAGGAATGACGGTCATATTAGGTTTCCGGCACGCGATGCTGGCGACGGCGTGGCGGCCGCTGTTTCTCATTGCCTATGCCGCATTCGCCGCGACGGCGATCGAAGGATGGATCATCGACACCGACCACTGGCGCAGCTTCTATATTTTGACGGCCTTGATCTGGGGGCTCATGGCCGCTCCGCGGGAGAGGTCCGCATGACCCAGCAACAGAAAGTCAGCGACGGCGACGTTACCGCGATCGCGTTCGGGAGGCGGCGCGTGCGGCCGACACCGCCGGACGAGGCACCCAACATCCTGAATTGGGAGACTGTTCAGCGGGGCGTCTCAATAGCATTCACACCCATCAATCTTGCCGCTTTCGGATTGTCGGTGCTCGTGATGCAGGCGGGCGCGATGCTGGCGATCGTGCCTTACATCGTTCTGTTTGGACTTTTCGTTCTGATACTCAGCAAGGATGCTGCCGCCCCGCCGCGGACTCTCGCGGCACACATCCTGCGCGCACTACCGCAGTTGCAGGATGAACGGACGAGCGCGTTACCGGATGCCCACCATGCCGGTCGCGCCGTGAGCGCCCGGCCCGTCGTGTCCGTCATTCCGCCATTGCCGCCCGACCGGCCGCGCACCCGCATCTCAGAGCGCCGCCCGGGGCCGGACGACGCTTCCGATTAAGCCTCAATGGGCGTCGTCGGCTGAATCCGCGTTGAGCTGACCGTAGTTCTCGACGCCGATGCGCGAGAGAAGATCGAGCTGCGTTTCGAGGAAGTCGTGGTGGCCTTCCTCGTCCTTCAGAAGCGCTTCGAACAGTGCCATCGTCACGTAGTCGCCGTGCTTCTTGCAGATGTCGCGGCCGCGCGCATACGTTTCTAGAGCGATCTTCTCACCCTTCAGATCGCACTCGAGTACTTCCTTGATGTTTTCGCCAATCATGAGCGGCGCGACGTGTTGAAGGTTGGGAAACCCGTCGAGGTAGATGATGCGGTCGATGATCTTGTCGGCGTGGTTCATCTCTTCGATGGATTCAGCGCGCTCCTTCTTGGCGAGCTTCGTGTAGCCCCAGTTGGCCAGCAGCCGGTAGTGCAGCCAATACTGGTTCACGGCGCCGAGTTCGAGTTTCAGGGACTCGTTGAGGACGTCGATGATTTCCTTGTTGCCCTTGCCCTTCATGGGGTCGATCTCCTCAATGCCTGACTGATGCGTTTGATATTTGTGACTGGGGTCTAGCGCGCGGCGGCGCTCACGCCAACCCGACACGCGGCCACTTGGACCCGTGCAAGGTAACGTGTCACATCTTTAGAACGATTACAAAGAAGAACCGGATTTGTCGCCGATTTTCTGTCGCGATGCGGCCGGCTGCGCGAGCGCGCGGGGCGCTTCGCGAAGCGGCCGGCTGATGCGCCGCTCCGGGGGGTTCAATAAGCTCTTCATGCGGTCCTTGGCGGTCGCGCATGCGCACGGACAAATCATGCCGCGCTTTTCAAGCTCTTCCATCTTCGCATAGATCATCTCGGCGGCCAGAGGCGCGCAGCCGCAGCACTGCATTTTCTTCTGCAAATGCCGATAAATCACGCCTGGCGTTGGCAGCGGCGCGTTGGGCTGGGCCAAGACTTCGAGCACGGCCTGCTCAAGATCCCGGTCGGTGACGACGGCGCACGAACAGACAATCATGGCGCACGTTTCCCGTGCTGGGCCGGGGACTTCGGCAATGCCTGTTCGTTATGGAGATTGCGCCGCAGCGCGAAGGCAAAAGTCACATCCTTCTCCAAACCTTGGGGTTCAAGGCCCCACATCGGAATACGCGTTGCAATTAGCTTCAACAGGCGGGCTTAGGCCTGTCAAGCGGCGGCTCGGCGCAGGTCGCGGTGGCGCCTGAGAATTCGTCGTCCTGTTTCCGCTGTAACAGCGCTCCCCTGGACAGGCCGCTAGGGTCCCGGCGTGCCAAGAGGAGCGCCGATAATGCCGCGTCAAACCGAAAATTTGCTTACCATGCCGCCGCCTTGCGGGGCACGCACCGGCGTGCTGCTGGTGCATGGGCTGTGCGGCTCGCCGACAGAAATGCGCTTTATCGCCAATGGGTTGACGCGCGCCGGCTATGACGTTCATTGCCCGGTGCTGGCCGGACATTGCGGGAGCGAGGCGGATCTCACGGAAACGACGTGGCAGGATTGGTATGCAAGCGCCGAGGCCGGTCTTCTGGAACTCGCGCAACGTTGCGATCGGGTTTTCGTTGGCGGACTGTCGACCGGGGCCGTCCTGGCGCTGATGCTGGCTGCCCGGCACCCCGACAAAGTGTCCGGCCTTTCGCTCTATTCGCCGACGCTGTGGCTGAACGGCCGCCGCGTCCCCTGGTATGCGGCGCTGTTTCGTCTGATCCGCACCCGAAAACTGGCCAAATTCTTCCGCTTTCCGGCACCCCTGGACTTCGGGATCAAGGACGAGCGGCTCAGGACGTTCATCAAGAACGCATTGTCGGCACCCGGCGCGCCGGTCATTCCCTTCGCAACGCCCGGCATTGCGGTTCTCGAGCGGCGGCTTCTGGTCGAAGCGCTTTTACCGATGATCGGAGCCATCACAGCACCCGTGTTGATGCTGCATCCAAGAGAAGACGATTACGCGCATCTCTCCAACGCCGCCTATTTGCAGGAGCGGCTTGGCGGACCCGCCGAACTCGTCGTGCTGGACGACAGCTATCACCTCGTCACCGTCGACCGGCAGCGCGGCGTCGTTCTCGACCGGACCCTGTCGTTCGTCCGACGCTGGGCCGGCCCAACGCCGAGAACGCAAGCCGTTGCCTAGATAATTATTATATAAATCAGCTACTTATGAGATTTTTTCGGCCTGTTCCAGACGGAACAGCGGCCGTGCGCCCCCGCAGGCATACTTCTCTCATCGGCGGACGGAAAAACCACCGCCAGCCAACGAAACTGAAAAACAGATGGAGAGTGCCATGTCCCGCAAGATCACCACCGCAATCGCCGCCACGATCGTCGCAGCATCGATGGCCATCACCACGACATCGGCTCAAGCCGGCCGCGGCGTTGGTCTCGGGATCGGCCTCGGCGTTCTCGCAGTCGGCGCAATGGCCGCCGCAGCCAATCAGGAAAAGCATCGCGCACACCAGGCCAAGCGCAGCAAGGCCGCCGCCGAAGCCCGTGCCCGCGCCAAGGCCAAGGCCGAAGCACAGGTTCGTGCCAAGGCGGAAGCCAAGGCCCGGGCAGAAGCAAAGGCAAAGGCACAGGCCAGAGCCCGCGCCGTCGCCGAGGCCAAGGCCGAAGCGAAGGCCCGCGCCGCCGAGCAGGAAGCCAAAGTGGCCGCCGCGACCGAGACTGTTCCCCCGGCGGTCACCGACGAGCAGCCGATTGCAGCGGATACGCACTCGCTCGCTCCGGCCACGGATACGGCGGAGACCACGACGGCAGAGGCCACGACGGTTGAAACCACGGCCACCACGACCGAGCCCGCCAGCACAGAGACAGTCACCGAAACGGGTTCGACCGAAACCTCCGGCGAGTGCCGCCGCTACATCCCTGCCGTCGGCGTAACGATCAACGTCGGCTGCTAATCGAAAAAGATTTCCGGCGAAGCCCAAAAACACTTCGCCAGACTTTCTCTCCGTCCAACTCCCCGGGAGCCCTGCTCCCGGGGTTTTTTCATATGTAATGTACATTCCGTACTTTTCGTCGAATCATGACCCATGTGCCTGGCGGAACAGCGGGCGCCGTACTTCGCCTGCTATGTGACCGGCATCAGGGCCAGCGTGCCGAAGGGAGCCAAGACATGAATGCCGAACGATCCGTCATCGTCCGCGCGCGCGCGATCACCAAAACGATTGCGACCGGTGCCGGGGATCTCACAATTCTGAAGGGCGTCGATCTCGATCTTTATCCCGGCGAATTGACCCTGCTGATGGGGCCTTCGGGATCAGGCAAAACGACGTTCCTGTCCATCCTGGGATGCATTCTCACGGCGACCAGCGGCGAACTCACGATCAACGGCGAACAGGCTGTCGGCCAGACGGCCGAGGGATTGGCTGATCTGCGCCGGCGCAACATCGGCTTCGTATTCCAGGGCTACAATCTGTTTCCGACACTGACGGCGCACGAGAACGTGCTGATGGCGCTCGATGTTCGCGGAGCACGGCTTGCCGATCCCATGAAATCGGCGCGCGAGTCGCTGATTTCCGTCGGACTTGGGCACCGTATCGATACGTTTCCCTCGAAACTTTCGGGCGGTGAAAAGCAGCGCGTCGCCATCGCACGGTCGCTCGCCGGCAATCCCGCGGTTGTGCTGGCGGATGAGCCAACTGCCGCGCTCGACAGCGAGAACGGCAAGGCTGTGATGGAGCTTCTGGCGCATGTCGGGCAGGACCCGTCGCGCGCGGTGCTCGCCGTCACGCACGATCATCGGACACTGTCCTTTGCCGACCGCATCATTCGCATCGAGGACGGACGCATCGTCGCCGACGAGCGGCCCAAGGGCCTTGCAGCCTGACCCCATCGAACACGACTTCATCGCACACCTTGATAAGGATCGCTTTCCCATGAAGTTCAACCCTGCACTGATCGCCCTTGCGGGCATCGCCCTGGCCGGTGGGTATCTCGGCTACAAGGAGTTCACCGACGCGGACAAGGCGCCGGATCGGGCAACGCCGATTGCCGAGGTGGCTTGGATTGCCGCGGCGCCGGGACGGGTCGAACCCAAATCAGGCGAGATCAGGATCGGTACCGGCATCCTGGGGCGCGTTGTGAAGGTGCATGCCGTGGTCGATGAGCAAGTCGAGGACGGTGAGCTTCTCGTGCAGCTCGACGACGCGGAAGCGCGCGCGCGGCTGACCTCAGCGGAAACGCAAGCCGAGGCGCTGCGCGAGGAACGGGAAAAGGCGTTCGCTTCCGGCCGCGAGGATGTGCGCAAGGCCGAGGACGCGATCTACTCGGCAGAACGGGCCGTGACAGGCGCCCGGATCGAACTCGACGGCGCACTCATCGCCAAGCGGACGTCGGGTGGTTCGGATGATTCCGTCACGGAGGCGCGCAAGCGTTTGACGGAAGCAAACGAGCGGCTCGAACGCGAGCGCCTGGCATTCATTCGCGCGCAATCGAAGGCGAACCTGCCGGCACCGAGCAGTGCGGAAAGCGCCGTCAGTGCGGCGCGAACGGAAGTGCGCATGGCGGAAGCGTTGCTCGACAAGACGCGCATTCGTGCGTCGCAAGCCGGCACCGTGCTGCAGGTCAACGCCAAGGCGGGCGAAATCGTTGCACCAAGCCCGGAGGCTCCCCTCGTCGTGATGGGCGATATGTCGAGCATCCGTGTGAAGGCCGAGGTGGACGAGGGCGACATCTCGAAGATTACGGTCGGGCAGAAGGTGTTCGTGCGGTCGCTCAGTTTTCCCGGCAAGGAGTTCGAAGGGACGGTTGCCAACCTCGCGCCGACCCTGGCGCAGCCGCGCATCGGACCGCGCGGGCCGAAGCGTGCCAACGATGTCGAGGTGCGTGAGGTGACGATCGATCTGGATGGGGCCTCGCCACTGCTGCCCGGTATGCGCGTCGATGCTTTTTTCAGAAAGTGAGCGAATTGAAACGCCTTGCAACAATTGTGAAGCTCCCTTCACCATAACGTGAGAGGATAACTTGCGCAGTCAGACCGCGGCCATCGCAAGGGCCGCGGTTTTTTGTGTCGCAGCGGCGAACGCGACACAGCATTTGCCGCACGAAAGCCCTAGTATTTCGGCTTGTTCTTGTGACTTGCGGTACAGCGCCGTTTGTTCGCTTTCGGCATTCTCGCTCCTATCGGTAACCGGGCCCTCGGGCCCTCGTCGAAGGAGCGTGCCATGGACGGACAGATTGTGAAGTATAGCGAGAGGCTCGGACAGGGCGTAATTCGGAGTGTCGACGGTACGCGATTCAGGTTCAAATCGTCGTCGGTCCGGAATCTCGGGGGAAAGTTGGTGGGAACGGAAGTCGATTTTCTTGTCGAATCACGTCAGCCCCGCGATATTTTCTTGTTGAGGGGTTCACCTTGGATGGCATTCGGGTCAAGGCGCTGACGTTGGCGACAGAGGGCAGATCATGACAACTCAGTATTCAGCGCCGGAGATTGCGCAGCCTGTCGTCGGAGCGATCGATCCGACTGACGTTCCGATTGTGGCCGTGCGTGAACTTGCGACGGCGCTCAAGGTTCTCGCCGACGATGCTGCCGTGCTGGCGCGTGCCGACGAGTGGAGTGACGAAGATTTCCGCCGGGTCGAGCAGTTCTTCTGGCAGCGGTTCCCGCGCGACCGGCAGCGCAAGATCGCAGCGCTGGTGCGCCTGCGGAGCCTCGTGGCTGTGTGCAAGGCACGCCGGATGCAGAAGCTGATTGCGGAGCATGGCGCAGTGGCGGTGCAGGCCATCGTGGAAGCAGCCGCTTCGATGCGGCTCAATACGAGCTTCGGCTTCAGCCCGGTCAAGATTTCCTGCGTCGTGATCGATGCCTTGCGGGATCCGCAAACCGGATTATTGCGTGGCGCGGCGGCGTAGTGCCGCCGGTTTTTCTGTCCTACAGCAGTCTTTTTCCAATTTGCCGCTGATCTGACCACGGTGTCGGCGCGTTGTGTCGGTATGCACAGCGCCATGCTCGTTTTGGCTTATCTCGCCGTCTTCCTTCCCGCCCTCGCCGGCTTGGTGTGGGCGATGGCGCGATTGACGAATTGAACGCGCAAACTTCCTGATACGGATTTTTTTCTCCGCTCACGGCGTCAGCGCCGCGGCCGACTGCTGTCCATACTTTCTGAGGACTTCTCGGGCTTTGCCGGCCACGGCATCGGCGATGGCTGCATGGCCCTCGGCTGTCGGGTGAAAGGCGCCGGAGTATGTCGCGGCCAGCAGAACCTGGAAGCGCGCGAGGCTCTGGAAGGCCAACGCGCGGGTGGCCACCGACCCGGCGGCGTGGAAGTTGCCGGTGAGGAAGGCGTCGTTGGGCGTGCGGAACCAGCGCTGGCGCGAGGCATAGGCCCGATACTCCGTCGGCGCGAAGGGTTCCCACTTGTCGCCAACCAAGCGGGGCACTCGCAGATCGTCGGCGATTGAGAACGCGTTATCGGTAAAGCCGGCGCAGATGCCGCGGCCGACGAAGGCGTTGCGATGGTCTGTCGCGAAGGACCAGCCGTGCGTGCGGGCGCCTTTGGCCATCACGCGCTGGAGTTGATCGGCGAGGTCGGAGCCGTTCTTGGCCCGCTTCTGGCTGAGCGAGAAGTCGGTCGCAACATCCATGCCGGCTGTACCATCGGGGCAAATCCGGCGGCCGTCGCCCATGACGGCGAGTGGCGGATAGGCGGTCAGGATCACGCGGTCGGCTTCGTTCCACGGCATGTGCAGGATGCCGTGAATAGCGCGATTGAGCGCCTTGTAGCGCTCGTCGAGACGGTCGAGCAGCGTTTTGGACTGCATGTTGCCATGGATCTGGCCGAACCAGCCGCCGAGTTGACGGAGCGTGCTGTCGTCGGAGAGAACGGCGTTGGCGACCAGGCGTGCGAAGCCGATGTCGTTGCCGCCGATCGAGACCAGAAGCAGGTCGATTTTGCGCGCCATCTCGTACTTACATTTCTTCAGGACAAGGCCGCCGCGCAGTTCCGGAATGGCGCCGTTGATGTGATACGCCTCCGGCATGTCGATCAGGTCCGCCTCACCGCGCCCGCACTGCACATTGGCCAATGCGGAGATCTGCGACAGGTCCGGCGGGTTCGGGACCCATTCATTGCCCTTGTATCGCAGGAACAGCCCCCACGTGACCTCCGCGCCGGAGCAGGAAAGGCCGATGAACGTCACCGCGCGATGCGGGTCTTCGACGGCGAGCTGCAGCGCAGCCCTGAGCTGGTGGGAATAAAGCGACCGGTGGCAGGCCGTGTCGAGCCAGCGCGCGCCCTGCTTGTTGAAATTCTTGTCGCCGATGCGTTTCCAATCGCCGATCCGCGCCGGGAGTCCGGCCAAGCGAAGATCCTTTTCGCCGTATGATGCCGTGCGTTCCGGTGAGAAGCGGACGGGAACATCGGGATTGCCTTCGCCGGAGCCGAAGCTGTCGCCCATGGCAGCCACAAAGAGATCGGTGACCTTGACGTCGGCGTCCGCGACCTGGCGGCCGCCGATCTCGACGCTTACACGCGCGCCTGCGGGATATGGAATTTCGAAACTGACTTCGGCGTTGCATGGGAGACGTTCGGATTGGCCGCGCTCACTCGTTTTGCCGAACGGGGCAGTGAGCCAGGTGCAGGTTACATTCGGGTCTTCAACGCCCTTGAGTTTGACAAAGACCTTGTGGGTGGCCGGCGAAACGTAGGCCGCGCCGTCGCCGCAGTCGTGGCGGTTGCGCGTGTCATCCCAGCAGACGTTGTCGATCATTGTCGCGGCCCAGCCGTCAGGATGGCGCGCGCTCAGGGCCTGTTCGGCGGCGAGGACCGGCTCCGCCCGCCTGGCTGCATCGAGAGACAGCCATGTCGCGCGATGCACTTCGGTATCGGATGCGTTCTTGAAAAAGCGGAACGGATTGGCGACGCGCCATTCGATCGTCGCGAGGGGCGGCACAATTTCAGCCGGTGCTATGACGGTATCTTCAGGCGCCGGCGGTACGGCCGGATCGGGTGTTAGCGCGGGGTCCACCGGAGGCGCCGCATCGCCCGGCGGCATCGCAAATGGAGGCGCGTCTTGAGCCGCCAACGGCGCGACGCACACCGCCGCTCCTATGATCGCGGCGAGCGCAGAGACGCCCCACCGGCAAACATGACCCCGCATTCGTCACTCCAATTCTGAGCCGGCGGCCGTCAAAACCGGCCAAACCGCGCCGCGAGCCAGAGCCTTGTCATGCGCTCAAGCGGCGAAGGATCGGCTACGTCCCGCAGGACGTTGTGCCCAGGGTGCTGCATCGCCCGCAAATATGGCCCGGCAAGGGCGGCGGGCAGAACGACGCGCCTCAGATCGGGCTTCACGCGCTGCAATTCGGGCCGGAGTGCTGTCCAAGCGGTTGCAGCTTCGGATAGAAGGCCGAAGCAGGCGATGCGCACGTCCTGTTCGTCGATCTCACCGGCTGAGGCCGCTGTGGTGTCAAAGCGTGACGCCGGCAGCGGATAGCGGCCCTTGGCGATCAGTTGCGGGAGGCGCGCGCATGTGCGCACGAGGCCTATTGTCCGCGCAGCTTTTCCGGCAACCGGGTCGGCCATCAGATCCGACGAACCGAGTAAGGCGGCGCGCAGGTTGAAATATGCCATTGCCGGTGCTGTGACGTAGGCTTCGAAAGCGGCTTCGCCGGGGAAAGGCTCGGCGTAGAGTTCGGCGGCACGGGCTTCGATCACCGGTTCGATCATCGCGGATAGCGGCAGCGGCAGAAGCGGTTGCAGGGCGAGTGCGGCATCGGCGACGGGATGGCCAGTCCGCGCACCGCGAGCGAACGCATCTCGCCACCACTGCAGGCGGATTTCGCCGAGGGCGGCATCGCTGACCTGCATGGGAATGCGGTTGAGTTCTCCGAACAGGGCAGCGAGCGTCAGCAGCGCGGGCCGGCTGGCGCGGGGGGCCAACAACGCGGCGATGTAGTCGTCGTAAGCGAGATCGCGTGCGGCGCGTTCGACCTCGCCACGCTGGATCCCGTCTTCGAATCTGTGGTCAGCCATGTGTCAATCGACCGCCAGCAAGCCCGCGGAGACATCTCGTTCTTCCGCAAGCAGGACATTGTAGGTGCGCGCGGCGGCTCCGGTATCCATGACTTCCAACCAGAGGCCGGCGTCGCGAAAGGCAGCCATGACGGCTGGAGGGGGAAATTGCGCGGTCCGGCCGGTGCCGAGGAGAAGCACGCCGCCGCTGAAGCCTTCAGCCTGCAGCATGGGAATCAAGGCCGGCGTCACGTCCACGATCGAGTTTGCCTGCCACGCGACGATTCCGGCGGGGAGGCAGAGGATTGATCCGCGATGGCTCATGCCGGCGAACCGGAACCCGCCGTTGCCGTAAGCGTCGATCGGCGCGCGGCCGGGGAAGCGGGGCGCAGTATCACTCATGGCCGGCCTCACACCACTTACAGGCCACCGCGACGGCCAAGAGAGCCTGCCTCAGTTGGCGGTCTTGACCTCCGAACCGACGACGGTTTCGCGTTTAACGCCGAGGTATTCCAGGATGGGCGCACCAATGAAGATCGACGAATATGTTCCGATCAGAACGCCGAACAGCATGGCGAAGGTGAAGTTGTGGATCACCGCGCCACCGAGGAAAAAGAGCGCGATCAACACGGCGATGGTGGTAACGCCGGTGAGAATCGTCCGCGACAGCGTTTCGTTGATCGACAAGTTGAGAAGCTCCGTCAGGTCCATACGCTTATATTTGCGCAGGTTTTCACGGATGCGGTCGGACACGACCACGGTGTCGTTCACAGAGTATCCGAGAATGGTCAACAGGGCGGCGACGATCGACAGATCAAACTCCATCTGGAAGAGCGAGAAGATGCCGGCGGTGACAAGGACGTCGTGCGCCAGCGCCACGAGGGTTCCGACCGCGAACTGCCACTCGAAGCGGAACCAGACGTACATCATGATCGCAACGATGGAAAAGAACACCGCGATCGTGCCGGTGCGGCGCAGTTCGCTCGAAACGGCCGGGCCGACGACTTCCACGCGCCGCTGCTCGTAGGCATCGCCCAGAACGCCCTGAACCTTGGCCAGAGTTTCCTGCTGTGCCGCTTCCCCGCCCGGCTGTTCCTCGATGCGGATCAGCACATCTTCCGGTGTGCCGAAGGTTTGAATTTGCACATCGCCCAGATCGAGAGCCCCGATCTTCGACCGCAGGTCGGCGATATTCGCCGGACCCTGTTTGGACTTCACTTCGATCATGGCGCCGCCCTTGAAGTCGACGCCGTAGTTGAAGCCCTTGGTGAAGATGAGCGCCAAGGAGATCGCCATCAACGCGAGCGACGCAAAGAAGCAGACATTCTTGAACTTCATGAAGTTCAGGCGCGTGCCGTGCGGGAAGAAGTCATAGCCCTTGAAGTCGGGAACGAGAAACATTTCGGTGTCCTTGTCAGATCGGAACCTGGATCGCACGGCCTTTTGCAGTCTTGGCGTTCTTCAGCCACATCGCCGCGAGAAGGCGCGTAATGGTCACGGCCGCGAAGACCGAAGTGATAATGCCAAGCGATAGGGTCACGGCAAATCCGCGGATTGGGCCGGATCCCAGCCAGAACATGATCAGCGCCGCGGCGAGTGTCGTCAGCTGGCTGTCGAGAATGGTGACGAAGGCACGCTGGAAGCCGCCGTCGATTGCAGCGATTGCCGTCTTACCGGCCCGCAACTCTTCGCGGATGCGTTCATAGATCAGGACGTTGGCGTCGACCGCCATGGCAATCGTCAGCACGAAGCCGGCGATGCCGGGCAATGTCAGCGTCGTGCCGATTGCCGACATGAGCGCCAGAATGAGGATGCCGTGCACCATCAGGCCAATGACGGCATAGACACCGAACGTGCCGTAAGCGGCAACCGTCAGGATCACCGTGGCGGCCAGTCCGACAAGGCCGGCGCGCATGCCGGCGTCGATCGAGTCGGCGCCTAGCGATGGACCGACGGTGCGCTCTTCGACGACCGTCAATTTGGCGGGCAATGCGCCCGAGCGCAGCTGAATCGCGAGGTTGTTGGCCGTTTCGACGGAGAAGCTGCCCGATATCTGGCCCGTGCCGCCGAGGATCGGTTCGCGGATAACGGGCGCTGAAATGACCTTGTCATCGAGCAGAATTGCGAATGGACGGCCGACGTTTTCCTGCGTGTACTTGCCGAACTTGCGCGCGCCAGCCGTGTTGAACCGGAACGAGATGATCGGCTCGGTGGTGCGCTGGTCGAAGCCGGGCTGGGCGTCTTCCAGGTCGTCGCCGGGCACGATCACCGTTTCCTGCAACAAGTATTCGGGCGGCGCGCCGCGTTCGGTGTCCGTACTGGCGAAGATCTTGTAGCCGAGCGGAATGCGGGAGGCGCGCGCTTCCTCCGGGCCGAGCGTCGGGTGCACGGCGTGGAACGACAGCTTGGCCGTCTGGCCAATGAGGTCCTTCAACTGACGCGTGTCGCTGAGGCCGGGATACTGGACAAGGATGCGGTCGGTGCCTTGGCGGACGACCGTCGATTCCGCGGTTCCCAGCGCGTT
This sequence comes from uncultured Hyphomicrobium sp., assembly GCA_964458265.1. GTDB lineage: Bacteria > Pseudomonadota > Alphaproteobacteria > Rhizobiales > Hyphomicrobiaceae > JAGVSR01. The sequence continues at coordinate 4,568 of CAYWIF010000025.1, read as the reverse complement.
GACGCGCCGGTTGATCGTCTCGATTGACGCCGTGGTGGCGTTCGTCAGGCGCTGATCGAAGCCCTGTGCCGTCGGTGTGATGGTGAATTGGTTGGGTGCTACCTTGGCGACATCGAGGTCGTTGCCGCCGGTGCCGAGCAACGCGTTACCGATCGGCGAAATGAGTTTCTTGAGTTCGGTTTCCGCGCGCGCGGCATCTTCCGGCTTCACGAGCGTTACTTTGACGGAATTGCCGTCGATGCCGATGCCTGAAAACCCGATTTTGGCTTCGCGCAGATTGGCCCGCGCCGCGTCCTGGACGCCTTGCAGCCAATCCTTGCGGATTTCGTTCTGGTCGAGCGCCAGCAAGAGGTGCGCGCCGCCGCGCAAATCCAGGCCCAGTGGCATTTGCCGCTTCGGCAGGAAATCGGGCCAGGACGCCAGCCGTTCCTTGGAGACGAAGTTCGGGAGAGCGAACAGAATTCCCGTGGCGACCGTCAGCAGGATCGCGATGATTTTCCAGCGTTCGAAGTGCAGCATCGGGGTTCACTCTGTTGAATTGTCAGCGCGCGCATCGGAATGCGCGGCGGCGCAAGGTGCGCGAACGAAGCGCGTCGCCGTCAGGACGTTTCCTTCACCGGTTCGCCCTTGGCACGTACGTCCATCAAGGTAGAGCGAAGGATGCGGATGCGCAGCGTATCGGACAGTTCGACTTCGACTTCGTCGGAGCCTTCCGACACCTTAGTGACTTTGCCGACCATGCCGCCCGAGGTGACGACCGTGTCGCCCCGGCGCACCTTTTCGACCATGTCCTTGTGCTGCGCGGCGCGCTGCGATTGCGGGCGAATGACAAGGAAATAGAAGATGAGGACCATCAGCAGCATGGGTATCAGCAGGCCGGTGAACGGGTCGGGTCCTGCGGCCGGAGACGCTTGCGCGTAAGCTGGGTCGATCAACATTTGACGTCGTGTCCTCTTCTTCGCCGGACGCGGGACCGGCGGATTCGATCAGCCGTTGAAGCAAATAGGCAGCGTTCCAGGGCTCGTTAACCCCACGCTGCCGCCGCTCCAATGGAATTGCGCGGGACTATAGTGTTCGTCGCCCGCTTTGCAACCGGATCACACTAGGCGAAAGCCCGGTGACGAGGCTAGAACTCCGGACCAAGCTGGCGGTGAAAGTAAGCGGAGAATCAACGGGATGAAGAAGGACTCGCAGGACACGGATACGGCAGCCCTGCTGGCCCGCGTTGCCGATGCCTTGGAGCGGTTGGCGCCGGTTCGCCAAGGACGGCCCGATTTCACGGCTGCCGAGGCCTTCGTCTGGCACGGTGCGACGGGTGCGTTCGAGCCGGTGGGCGTAATCAACCGCGTACCGCTGGCGCTGCTGACGGGCATCGATCTGGCGGCGGAGCAGCTGCTGGCCAACACGGAGCGGTTCGCGCGTGGGCTGCCATCGAACAACGCACTGTTGTGGGGCGCGCGCGGCATGGGCAAGTCCAGTCTCGTGAAGGCGGTCCATGCGGAGGTGGCGGCGGAACGCCGGGGCGCATTGAAGCTCGTGGAAATCCATCGCGAAGATATTAGTACGTTGCCGTCCTGCCTTGCGGCCCTCAAGGCGGCCCCATTCCGTTTCATCGTGTTCTGCGACGACCTCTCCTTCGACAAGGACGACACGAGCTACAAATCGCTGAAGGCGGTTCTCGAAGGCGGCATCGAGGGGCGGCCACAGAACGTCGTGTTCTATGCGACGTCGAACCGGCGGCATCTGATGCCGCGCGACATGGTCGAGAACGAGCGCTCGACGGCGATCAATCCGTCAGAGGCCGTGGAGGAGAAGGTCTCGCTCTCGGATCGCTTCGGGTTGTGGCTCGGGTTTCACAACTGCACGCAGGATCAGTATCTCGGCATGGTGCGGGACTATGCGCGATATTACGGCCTGGATGCCGAACCCTTGGAACTCGAACGCGATGCACTCGAATGGAGCGCGGCACGCGGGGCCCGGTCGGGGCGCGTGGCGTGGCAGTTCATCCAGGATTGCGCCGGCCGGCTCGGCGTCACGCTCGACAGGGCTTGAGGATCGCGAAAAGAAGAAGGGCTGCACGTTCGGTGCAGCCCCATTTCGGCTTCGATCGCCAAGCGCGATTTAATTTTTTTCCAAGAACCCTGTCGGATCGACGGGATACTGGTCGCGGCGAACTTCGAAGTGCAATTGCGGCTGGTCCACCGCGCCCGTCTTGCCGGCCTTGGCAATCACCTGACCACGGGTGACGCGATCGCCGCGCTTGACGAGCAGTTCATTGGCGTGGGCGTAGGCGGTGACGAGGCCGTTGTCGTGGCGCAGCAGGATCAGATTGCCATAGCCTTTGAGTTCGCTGCCGGAATAGGCGACAGAGCCCGCTTCGGCGGCGTGGACATCGGTACCCATGGGAACTGAAATGTTGATGCCGTCGTTGTGCGTGCCGTCGCTGCGGGGGCCAAAGCCGGCGATGATCCGGCCTTTGGCTGGCCAGCGCAGTTTGCCGTCCGCGATGGAACCGGAGGCGGGGGCGGCGACCGCGGCCGCCGTGGCGGGATCGAGTGCCACGACCTGCTTTTCGTTGCCGGACTGGGAATTCAGAATTCTCGGGGTCGTCGACGGCGCTGCCGGTTCGACGGGGATAGCCGGCGTGTTCGCCGTCACCGGCGGCTGCGCAGGCGGTGTCAGAACCGGGGCCGACGACGGCGTGGCCGGAGCTTCCGCAAGCACGGCGCCCGCCACCCCTGGAATTTTCAGAACGGTGCCCGGCCGCACGCGGCGTACGTCGGCGATACCGTTGTAGCGCTGAAGATCGGCCAGCTTGACCTTGTTCTGGCGCGCGACCTGATAGAGCGAGTCGCCGGCTTTGATCGTGTAGGAACCAGTCCAATCCGCCGGAGCGGGAACTGCGGCGACGTACTGAGTGGCCGGTGCAGTGACCGGCCGCGCGATCGCCTTACCCGACGGCAGCGCCAGCTTCTGACCGGGCTTCAACGCGGGCGAGGTCAGACCATTGACGCGCATCAGTTCGTTCAGCGACACGCCGTGTCGCTTGGACAAACCGTAGAGCGTATCGCCACGCTGCACTTCGATTTCCTCGCCGCGCTCCTGCGGATCGACGGGGGGCGGCGCGAACGAGGTCTCAGCGCGCGAACGCGAAGGTGCGGGCGCAGACGTGGGGCGCTGCGGTTCGTAGCGCGATGGCTCCGATACGGGCGGCGGCAGCGTGGCGACATCGACGCGCGTGTCAGCATATGTCGACTGGGCATCGTATGCTGGCGCGGGCGATGCGTCGCTCATTTGCGGCTCCGCGCCCAAGCCCGATCGTTCGGACGGAGCAATGGCTGCCGTCTCCGGATCGTTGAAGTTGGCGGAAGCAGGAAAATCAAAGCGCGCGATGTCGGCGCTACATCCGCCAGCGCCCAAGGCGGCGGCGACGGCGAGTAGTCGAGAACGGCGGCCGATGAAACGGCGGCCGGAGGATCCGGAACGCAGGAGACTGGACATGGTACGCACCTCACAACCTACGATCCATTAACCGTTAACCGGTTAACGCGGCCTTAACGGCCGACGCAGTTGCCCTCATTTGAAGATGCCCACCCGGGGGTGCCAGGAAAGCTGAACCCGATCCGACCCTCGGAAAGCCCCCCGGCGCTTCATCCCTCTGGCAAAGCGCCGACCTTCGCGGGATCGGGTTCATGAAATGCTCGTAACGCGCGATTGTGCGTTGAGAACGGAGAAATTGCGCCGAACTGAGGACAATTGCGGCGAGTTGTCAGCGCGCGCTCTTGGCCGGGCGGGGAGCGCCGAGTGGTGCTGAGAATTCCGCCTTCAATTCGTTGAGCATTTTGTCGTGCGTGAGATCCATGGAGAGCGGCGTGATGGAGATTGCACCATCGGCAATGGCACGCAGGTCGGTGCCATCGGGCGGATCGGTGCGGCGGCGGTCGAATGCGAACCAGAAGTAGGCGTCGCCCCACGGGTCCTGGCGCGCATCGATGTCGAGACCCTGGTCGCGGCGGCCTTGCCGGGTCATGCGAACTTCGCTGACGGCATCGGGCGCAAGATCGGGGTAGTTGACGTTCATCAGCACGCCCGCCGGCCAATCATGCGCCATCAGGCGTTCGATGATGCCGGGGCCATAGGTTATCGGCGTTTTCCAGTGCTGGAGGCCCTGCTTGTCGAACCCGAGCGTCAGGCTCATGGCGATGGAGCGGATGCCGATCAGCGTGCCCTCCATGGCGCCGGCTATGGTGCCCGAGTAGGCGACATCTTCGGCAAGGTTGGCGCCGTGGTTGACGCCGGAGAGAATGAGATCGGGCGGCTTATCCTTCAGGACATGGCGAACGCCCATGATCACGCAATCGGCGGGCGTGCCGCGCACGGCGAACGCGCGCTCGCCGATCTCGCGGTAGCGCAGCGGCACCTGCAGGGTGAGCGCGTGCGACGCGCCCGACTGATTCATTTCCGGCGCGACGATCCAGATGTCGTCCGTCAACTCGTGCGCGATGGCGTGCAGCACGGTGAGACCGTGTGCGCCCGCGCCGTCGTCGTTGGTGATGAGGATGCGCATT
>CAYWIF010000024.1:0-47096 GCA_964458265.1 uncultured Hyphomicrobium sp. | reverse complement strand
AAGGAACGACACACCATGGCAATTCGCACCGCCGCTACGACGCTCCCGGCTCTCCTCGCCCTCGCCGCCATGACCCAATTCACCGCCCCCGCCCAGGCCCAAGAGGCACGCATGGAACGCACTGTCACTGTCTCTGCCACCGGATCGGCAACCGCCGTACCCGATACCGCCCGCATCGCAACCGGCGTCGTCTCCGAAGCAGCCACCGCGCGCGACGCTCTCTCGGCCAACAACGCGGCGATGGCCAAGCTCATCGGCGGCTTGAAGGAGAACGGCATCGAGCCGAAAGACATCCAGACGTCGAACTTCAACCTCAACCCACGCTATACCAATCCGCGCGACGGTCAGCCTCCCGTCATCGACGGCTACCAGGCCATGAACCAGGTCGAAGTCCATGTCCGCAATCTGGACAAGATCGGCGAAGTCCTCGACAAACTGGTCACCCTCGGCGCCAACCAGATGAACGGCATCACGTTCGAGGTCAGCGCCGCCGAAACGCTGCGCGATGATGCCCGCAAGGACGCCATCGCCAATGCCCGCCGCCGGGCCGAACTTTATGCCAATGCCGCCGGCGTCAAGGTCGGCAAGGTTGTGGCCATCAACGAAGGGGCGAGCGTCGAGCCGCGTCCCTACTTCAAGGCGGGCCGCGCCGCCGCCGCGATGGAGTCCGTTCCCGTCGAGCGCGGCACACAATCCCTCGAAGCCAGCGTCACGGTAACCTGGGAACTCGACTAGGGGATAAGTTTAAACGAGCGAAACGACTTCGACGGGCCGGCCGAGCGACTGAGCACCCGGCTGCGCACTCCAGTCGGTATAATTGCGCATCTCGCCGGTCTCGCGCACGCGCCGCAACCGTTCCAGATCGACCGTCGCCGTCACCCATTGCGCCACGCTGAGCGGTCCCTCGGCCAAGACGCCCGTGTCCGACACGCCCTGCTCGGACGGCACGTAGATGCCCGCAGAGCCTTCATTGGTATCGACCGCCGGCGACCACGGCGCATCTCCGACCGTGGGACTCTGCACGGTCGCAATCGTGTTTTCGAGCGCCCGCGCCCTTGAGCCGGTGCGCACCCGGTGAAAGCCGGACACCCGCTCGGTGCACGACGGAACCAGCACGATCTCCGCGCCCGCCTCCGCCAGCGCCCGCGCCAGCAGCGGAAACTCGCTGTCGTAACAGATGAGCACGGCGATCTTTCCCAATGCCGTCTCGAACACCCGCAGCGGCGCCCCGCCCGAAATGCCCCAATCGCGCTCGAACGGTGTCATGATGATCTTTTCCTGCTCGCCGATAAGGCCGGCAGGCGTGACAAGCTGCGCCGCGTTCACAAACCGCCCGTCCGATTTCAGAACCGGCCCGGAACCAACGAGAATGTGGACATTGTGTTTCTTCGCCAGGTCAGCATGCAACTGCACCCGCGATGCGGCCAGCTCCGCCACCTTGTGCAAGGTTTTTTGCAGGTCGGAATAGACCTCCGGGCCGAAGCACGCCGCCTGCTCGATGGCTGCATACTCCGGAAAGACGAGGAGTTGCGCGCCGGTGCCGGCACCGGTCGCCACCCAGTCCGCGATCTTGTCCTCCCACGCGGTGAGCGTGGCGGGCTGCCCGATCGGGTATTGGGCGCTGGCGACGGTGAGGGGAGCGCGGGCCAAGGTCAAAGCGCCTTCATCCAGAATTGCATCCGATGCGTGGTCTCGTCCGCCTGATCGACGTCCTTCCAGTCGTACGTCGCGAAAACATCGACCGGCTCGTAGCCGCGCTTGCGCCAGAACGGATCGAGCGGCGCATAATCCGCAGGCTTCAATGGGTGATCATCCGGACGCAACACGCGGCAGAATGTCGAATGCGTGAAGCCGCCCAGCCGTTTTGCCTGCGCCTCGCGACCGTCGAAGAAGGCGTGTCCCAGCCCGTATCCGCGATGGCTCTTCAGAAGAACGCTCTCGCCGCAATAAAAGATCTTCGCAATGTCGTATCCAGCGTCCCGAAACGGCCCGCCGAATTCGTCCGCGTGCTCGATCATCGGCGCCCCCGTCGACGCCCCGACCATCAGATTGCCGTCGTAGGCCGCAATGACGACCGCACCCTTGGCCGCCGCGAACGTCGCGAGATACTTCTCTTCGTAATCGAGCGTACCGTCGTAGAGATAAGGCCAGTCGCGGAAGACGGTGATGCGCAGCCGCGCGAGGTCGGGCAGGACGGACACGATGTCCGCGCCCGTCAGCGACCTCACGTCGAGCTTCTTTTTGTCCATCTCCCGCGCAGCGTCCCTTATCCCGCCACCTGCGCAATCCAGTCGGTCAGATTGTAGTACGTTGTCACGCGCGCAATCTTACCGTCGCGGATGGCGAAGAAGGTGCCGGCCGGCAACACGTAGGTCTGGCCGGTCGCGGGCGGCAGACCTTCGTCGGTATTCTTGTAGACGCCGTGCACGTTGAACTCGGCCGAAGCCCGCGTGCCGTCCTTCGAAACCATCACCACGATGTCTTTGAGGTCTTCCTTGTAGTTGTGATCCATGCGGGCGTTGAAGGCGCGAAACTTGTCCTTGCCCTGGCGGCGCTCGCCCTGGTTCACGTCGTGGATCACGTCATCGGTCAGGAAGTCGAGCATGGCGTCCGTCTTGCCGGCATTGAAGGCGGCGTAATAGTCGCGGATGAGGGCGGCGGTTTTGGCGCGGGCGGCGCTTTCGGCGGGGGTTTCGGACATGGAGCCTCCAGGACTGTTGATCGGCGGAAATCTGCGGCCTGATTAACAGGTTCGCCCCCCGTGACAAGACCCGCCGCTGCGGCCGGTGAACGCGGGATTTGCAGGCGCACCCGTTAACGACCCTCCGTTGGCGGCCGAAATAATCTTGATCTGCGTCAGTGCCGGATCGCGCTTTCAGGCGTTCACTCCCTGTTGAAACCCAAAGGGAGACCTGGATGAAAATCAAATCCGGCATGTGGATCGTCGTCGCCGATGGCGCGCGCGGCCTCGTCCTTGCGAATGAAGGCAATGCGATCGAACCGGCCCTCAAGGTCTTGCGCACCTACGGTCAGGACAACCCGAAAACGAGCGACCAGGGCCGCGACAAGCCCCCGCGCGTGTTCCAGTCCGTCGGCGAGCATCGCTCGGCTGCGCCCGAAACCGACCTGCACCAGCGCGCCGAGGACCGCTTCGTGAAAGACATCGTCGACGATCTGGCGAGGGATTCCGAAGCCGGCCTCTTCGAAGATCTCGTCATCGTCGCACCGCCGGTTGCATTGGGCGAAATGCGCAAGGCCATCACCGCCGCCCTCGCCCCCAAGATCGCCGCCACCCTCGACAAGGACCTCACCGGCCATCCCGTCCCCGACATCACGGCAGCGGTGGCCAAAGCGCTGGAAGGTTGACGCTGACGAAACCCGAAGCAGCCCAGCTTGCCCGCTCGCCATGGACGAGCAGGTTTGGAAAGAAAGCCGATGACGAGGTGCGGGGCGCGACGGAGCCGCGGTCGTCCGCTGTGGTCTAGAATGAAGGCGCCGTGGCGCCCCGCTGTTACGGGCTTCGCTTGGGCTTGCTTTTACCCCAAGGCTCCGGGCTCGCATTTTTAACCGGCACAACATCCGGACCCTGCGTTACCGCCGGGCATCGAGATTAAGTAGAGAGGGTTGGCGCGCGTCGCCGCGTAGGTCCTCTCTCACCCGTCCCCGCATCGCGCCATCCGAACGCCTCCGGCAGCGCCCTCGTGTGATGCGGTTAGGCGCAGGATAGAGCGAGCTGGATGAGCGGGGATAAGCTTTTGGCAGTCCGAAGTCCGTAAACGCCGGCCCGACCCAAGCTACGCACCCACCACATGCACCACCACCCGCCGCGTATGCGGCGCGGTGCGGTGTTCGAACAGATAAATCCCCTGCCAGGTGCCGAGCACCATCGCTCCATTCGCCACCGGGATCGAAAGGGATGTCTGCGTCAGCGCCGCCTTCACGTGCGCCGGCATGTCATCCGGACCTTCCGTCGTGTGAACGAACAGCGCATCACCCTCCGGCACCAGCCGCCGGAAAAAGGCATAGAGGTCGCGCCGCACGTCCGGGTCCGCATTCTCCTGGATCAAGAGCGAAGCCGACGTATGCTGGCAGAAGACCGTGACGAGCCCCGTCTCGATCTCCGCTGTCACGACCGCGCGCGCCACATCGTCCGTGATCTCCATGAGCCCCGGCCCGCGCGTCTTGACTGTGATCGTGATCTGGCTCTGCCGCATGCTGTTACCCAGTCCCGCATTGGGCTAGACTTCTCCCATGAGCCGCGCATTCGTCAAAGAGGACACGGGCGAGAGCCTCGAAGACCTGCCCGACCGGCCGGTTTCCGAACATCGCAACCTCGTCACCGCCGATGGCCTCGCCGCCATCGAGGCCGAAGTCGAGCGCCTGACCGCGGCCTATGCCGAAGCGCAAACGTCCGCCGACCGCGCCGCCTTGCAGAAAATCGCCCGCGACCTGCGCTACTGGTCGCAACGCCTTGGTTCTGCGGAGTTGATGCCCGAACCGGCCGACACAGGCACGGTGCAGTTCGGCTCCCGCGTCACGCTGGTGCGCAGCGACGGCCGCCGCGTCACCTATTCGATCGTCGGCGAGGACGAAGCCGATCCCGCCAAGGGCTCGATCTCCTACGTCGCCCCGCTCGCCCGCGCCCTCGTGGGCAAGCGGGAAGGCGACACCGTCCGCATGGGCACGGGCGACGCCGAAATCGAAGGCATCGCTTGAAACGAAAAACGCCGGGAGCAGGACTCCCGGCGCTTGCAATTCGAAAGCATGTAACTGGCTAGTCCTTCGCGCGCTCCACGTATGAGCCGTCCGCCGTCATCACGACGACGCGCGTGCCCGTGCCGATGTGCGGCGGCACCATCACGCGGGCGCCGTTCGAGAGCTTGGCGGTCTTGTACGACGACGACGCCGTCTGCCCTTTCACGACCGGTTCGGCCTCCACGATCTCGAGCGTCACGCGCTGCGGCAGTTCGATGGCGATGGGGTTGCCCTCGTGCAGCGAGACCGAGCAGGTCATGCCTTCCTGCAGCCACTGCGCCTGATCTCCCAGAACTTCCTTCGAGACCGTGATCTGGTCGAAGGATTCCGGCTGCATGAAATTGTAGCCCATCTCGTCTTCATAAAGGTAGTTGTAGTCCTTCTCATCGAGATAGGCGCGCTCGATCTGGTCGGTCGTGCGATACCGCTCCACGATTTTGACCCCGTCCGCGATGCGGCGCATTTCGAGGTGCGTCACCGGCGTACCCTTGCCGGGGTGGATGTTCTCGGCGTGCATGACGACGGCGAGCTTGCCGTCCAGATCGAGCACGTTGCCCTTGCGCACCGAGCTTGCAATAACCTTGGCCACGAGTGGTCTCCATAGATGCCGCCACGTCCGGCGCGCTCGGCGAGCGCGCGTGTGCCAAAAGCCGGGAAGGGCGGGGTGGCGGGCGGGATTTGAGCGCCTCTCATACTCTATTCGCATGTGAAAGGCCAAGTGCGGCCGTTCGGCCCCGCGCCGGAGCCGCGCACGGTCTCGGAAGCCCAGGAAAACATGAGCAGAATTTCCCCCTGGTGGAAACAGGACCGGCACGCCGACCGCCGCCCGTTCCTGTTGGCGCGCAATCGCATCAAGGCCGCCATTCGCGCCTGGTTCGAGGCCGAAGGCTTCACAGAAGTGGAGCCGGCGTGCCTCCAGGTCTCGCCCGGCAACGAGGCGCACCTCCACGCGCTCGCAACCGAAATCGCCGGACCCGGCCCCGCGCCCACGCGGCGCTACCTTCACACCTCGCCCGAATTCGCCATGAAGAAACTGCTGGCGGCCGGCGAAGAAAAAATATTTGCCTTCACGCCCTGCTTTCGCAATCGCGAGCACGGCCCGCTCCACGCGACCGAGTTCACGATGCTCGAATGGTATCGCGCGCGCGCACCCTATGAGGCGGTGATGGACGACGCCGCGCATCTCCTGCGGCTTGCCTGCGCGGCGATGGGCCAGCGCGTCGTCTCATGGCGCGGCGCTGTCGCCGTGCCCACCGGCGCCGCCGATCGCCTGACGGTGGCCGAAGCATTCCAGCGCCACGCCGGCATCGATCTCTTGCGCACCATCGCCACGGACGATGCCGCCACGTTCTCCGCCTCACCTGACAACACCGATGCAGCGCTCAACTCCCCCTCCCCCTCGCGGGGAGGGGACAGGGGTGGGGGGCTGGATGCGTGCGCAAGTGGTTCCACCCCACCCCCAACCCCTCCCCGTCAAGGGGAGGGGAGCAAACCCAGCCAGTTCGTCGTCCAAGTTGATCGCGAAGCCCTCGCCGAACAGGTGCGGGCACGCGGCTTCACCGTGCGCGATGGCGACAGCTGGTCCGATCTTTTCGCCCGCGTACTCGCAGCAGAAATCGAGCCCAAGCTCGGCGTCGGTCAACCGCAAATCCTGTTCGAGTATCCCGCCGTCGAAGCAGCCCTCGCCCGGCCGTCCCCGCACGATCCGGGCGTCGCGGAACGCTTCGAGCTGTACTGCTGCGGCGTCGAACTCGCGAACGGGTTTGGCGAACTGACCGACCCCGTGGCGCAACGCGCCAACCTCGAAGCGCAAATGACCCTGAAGGAAAAGATCTACGGGGAGCGTTATCCCATCGACGAGGATTTCCTGGCCGCCCTCGCGGACATGCCGCCCGCCTCGGGTTGCGCGCTGGGCTTCGACCGTCTGGTTATGCTCGCCGCCGGCGCGACCCACATCGACCAGGTCCTGTGGACCCCGCCGGCCTGACCTTGGCGATAAAGCCTAAGCTTTGCCGCAAAAGTCAGGGCACGGTCGAAACGGGACCGGCTGGGGCAGTTACGGGGGACGAACGATGGCGCGCATTTCGAATACGGGGATCGACGATGCGGGCACGCGCCACGCCACGGAACAGGTGAGCCACGGCGGCCGCCTCGCCACGGCGCTGTCGGCCATTGCGCTCGTGTTCTCCGGGTTCACGTTCTACGAATCGGCCCTCAAGCGCCCCGACCTCTCCGTCTACGTCCCGCCGATGATCCACTACGCCCGCGATGGCGACAACGACGTCTTCAACGTACCGGTAACCATCACCAACGACGGCGCAAAATCCGGCACCGTTCTGACCATGGAACTCGTCGCCGAGAACCTCCGCGACGGCGCCGAACGCAAATCCGCCCGCTTCCACAGCGCCTTCATTGGCGAGCATCCCCGCAGCGACGATGCCGTCAATCGGTCCTTCGCGCCGATCTCCATCGCCGGCAACGGTACTTTTACCGAAACCATCCGGTTCTATCCGATGGAGAACCCGCTGCCGTTCCTCGTCGACGACAAGGGCGACTATCGCTTCACGCTGAAGCTCGTCACGCCCGGCTCGGTTTCGGCCACAGCGTGGGATCCGTTCGCATCCCGCAATCCAACGCCGCTCACGTTCGATGTGACCCTGCCGTTCATTTCCTTCCAGCACCTCGCGTTCCGGCGCGGCACGATTGCCATGTTCAACAAGGACTGGAAACCGGCCTCCTCGGTGCCTGCCGGCCAGGCCCAGGATAGTCCGGCCGCGCCGGAAACCGCGCAATAAGGCCGAACGGCGTCGGCCGGATGAACGCCAGATGAATTCCGGCTTCAGGAAGTATTCAACGAATTGGGGTTACCTTTCGATCCATGGAGCCAATGGAGGCTCCGGGAGCAACGGTGTCATGGGCGAGTTTTTTCGTTCGGGCGCGATTCTGGTGATGGGGCTGATCGTCATCGGCGCCGGCATCTTCGTCGTCTTTCACCATACCATGATCGGCTGATACGAGACCCGATCGCAGCCGCCCGGCCACGCAGCCTTGCAGTCGGTCCGCGGAGAGCCTAGGTAGGGGAACCGGAGTCGTTCCCTTGAGCCGCCCCACATTTGAGCTTCCCAGCCGGACGTCGCTGCGCACCGCCGGCCAGAGCCTGAAGGAAGTTTTCACCCCCACCGTTCGCCTCGGCGTCACCGGCCTTTCGCGGGCCGGCAAGACCGTCTTCATCACCGCTCTGGTGCGCAACCTGATGATCGGCGGCCGGCTGCCGTTCTTCACGCCCGAGGCGGAAGGCCGGCTGCGCGATTGCATTCTGGAACCGCAGCCGGACGATGCCGTCCCGCGCTTCGACTATGAATCCCACCTCGCGAGACTTGCCGCCGATCCGCCGGATTGGCCCGAGAGCACGCGCCGCATTTCGGAACTGCGCCTGTCGCTCGGTTTCCGTCCGCGCGACGTGATCCGCCGCACGCTCGGCCTCGATCGCCTTCACATCGACATCGTCGATTATCCCGGTGAATGGCTGATCGACCTCGGTCTCTTGGAACAGACTTTCGCGGAGTGGTCGCGGGATGCGCTGCGCAAAGCCAACGCGCCGCACCGCGCTGCGCTCTCCGCCGAATGGCGTGCCTTCGCTGAGCAAGCCTCCGGCGTGCCCGACGCGGAACAGGCCGCCATCGAGGGCGCCCGCAAGTTCACGGCATATCTCGCCGCAGCCAAGGCCTCCGAGCACGGCGTCGGCTGCTTGACTCCCGGCCGCTTCCTCATGTCCGGCGATCTGGCCGGCTCTCCGCTGCTTACGTTTTTTCCGCTCGATCTGGCGGCATTGCCCGAAACCGCCGCGACGTCTCTCCACCGCCTGCTGGAAAAGCGCTTCGATAGCTACAAGCGCGAGGTCGTCAAACCGTTCTTCCGCAATCACTTCCTGAAACTCGACCGGCAAGTGGTCCTGATCGATGTTCTCGGTGCCTTGTCCCGCGGCCCGGAAAGCGTATCGGACCTCGAAGAAGCGCTCACCAGCGTCCTGTCGGCGTTTCGGCCCGGCGCGAACTCCTGGCTGTCGAGCCTCTATGGGCGCCGCATCGACCGCGTTCTTTTTGCGGCCACCAAGGCCGATCACATCAGCCGCGCCAGCCACGACCGGCTCGAAGCCATTCTCATGGCCCTGACGCAACGCGCCGCCGGCCGCGTCACCAGCGCTGGCGGCGATGTCCGCGTGATGGCGCTCGCAGCGTTGCGCGCCACGCGCGAAGCCGAAGTCAGGCGCGGCGCCGAGCCGCTGCCCTGCATCGCCGGCATTCCGATGCCGGGCGAGGTGGTGGCCGGTCAGGTTTTCGATGGCAAGCGCGAAGCGGTCATCTTCCCCGGCGATCTGCCGTCCGATCCGCTGGCAGCCCTCGCCCACCCTGGCCGCGAACTCTCCGGTTCCGCAGCCACGTTCGTTCGCTTCCGCCCCCCGCGCCTGGTTCCGGCTCTGGGGTCCGGCGAACCCGCTCCGACACCCCACATCCGTCTTGACCGGGCGCTCGACTATCTCATCGGGGATTGGCTGCCATGACCACCGACACCCCGAAATCGCCGCCGCGCGGACCGCAGGTTTTCGAGATTGAGGACGCGACCATTGAAGCGGCGGCGTCCGCCCGCGCTGATCAGGCGGCGAAACCTATTCCCGGCGAAATCCGCCTGCGGCCGTCGCCCGACGAATGGCGGTCTGGCGTCCGCTGGGGCGCGATCCTGTTTGCCGCCCTGGCCGGACTTGCCGGACTGGCCGCCGGCCTTGCCTTCGGCCGCTTTGTGTCCGCCGCATTCGAGCGCGACGACTGGGTCGGCTGGCTCGCCATGGGATTGGGCTTGACCGCGCTCCTCGCCGCGTTCGTGCTGATGCTGCGCGAGGTGGTCGGGCTGTTCCGGCTCACACGCCTTCACGCACTCCATGACGCCGTGGCCACCGCCCTAGCGCAAAAGAACGTCAAAGCCGAGCAGCAGGCCGTCACGGCGCTTCAGAACTTGCTCGGTCACCGACCGGACTGCCGTTGGGGTCTGGCCCGCCTTGCCGAGCACGCCAGCGACGGTCGCGATCCCGGCGATCTGTTGCGGTTGGCGGATCGTGAGGTGATGGCGCCACTGGATACCCAGGCGCGACGCCAGATCCTGAAATCGGCCAAGCGCGTCGCCACCGTCACGGCACTGTCTCCGATGGCCTGGATCGCGATGCTGTATGTTGCTGTCGAGAACTTGCGCATGTTGCGGACGCTCGCCACGCTCTATGGCGGACGACCCGGCCTGACCGGAACTCTGCGCCTCGCCCGCCTCGTCATGGGGCATATCGTGGCAACGGGCGGCGTCGCGATGACCGACGATCTGTTGGGCCAGTTTCTGGGCCAGGATCTGTTGCGCCGCTTGAGCCGCCGTTTGGGCGAAGGCGCATTCAACGGCGCGCTGACGGCGCGCATCGGTGTCGCGGCCCTCACGGTGACGCGGCCCTTGCCGTTCCTGGACGCGCCGGAAATACGTGTCCGGGACCTCGTGCCGGAAATTTTCCGCCGCATCAAAGTCGCTGGCGAACCATCCGCCGCGTCGCGCGCGCCGCTGTAGCGCCTAGGCCGCGCGCGGGACTTCGACAACCACGCGATCAGTCTCGCGCGGGTGCCCGGACTTGGTAGCCGCAAATCGCAAAGCCCATTCGTTTGCAAGGTCGTTGGCCCTGATCAGCACTGGCGGCGGATCGCGGTCATCCCACGTGCTGAGCAGCGCCGAGAAGACCGGACCCGCCTTTTGGCCGGTCAGCCAGTTCAGCGGCCCGGCGAAGATCAGCCCGGCCACGACCGGGAGCATCCAGAACAGCAGCCCAGGCGACACCAGCCAGCAGATGGCCGCGATCGTGATGCCCGCTGCCATGTGCCAACCGTGGAATTGCATCGCGAGTTGGAAGGGCACGCTGCCGTCGTCGCGCCGCTGAGCCTTCCAGCCGCTGTCCATGCCCGATAGGATCTGCGCGACAGCCGACGTTTGCGTCAGCATCAAAATGGGCGCCAGCAGCATCGAGAAGAATGTTTCGACCGTCACGGCCGCCAGCGCGCGCGGTGTGCCGAAAATCTCGCCTGCCTCCGCCGCGCGCTTCACTTCCAGCGCTAGGCCGAGGACCTTCGGCAACAGCACCACGGCCATCGTGCCGAGGAAGAGCCGCATGGCCGCACCGGGGTCGATCACCGGCCAGATGGGAAAGAGCGTCTTGTCGTCCTGGAAATAGCTCGGGATCAGCTGCTGGCTCTGCAACGCGAGCACGATGCCGGTGGCGAGCGACAGCGCCCAGATAGCGGAGACGAGATACGCGAAAGCGCCCATCGAGAGATGAACGCGCCCCATCGAGCTGAGGCCGCGCCGCCCGATCAGCGCCATATGCTGCAGGTTACCCTGCGCCCAGCGTCGGTCCCGCACCACAAGATCGATGAGCCCAGGCGGCATGCCCTCGTAGGAGCCCTGCACGCTGGGCGCCATGTGTACGCCCCAGCCCGCCCGCTGCAACAGCGCGGCTTCGACGAAATCGTGGCTGAGGATCGTGCCGCCGAACGGCTTGCGGCCGGTCAGTTCCGGCAAACCTGCCGCACCGGCAAAGGCGGCCGTGCGGATGATGGCGTTATGTCCCCAGTAGTTGCCCTGGTCGCGGTGCCAGGACGCAAGGCCGCCCGCCACTGCCGGACCATAAACGTTGCTTGCGAACTGTTGCAGGCGTTGCAACAGTGTCGTCGCGCCCGTCAGCCGGGGGATCGATTGAATGAGCCCCGCGCCCGGTTCGCGTTCCATCGCACGCGCCAGACGGACCACGGCCTCGCCCGACATCACGCTGTCGCCGTCAAGAATGATGAAATGCTCGTAGGCGCCGCCGAAGCGTTCGACCCAGTCTTCGATATTACCTGCCTTGCGGGCTGTGTTCTCGATGCGGCGGCGGTAGTGGACCGCGATAATTCCGCCAAGCCTCTCCGCCAGCGCGCGGTAGCACGCTTCTTCGGCCTCGCCTTCGACGGAACCGCGTGTGTCGGACAGGACGAACACGTCGAAGTGTTGCGCCTTCCCGAGATGAACCAACTCCTCCGCCATCGCCGCGATAGTCCCCGCGATGCGGTGCGGTTCCTCATGATAGACGGGAAAGAGAAGTGCGGTTTTGGAACTGAGCGGTCCGTTCGCCGGCGGCACAACCAGCGTGTCCGTGGTGTCGCCTGCAAACAGCGGCAAAAACCCCATGGCTGCGCTCAGCGATCCGAAAGCGATCCAGCCGAACGTGATGGTGGACAGCACCAGGAACACCAACTGGATCGGTGTCATCACCACGAACGACAGCACGCCGTACAGTTCGTATGCAAACGCGAACGTCAGCGACAGGGCGCCGACAACGACCGCGGCACGCGGCACCCACGATCCATGACGGCTGGATGCCGCCATCAACGGAACGCGGCGCGAAAAGTCCTGCGCCGGCATTGCAATCGGTGCCTCGGCGGGCAACAAATCCGGCTCGCTCGCATCCTTGCGCGGGATGGCCGGCGGCGATACGGCGACCGGACCCGAGAAGGGTCCAGCAGCTACGTGAATATCGCGATCGGATCGGGTCGGTTCGGTCATCAGGCGGTCCAACGGTAAAGCCAGGTCTCGGAAATCGTCTGGTCCCCGCGTTTCAGGGCCAGGCGCATCTCACTCATCTCCGAGCCGCCCGTCTCGAAGTCGAACATCACCCGAACCCCACCGATGGCGGGATGCGGCTGCACTTTCTGCGAATGGATCGTCCCGGCGCTGGCGGTCAGATCCAACGCCGGCAATTCGGGCCCCTCGCTGAGTGCGGGCCCGGCGAAATCGATCGCGAACCGCACCCATCCGTCTTTTCGCAACGGCCCCGCAGCCGTCTTGACGACCCGGGCACCAGCACGGGGAAGCGGGGCTTCCGCTCCCCAATGCAA
Source organism: uncultured Hyphomicrobium sp. (assembly GCA_964458265.1). GTDB lineage: Bacteria > Pseudomonadota > Alphaproteobacteria > Rhizobiales > Hyphomicrobiaceae > JAGVSR01. Next base: position 34,389 of record CAYWIF010000024.1, on the reverse strand, counting down.
CTTGTATGAAACCGGAAAAGGCTTTCCGGGTTCCAATGGATCTGCCGGGGTCCAGTACGCGACGATATTATCGTGAATTTCCTCTTCCGAGGGGATCTCGATCAGTTCAACGAAGCCGTCACCCCAGTTGCCTCTCGGCTCGACCCACAGGCTTGGCCGCCGTTCGAAGCGGCCGGTCAGGTCCTCGAAGGTCTCAAAGTCGCGATCGCGCTGGATAAGGCCAAAACCGCGCGGGGCCTTGTCGATGAATGCGCTCGTCTGCAGCATCCGCGGGTTCGTAATGGGTCGCCAGATACGTTCCCCGCGGCCGTTGAGAATCGCCAGGCCATCGCTGTTGTGAACCGAAGGCCGCAGGTCTCCGTTGACGCGCCGCTGCGCACGCCCGCGCAGAAACATGCTCGTCAGCGGTGCAATGCCCACATGCTTCAGGCTGCGGCGCGGATACAGCACCGCATCGACGAGCATCTCCGTGGTTTCGCCTTGTGAGATCGTGAACCGGTACGCGCCCGCGACGGAGGGGCTGTCGAGCAGCGCGTGCACGACGACTTCCGCTCCGGGATTGCGTGGTTTCTCGATCCAAAACGCGCGGAAGATCGGAAACTCTTCGCCGCCCGGCCGGCCGGTGTTGACCGCCAGTCCCCGCGCCGACAGACCATACGACTGGCCAAGTCCGATGGCGCGAAAATAGCTCGCACCCTGAAACACCGCGAACTCGTCGACGCGATCGGCGCGGTTCAAGGGCCCAACAAGTTTGAATCCTGAAAATGCGAACGGCGCGGCTTCAGGTGCCGATGGTATCGCCTCTCCGAACGTGAAGAGCCGGCTGTCGGCGACGAGCTTGCGCGCCTGCCCGTCCTCGACGACGAAAACGTCGACCGGCGTCTCGTAGATCCAGCCGCGCGGCAGCAGATGAACTTCCACACCGATCCGCTCGGATTGCCAGAGCGCCTGCTCGTTGCGAAAGCGGATGTCGCGGTACTGCTCGACCTTCAAGCCGTTGAACGGTTCGGGCACGTCCAGCGCCGGCCGCTCGAAATCCTTCGCCGCCAGTCCCTCAGCTAGAGCGAGCACGTCCTTGGCCGCAAATGGGTCGGTTGCGGGGGCAGCCTCCTGCGCCAGCGCCGCGAACGGCTCTCCGGCCAGGCGTGCAACTGCGAAGACGGCGGCCCAGGCACCCCCCGTCATCAGGAACCCGCGGCGTGTCTGTCGCGTGGAAATTGTCGTCATGGGATGTGTCTTGACGGTTGTGCGCTGAGCAAAAGTTCCCCGATCAGCGGGATCCTGAACGACGCCCACGCGGGGCCGGCAGCCCTCGAGAGGTCACCATACAGGTCTGAGTTTTCTGGATCTGGCCCCCCGGCGCAGGTGAAGAACGTCAGCATGGGTGACCTAGCCGGTAATTGTGGCGAGATTGCCAGACGGGAGTGAGACCGTTTATCCACAACGGCGCAAAGTGATGCCGGTTCCGGTCATGGTGCGCCGCAACAAAAGTAATGGAAGTTCGCCCGTTCGCCAAGATGCCATCGCACGATTGCGAGCGAGAAAAGCTCCCGGAGCCGGACGTTTAGTCGCGACCAGGGCCGGATGCCGGGACACCGTCTGGACAGTCATTTTGCGTCAATCAAACCGTCACAAATCCTCAACGCTCGTTACTGGCGGAAGCGTTAGTCCGGGTGTTGCAGAAAGCCCGGCGACGAATTGAACGATGCCGAAAACCCTCTTCACCACTTAAAAAAAAGAAGTAAAAACAACAAGATACGCCAGTCGGTGAATATCGTGGCTATCGCGCCACAGAGCCGGGGGAATCCACAGTCTTCGGTCAGTTTAACGTTCCAACGCGCGGATCGATCTGCTTAGTATCCACCCCGAGCGGTGATTCGGAGCAGTTAGTTAGCCGCTGGTCGAGATTGAGCGTGTTGGCGTCCGTTGCGTCTGGTTTTGCAGCAGTTGCGTCAAGCGCCCGTTCTTAAAGTTAGTAGACGGGAGAAGGGTAAATGAAGAAACACAACCTCTACGCACTGGTGGCGGCCGGGCTCCTCGCGAGCGGCATGTCGGTTACCAGCGCGTCCGCAGCGGACCTTGGGGGGAACTGCTGCGCGGACCTCGAAGAGCGCATCGCCGAACTCGAGGCCACCACCGCTCGTAAGGGCAACCGCAAGGTTTCGCTGACGGTGTCCGGTTGGGTCGGCCAGCAGATCAGTTTCTGGGACGACGGCTTCGAATCCAACACCTACATCCACGACCTCGGCACGACGCTGGGCAGCCACGTGAAGTTCACGGGCTCGGCTCAGATCTCGCCCGGCTGGTCGGCTGGCTACGTTCTGCAGATCGAAGCGATCAGCAACGATGGTCTTCTCACCAGCCAGGACCGACCCAACACGTCGTCACTGTACGGCTTCCTGAGCGGCGATAACGCAGCAGGCTCCGGCGGCGTCGAGGTGCTCCAGTCATACTGGTTCGTTAAGTCCGATCAGCTCGGCAAGCTGTCGCTTGGCAAGCAGTCGCAGGCGTCCGACAACACGGCCATCCTGGTCGACGGCTCGGGTTCGCTCGTTCCGGCCAACTGGGTGGCGTTCGACGTGAACTCGTTCTTCTTGCGTCGGGGAGATGGCGGGCTCGTCACCAACAGTGCGGGCACCTCGCTGACTTGGGGTGGTGCAGGCGGTGGCTGCTCGACCATGGGCGGCGCCTGGGGCGACTGCAACGGCTTGACGCAGAACGTCGTCCGTTACGACTCGCCGACCTTCGGCGGCTTCTCGGTCAGCGCCTCGTGGGGCGACGATGACATGTGGGATGTCGCGGCCCGGTACGCTGGCGAGTTCGGTGGGTTCAAACTCGCCGCGGCCGCCGCTTATAACGAAGTCAATGCCGGGAACTATAACCAGCTTGGCGCACTCGACGCGCAGTACTTCCAGGCCGGCGCATTCTTGATGCACGTGCCGACGGGTCTGTTCGGCCTCGTGAACTACGGTAACATGGAAAATGAAACCGTGCCGGGGATCGCCGACAACGATACTTGGTATGGCAAGGTCGGCGTACGGACGCGGTTCTCGTCGCTGGGCCACACCGTGTTCTACGGTGAGTACCTGAATGCGGACGGCGGCTTTGAGTACGACTCTGATTTGGGTGGCGCAAACGACACCCGGGTCGACGAACTCGAAGTCTGGGGCGTGGGCATCGTGCAGGAAATCGACGCAGCCGCCATGTCGGTCTGGGTGAAGTACCGCAATCTTTCTGCGGATACTCAGGCCACCAACGAAGAGGTCGACGGTAACCGTTCGATCGAGGACTACAACTACGTCGGCGTCGGCGGTCTGATCAACTTCTAAGCTGATCGCTTGCCTCACGGCTGAAGTTGGAAAGGCCGCCCCTCACCGGGCGGCCTTTCTGCATGTCGAGTACTGCTCCGGAGTCAAATGGTGGGGAGAAACCTCATCGCCAGCAACCGACCCCGCTTCCCTAAGCATCAACCGCGCGACGGACTTCGAACACTTCCATGATCCGGCAGCCCCGGTGCGGGCCGTCGCACACGAACGTCCACTGACCCTCCGTGAACGTGTCGCACATCTTGACACCCTTGATCAGGATCCAGTGTCCTTCCTTGCCTTTATGGATCGCCAGGATGTAGTGCGACCAGGCATTGCGCGGCTTCTGCATCCAGGTCCACACGCTCGGACGCGCCTTGCGCTCCCGGTGCATGAAGCTCTCTTTCAGCGTCATCGAGTAACCGTAGAGGGCGAGCGCCGCTTCGACCTCGTCGGCGTACGTGCCCTTGACCGCGTGCTTCAGATCGGGCGGAAGTTCGCGATAGGCGTTGATCGCCCGCTCGACTTTGCTGACGGGATAGCCGGTCACCGCCGAAATCACATACGGCCCGCAGAACGCAACCCGGCCGGTGTCGTTCGTCACCTCATTGAGAGACGGGGTCATTTTGCGGGTGGGCTCGAGGTCGTCCATCGGGCGCTGGCTCGCTGGCAAATCAGCCAAAAAGTTCGCGCAAGCATCGATCCCGAATAGTTGACAAAGTATTAACGCCGCCGGGTCGCGTGCCCAGTCGCGAGCTGGCGGTCAATCCCCGCCGGTCTCTCCAACGCCCTCAATTCACGGCCTTTTCGCCGCCACGCGCCCGCCGGCCTGCCGCCAACACGGGACTGGCCTTCATGGGCCGGCGCACGGCCTTGACGGCAATGGGCGGCGCCGCGTCCAGAACGTCGATCAGATCCGCGGTCGGCAAGGGCGAACGGCGGACGTGCACGTCCCGCAATGGGCGAATGCGGAACGGTAGAAACGGCCGAGTGAACATGGCGATGATCTCCCCTGTGCAGCGACCGGCCGAAAGTCCGGCTGCCCGCAATTGGCGCGTCAGCCATATGCCACCCCGGACACGGCATGAATGCGGCACGGATCTCGAACGCCGCGGACTATCCCCACGTGGCCTGCGGCCGATCGCGTTTACTCCAGCCCCGCGTCAAAGTATGGGTAGGCAGGAACGCCCATCAGCGGCCAGAGCATAGAGGCTTCAATGCGCTACGACGAAAACGACCAGGAAAGCCGCAACGTCGAGGACCGGCGCGGCCAGGGCGGTGGCTTTGGCGGTATGCCCGGCAGATTTCAAATCCCGATCGGCGGCCGCGGCGGCATGAGCCTGACCTCGCTCATCATCATCGGCGTCATCATGCTTCTGTTCGGCATCAACCCGCTCGAAGTCCTCACCGGCGGTGGCGGCGGTCAGTTCCCGCAAATCGAGATGCCGCGTCAGCAGGAAACCCAACGGCCGTCCGGCCCCAACATCCCTGGTCTGCCGGGCGAAGGCTCGAAAACGACCGCGTCGAGCGACGAGATGAAGGTGTTCATCGGCCGCGTTCTCGCCGACACCGAGCAGGTCTGGAATCGCGTCTTCAAAAGCTTCGGTGAAGACTACAAGGAACCCCAGCTCGTCATCTTTGAACGCGGCACGCGCACGGCTTGCGGCGTCGGCATGACCCAGATGGGCCCGTTCTATTGTCCGCTCGATCAGAAGATCTACATCGACCTCGCGTTCTACGACGAGTTGAAACGCCGCTTCAACGCGCCGGGTGACTTCGCCCAGGCCTACGTCGTCGCCCATGAAGTCGGCCACCACGTCCAGACGCTGCTCGGCATCGCTGAAAAGGTGCAAGGCATGAAGCAGCGCATGGACGAGCGCAGCGCCAACCAGCTCCAGGTCCGCATGGAGCTGCAGGCTGATTGCCTCGCGGGCGTCTGGGCGAACCTCAACCATCAGCTCAACGACCGCCTCGAACCCGGCGACATCGAAGAAGGTCTGCGGGCCGCGAGCGCCATAGGCGACGATATGATTCAGAAGAAGACGCAGGGCCACGTTGTGCCCGACGCCTTCACGCATGGCTCCTCCGAGCAGCGCATGCGCTGGTTCACGGCCGGCTACAAGTCCGGCAAGATGCAGAGCTGCGATACCTTCAACACCGACGATCTCTAGTCATGGACCGGGGTCAGACCCCGAATTCGGAGTCTGACCCCTTGGTCGTTGCCGCCGGCGGCACGCTGCATCGCGCGCCGCCGTCCGCCGCGCGGCGGACGTGGCTCATCGTTGAACTGCTCGTTCTGTTTATCGCCGCACCGTTGGCCATGGATGCCGCCGTCCATCAGGCGGGCATTCCGCTCTTTGTCGCGCTGCTGCCGGTGCTCGGCATCGTGCTCGCCATCCTGCTTGCCGATCGCACGTTCTCTTTGAAAATCGAACTTTCGCGCGGCTTTCGTCTGTCGATTCTCCTGTCGATCCTCCTGGTGTTCGCCACCGGCGCGCTGGGCGTTTGGGCGTGGCTGAAGGAGACCCACCCGAGCTGGCTGTTCGAATTTCCGCGCAATCGTCCCGAGCTGTGGCTGACCGTCATGCTGGGCTATCCTGTCGTCTCCGTCGCGACGCAGGAAATCGTCTATCGCACGTTCTTCTTCCACCGCTACGGACCGCTGTTCGGCGACTGGCACGGTGCGGCCATCGCGCTCAACGGTGTCCTGTTCGGCTTCGGCCACATCGTCATCGGCCAGCCGTTCGCGGTCGTGGCGACGATGCTCGGCGGCTGTCTGTTCGCCGCCCGGTACCTGGAAACGCGCTCCTTCTGGGCCGTTTTTCTCGAACATACCCTGTGGGGTGCGTTCGTCTTCACGATCGGTCTTGGCCGCTACTTTTTCACAGGCGTCTCGAACGTCTAGCGCCGTCACCGCCACGGGCGCTTTGCCGCGCCGATTGTGCCCGTACAAGCAATCGGCTAGAACGCGCCCCGACATCCCCGTAACGCTGAATTGACGAGGCGACCCGATGGCCGCGGCCCACCAGTACGTCTACCACATGCATAAGCTGTCCAAGACTTATCCGGGCGGCAAGCAGGTTTTGAAGGACATTTCGCTCTCGTTCCTGCCCGGCGCCAAAATCGGTGTCGTGGGTCTGAACGGCGCGGGCAAGTCAACGCTCCTGAAGATCATGGCCGGCACCACCGATGACTTCGTCGGTGAAGCCCGCGCCGCCGACGGCATCCGGGTCGGCTACCTGCCGCAGGAACCCGAACTCGATCCCACCAAGGACGTGCTCGGCAACGCCATGGAAGGCGTGGCGGAAAAGAAAGCGATCCTCGACCGCTACAACGAAATCGCCGCCAACTACTCCGAAGAGACCGCCGACGAAATGACGGCGCTTCAGGATCAGATCGACGCGCTCAACCTGTGGGATCTCGACTCCCAGGTCGAGCAGGCGCTCGATGCGCTGCGCTGCCCGCCCGGCGACGCGGACGTGACCAAACTCTCCGGCGGCGAAAAGCGCCGCGTCGCGCTGACCCGCCTGCTGCTCTCGAAGCCCGACATTCTGCTCCTTGACGAACCGACCAACCATCTCGACGCGGAATCCGTGGCGTGGCTGGAGCGGTTCCTGAAGGATTACACGGGCTGCGTGATCCTCGTGACGCACGACCGCTACTTCCTCGACAACCTCACCGATTGGACGCTCGAACTCGATCGCGGGCAGGGCGTGCCGTGGAAGGGCAACTATTCGAGCTGGCTGGAACAAAAGGCCAAGCGCGAGGCCAGCGAAAAGGCCGCCGAAGAGGGCCGCCAGAAGGCCATCTCGCGCGAGTTGGAATGGATCCGCTCGTCGCCCAAAGCCCGTCAGGCCAAGTCGAAGGCGCGTATCGCCAACTTCAACAAACTCGTCGAGCAGGCCGGCCGCGAAGAGGCCGGCAAGGCGTCCTTCTCGATTGCAGAGGGTCCGCGCCTCGGCGACATGGTGGTGGAAGCCGAAGGTCTCTCGAAGGCATTCGGCGACCGGCTGTTGATCGACGATCTTTCGTTCCAGCTCCCGCCCGGCGGCATCGTCGGCGTGATCGGTCCCAACGGCGCCGGCAAGACGACGCTGTTCAAGATGCTGACCGGCAAGGAACAACCCGATAAGGGCGCGATCAAACTTGGGCCGACGGTAAAACTCGCCTACGTCGACCAGAGCCGCGATCACCTCGACGACAGCAAAACCGTCTGGGAGGAAATCTCCGGCGGCCTCGACATCATGAAGTACGGCGACAAGCGCGAGATGCCGAGCCGCGCCTACTGCGGCTGGTTCAATTTCAAGGGCCCCGATCAGCAGAAGAAAGTTGGCCTGCTCTCGGGCGGCGAACGCAACCGCGTGCATCTGGCCAAGATGCTGAAGGAGGGCGGCAACCTGCTCCTCCTCGACGAGCCGACCAACGATCTCGACACCGAAACGCTGGGCGCGCTCGAAAGCGCACTGGAAGATTTCCCCGGCTGCGCCGTGGTCATCTCGCATGACCGCTTCTTCTTGGACCGCCTTGCGACCCACATTCTCGCCTTCGAGGGTGACAGCCACGTCGAGTGGTTCGAAGGCAATTTCGAAGCTTATGAAGAAGACAAGAAGCGCCGGCTCGGCGACGCAGCCGTCGAACCGCACCGCATTAAGTTTAAGCGCTTCGAGCGGTAACGTTCCGCAACAAAAATCAACTCACTGCAAAATCAGCGCGTTGACCGGTTTGGGTCGGTGCGCGTGCACGTGCGCGCTGGGTCCATTCCGCCGCAGGCGTCGAATTGTCCTGCGGCGTCTGAGGGTTCGCCTGTTTCGCTAATCTTGCTTCTGCCGCATTGGTCGGCTGCAAAACGGCATCCGAATAACAAAAAGCAGGATTGATCAGATGAGCAAAAACATTGCCGCCGCGTTCGCGGTCCTCGCCGGGATGGCCCTCGTTTCGACGGCCGAAGCCCGCCCCTACGATCCGACCCAGTCGCAGGGTTGGCAGCAGACCGAAGCCGCCGAGCCCACGCGCCGCGGCACGCGCCAGAGAGCGCGTCAGCAGCGTTATGCCCAGCAGGTCGAACGCGCGCCACGCCACTCCGGCGTCGGCCCGCGTCCCGGACGTTGGTGCGGCTGGTGGATGCGCACGCAAAAGGGTGGCGGACCGGAATTCAACGTCGCCTGGAACTGGCGCAAGTACGGCTCGCCATCCGGCCCGCAGGTTGGCGCCGTGGTCGTTTGGCGCCACCACGTCGGCATGATCGTCGGCCGCGCATCCAACGGCCAGTGGATCGTCAAGTCCGGTAACGACGGCGGCGCGGTTCGCACGCGCGCCCGCTCCGTTTCCGGCGCCGTCTTCCGCATCTAAGACCACGCACTTGAAAAAAAGCAAAAAGGCCGCCCGGTGAGGCGGCCTTTTTTATTACCCGCCGTCGCGGCGCGCTATTGGTTGAGCGCCGCCACGAGAGCCCTCGGATTGTCCTGATTTTTGCTGATGTAATCCTGGAAGAGGTTGCCCAGCACCGTTGTCATTTGGAACAACAGGATCTCGGCTTCGCGAACCTTGTATGTGTTCCCGCGCCGCACGATCGTCCAGCGCACGTCGTACACCGATCCGTTGCGCAGCGTGACCGAAGTATCCACGTACGATGCACCGCCCGATCCGGCAGACTGTCCGACGACCACAGCGCGCGCGACGGGATATTTCGGCGACTCCTTGGCCGCGTAGCGGGCGATCCAGTTGACCATGCCCGTGTAGTAGGCCGGGCGGTCGGACTTCGGCAGGCGATTGGCGTAGGACCCGAGCGCCGACAGGCCGATGGACGGTAGGTCCGCATGGCTCCGCAAGGCCGTCGCAAAGCCGGATGCCGACCCAGTGCGGGATGCTGCAACAAGTTCGTTGGCGACCCGCTGCATGTACGCCGCAGGCGTCTCGGCCAAAGCCGGAACGGCGGATACAAGGAGCGCGGCACAGGCCAACACCGAGCGAAGACCCGTGAGGCGTCGGGACGTGATCTGCATTGCGAAGTGACTCACTGATGGCCCGGAGGGCGTTGGATGAGCGAAACCATGGCCGCCGAATGCGGCATGCCGGTGGCCTGGACGGGCCGGGGGCCAAGCTACACCACTCCGTATGCCTCGCGTCAAATGCTCGCCGGGAAATCAACCCCGCTGGGCGGATGGCCCATACGCGCTGATCTGGTATGGCCGCGCTTCAGGCTGAGGCCACGGGGAGCCGGCGCAGGATTTGGGGAGGCAATTCCCGCAACCCCAGAGCAGCCACGGCCTGGTCGACCTCCGACTGCAGCAGCCGGGGCGCCATGGCAATTGTCACCGAACGTTCCCGATCGGGATGCACCAGGATGAGTTCGTGCCGGACGCCCGAAAGCGTTGCCCGCAGATATGGGGCCACGCCCGCAAAATCGCTGAGCGGTGCCGAAAAAACTCTATCGGTCCCGAACATGCGGTCGATGACGGTCACCCGCCCATCCGCGATGGCGATGCTGCGCCGGCGGCTCAGCGTGTCCAAGAGGCGGTAGATCGGAAACCCGAAGAGAACCAGCCAGAATGCCAGCCCCGCCAGGATCTGGGCAGCCGCCACGGGTCTCGTGGCCACGGCATCCCGTACGGCTTGATCGGCCAGCGCCGCCGTGGCGATCATATAGAAGGGTGACAGAAGAACGGCGGCACAGCCGATCAACGCCGCCAGCAGCACCGCCGTCGTCCGTCGTGCCGGCACCTGCTCGATCGCGATTGTCGTGGCGGAAAAATCAGGCATCGACGGCGTCATACGATCGATCGCGGCAAGGCGCATGGCAATGGAACTCCAGCCAGGAAATGGGGGGCAGGCAGCAAGCGCTGCAACCATAGGGTTGGTATGCTTGATGCCGGGTTAAGGTTCCGCTGGCGCCAAGCGGCGCCCAAGCCCGGTCCAGCCCAACTTTGGCCTTGACGGACATAAACATATCTTTATGTCTATCCAAATTGCCTCGCTGGAGACGAACGTGACCGAAGCGCTCCCCACGGCCGATCTCGTAGCTGCCCTGAAGGCCGCTGCCGAACCGACGCGCCTGCGCATTCTTCTCCTGCTTTCGCGCAGCGAACTGTCCGTCAAGGACCTCACCCAGGTTCTAGGCCAAAGCCAGCCGCGCCTCTCCCGCCACTTGAAGCTTCTGACCGAGGCCGGCCTCGTCGAGCGATTCCGCGACGGCAGTTGGGTGTACTTTCATGTCTCCGACCGCACGGCCGGCGGCCATCTCGCGCGCCGGCTTATCTCGGTGGTGGAGGAGAACGACGCCGTCGCCCGCCGCGACCGTGAACGGCTGGACGCGCTCAAACGCGACCGCGAACAGGCCGCTCAAGCCTACTTCAAAACGCACGCCGCAGACTGGGACCGCATCCGCAGCCTTTACGTCCCTGAGGCCGCCGTCGAAAAGGCGATGCTGCGGGCGCTTCCGGCCGGCCCGTTCCGCCTGTTCGTCGATCTCGGCACCGGCACCGGCCGCATCCTCGAACTTTTCGCCGGCCGCTATGCCCGTGGTCTCGGTTTCGACCTCAACCAGTCGATGCTGGCCTACGCCGAGAGCAAGCTGTCCGCCGTGGGCCGGCGGGACGCCGAAGTTCGCCACGGAGATCTCTACGACCTCAATCTCCAGGACCGCGTCGCCGACGCCGTCGTCATGCATCAGGTTCTGCACTACCTCGACGATCCCGCTGCCGCAATCGCCGAGGCCGCGCGCATTCTGGCCCCGGGCGGCAAGCTCATGATCGTCGACTTTGCCCCACACGAGATCGAATTCCTGCGCGAGGAACACGCCCACAAACGCCTCGGCATCGGCGCCGACGCCATCGCGCAATGGACGGCGGCCAACGGGCTCGAACTCAAACGGTCCGAGAGCCTCGTGCGCGAGGGTGCCGCGCCGCAGCCGGCACTTACGGTTTCGCTCTGGGTCGCCGAGCGGCCCGCTGCATCGCATTCAAAGACAGCCAAACGAACGGGCGAGACCGCCCGTCATACCGAGGAGGCCCGCTGATGGTCGAGGGCAAGGAACGCAAAAGCCGCCTGTTGGGCGCCGGCGAAATCGCCGTCTCGTTCGAATTCTTTCCGCCCAAGACGGAAAAGATGGAAGAGCAGTTGTGGACCGCGATCAACCGCCTGGCTCCGCTCGCGCCTGAATTCGTCTCCGTAACGTACGGCGCCGGCGGAACGACGCGCGAACGCACGCACGCCACCGTCGAGCGCATCGTCAAGGCAACAGCACTTCGCCCCGCTGCCCATCTCACCTGCGTCGATGCCACACGCGAGGAAGTCAACGCCGTCGCGCAGGCCTATTGGAACGCGGGCGTCCGCCACATCGTGGCGCTGCGCGGCGATCCCGCATCTGGTGCCGGCCAAAAATATGAGCCTCATCCCGGCGGTTATGTGAACGCGGCCGAACTCGTCGCCGGCCTGAAGAAGATCGCCAACTTCGAGATCTCGGTGGCCGGCTATCCTGAAAAACATCCCGAGAGCCAGACGCTCCAGGCCGACATGGACAATCTCAAAGCCAAGGTCGATGCCGGCGCCGACCGGATCATCACGCAGTTCGGCTTTGATAACGCGCACTACCTGCGCTTCCTCGAACGGGCGCGTGCCGCCGGCATCTGGGTGCCGATCACGCCGGGTATCGTGCCGATACATAATTTCCGTCAGGTCGCGGGCTTCGCCGTCCGCGCCGGCGCCACCGTGCCAGCCTGGCTCGCCCGCCGCTTCGAAGGCCTCGATAACGATCCCGAGACGACGAAAATGGTCGCCTCCGCGGTCGCGACCGAGCAGGTCATGCAGCTCGTCGACGAAGGCATCAAATCCTTCCACTTCTATTCGCTGAACCGCCCCGACCTCGTCTACGCGATCTGCCACTTGTTGGGGTTGCGTCCGCTGCACACCGCTCCCCTCGAAGACCGCCGCATCATGATCGCCTAAAAAAGCACACTCTCCCCATCGAAGGCGATGGGAAGAGCGTGCATTCCAGTCGTATGCAGAAAGAACCGACAATGAAGCGCCTCCCCAGTTACAAAGCCCTCGAAAAGGCCGCCACCGAGCGCATCCTCATCATCGATGGCGCGATGGGCACCATGATCCAGCGTCACAAGCTGGAGGAGGCCGACTATCGCGGCGCGCGCTTTGCCGACTGGCCGCGCGACGTGAAGGGTAACAACGATCTTCTCGTCCTCACCCAGCCGAAGATCATCCAGGATATCCACGAGCAGTATCTCGCGGCCGGTGCCGACATCATCGAGACCAACACCTTCAACGCCCAGGTGATCTCCATGGCCGATTACGGCATGGAAGCGCTCTCCTACGAGATCAACCTTGAGGCCGCCAAGCTCGCCCGCGCCGCCTGCGATAAGTTCAATAAGCTGACACCGGAGAAGCCCCGCTTCGTTGCCGGCGCCGTCGGCCCGACGAACCGCACCGCGTCCATCTCGCCGCAAGTGAACGATCCGGGTTTTCGCAACGTCACGTTCGAAGAATTGCGCGAAGCTTACGCCGAGCAGGTGCGCGGTCTCGTCAAAGGCGGCTCAGACATCATCCTGATCGAAACGATCTTCGATACGTTGAACGCCAAGGCTGCCGGCTTCGCAACGCTCGACGTCTTCGACGAACTAGGTCTCGAACTCCCAATCATGCTCTCCGGCACCATCACCGACCGCTCGGGACGCACTCTGTCCGGTCAGACGGCGGAAGCCTTCTACTATTCGTTGCGCCACCTGAAGCCGTTCTCCGTCGGCCTCAATTGCGCGCTGGGTGCCGAACTGATGCGCCCGTATATCGCCGAGCTGGCTCACGTCGCCCAGTGCCGTATCTCGGCCTATCCGAACGCCGGCCTTCCCAACGCCATGGGCGAATATGACGAGACACCCGACGACATGGCCTGCAAGACAGAGCCATGGGCAAAAGACGGCCTCATCAACATCATGGGCGGCTGCTGCGGGTCCACACCCGACCACATCGCCCACATCGCGGAGCACGTGAAAGCCTACCCGCCCCGCAAGGTCCCGGAACTCGCACCCAAAATGCGCCTCTCCGGCCTCGAACCGTTTGTGGCTGGGTGACAAGCCGCAATGTGTATGATACACATCAATCATACACCAAATATCACGGAGGCCAAATTGAGCCGTACGAATATCGACTTGGACGACGAATTGGTCGAAGAGGCCATGAAAGTCGCTGGCGTAAGGACCAAGCGCGAAGCGGTGAGCCGCGCCTTGGAAAGTTTTGTTCGTCCAGACAATAGACGGCGCGCTTCGCTGTCGCGCTACGCGGGGCAATTCGAATTTGCCGATGGCTTCGATCCGGTGAAACAGAGGAGAGGCCGTGACTTTCCTCGTTGACACGTCTGCGCTCATCCATCTCTTGCGCGACAAAACCGGCCGACTGGCAGAGCGATACGATCAGCTTGTTGACGGGGCGCCGATCGCATTTTCGAGGATGACGGAATTTGAACTCCTGAATGGCGCGCGCGATGAGAAGGAATTATCCCGGCTCCGCCGCCTGCTGGCGGGCGAAACGTTGTTGGACATCCCGGCTGCGGCCTGGAGCGAAAGCGCGCAGATTGTATTTGATCTACGGCGGCGAGGGGTCACGCTCATGAACGTCTTTGATTGCCTGATCGCGCACACGGCCATTCAAAACGACCTGCAACTTATCCACGATGACGGCGATTTCGAGCGCATCGCCGAAGTACGACCACTTCAACTCCACCGGTTCCGGGCAAAAAAGTAAGGCATCACGCGTGACCTCCGCAGCACAGTCTTTCATCAATGTCGGCGAACGTACGAACGTCACGGGCTCGGCGAAGTTTCGCAAGCTCATCGAGGCGGGCGATTATCAGGCCGCACTGTCTGTTGCGCGCCAGCAGGTCGAGAGCGGCGCGCAGATCATCGACGTCAACATGGACGAGGGCCTGCTCGATTCCGAGAAGGCGATGACGACATTCCTGAACATGATTGCATCCGAGCCCGACATATCGCGCGTGCCGGTCATGATCGACTCGTCGAAGTGGAGCGTCATCGAGGCCGGCCTGAAGTGCGTCCAGGGCAAGGCGATCGTCAACTCGATCTCCATGAAGGAGGGCGAGGGCCCGTTCCTCGAACAGGCGCGGAAAGTCTTGCGCTACGGGGCCGCCGTTGTCGTCATGGCCTTCGACGAACAGGGCCAGGCCGACACCATCGAGCGCAAGGTCGAAATCTGCGAACGTGCCTACAAGCTCCTGACCGGCGTCGTCGGCTTCCCGCCCGAAGACATCATTTTCGATCCCAACATCTTTGCCGTCGCCACCGGTATCGAGGAACACAACGGCTACGGCATCGCATTCATCGAAGCCACCCGACAGATCAAGGAAAAGATGCCGCTGGTCCACATTTCCGGCGGCGTCTCCAACCTCTCGTTTTCCTTCCGCGGCAACGAACCCGTGCGCGAAGCGATGCATTCCGTCTTTCTCTATCATGCCATCAAGGCCGGCATGGACATGGGCATCGTCAATGCGGGCCAGTTGGCTCTCTACGACGACATTCCCACTGAGCTGCGCGAACTGTGCGAAGACGTTGTCCTGAACCGCCGCGCCGACGCCACCGATCGTCTGCTCGAAGCCGCGCCACGCTTCAAGGGCGATGGCGCCAAGAAGGTCGAGAAGGATTTGAAGTGGCGCGATGCTACGGTCGAGGAGCGCCTGACGCATTCTCTCGTCCACGGCATCACCGACTTCATCGAGGCCGATACGGAAGAAGCGCGCCAGAAAGCGGAAAAGCCGCTGCACGTCATCGAAGGTCCGCTCATGGCCGGCATGAACGTGGTCGGCGATTTGTTCGGTGCGGGAAAAATGTTCCTGCCGCAAGTTGTGAAGTCTGCCCGCGTGATGAAGCAGGCGGTCGCCTATCTGCAGCCCTATCTTGAAGAAGAAAAGAAGGCGTCGGGCCTCGACGCGATGCCCGCGGCCGGCAAGATCCTGATGGCGACGGTCAAGGGCGACGTCCACGATATCGGTAAGAACATCGTCGGCGTCGTTCTCCAGTGCAACAACTACGAGGTCATCGATCTGGGCGTGATGGTGCCCGCCGCGAAAATTCTGGAAACCGCGAAGAAGGAGAAGGTCGACATCATCGGCCTTTCGGGTCTCATCACGCCGTCGCTGGATGAAATGTGTTTCGTTGCCGCCGAAATGGAACGCGAAGGCTTCTCCATTCCCCTGCTCATCGGCGGCGCCACGACGAGCCGCGTCCACACCGCCGTGAAGATCGCGCCGAATTACAATCGCGGCCAGGCCGTCTATGTTCTCGACGCCAGCCGCGCCGTGGGTGTTGTGTCGAACCTCCTCTCTGACACCGAAAAGGAGAATTTCGTCACCACCACGAAAGCAGAATACAAGAAGGTGCGCGAGGCCCATCTGGCCAACGAAGCGAAGAAGAACCGCATTCCGCTGGCCGCGGCGCGATCAAACCCCTTCAAGATCGACTGGAAGCTCTACAATCCACCAAAGCCCACGTTCATGGGTCCGCGCGCGTTCGCCAGCTACGACCTCAAAGAGCTCGTTGACTACATCGACTGGACGCCATTCTTCCAGACATGGGAACTGACCGGCCGCTACCCGCAAATCCTGTCCGACAACAAGGTCGGGGCGGAAGCCAAGAAACTCTTCGACGACGCCCAGGCGATGCTACGGCGCATGGTCTCCGAGAAGTGGCTCACCGCCAACGGCGTCGTCGGCTTCTGGCCGGCCAACAGCACCGGCGACGACATTGAGCTTTATACCGGCGAACCGCGCCACACCAAGCTGGCCACCTTGCACACGCTGCGCCAGCAGATTGCCCGCGATCCTGCCCGCAACCGCGCGCATACCGCGCTTGCCGACTTCATCGCGCCGAAGGAAACCGGTCTTCGCGACTACATCGGCGCCTTCGCGGTCACCACCGGCATCGGTGAGGAAGAGGCCCTGAAGAGGCACATCAAGGACACCGACGACTATGGCCGCATCCTGGTGAAAGCGCTGGCCGACAGGCTCGCCGAAGCCTTCGCGGAGCGTATGCACGAACGCGTGCGCAAAGAACTCTGGGGCTACGCGAAATCCGAGAAGCTCTCGGCCGATGACCTGATCCTCGAAAAATACCATGGGATCCGTCCGGCGCCGGGCTATCCCGCACAGCCCGATCACACCGAGAAGGCGACGCTGTGGACTTTGATGGATGTGCCGCAAACCGCCGGCATCGCGCTCACAGAAAGCTACGCCATGTGGCCCGGCGCATCCGTGTCCGGTCTCTACTTCGCGCATCCGGAGAGCCACTATTTCGGCGTCGGCAAGGTGGAACGCGACCAGGTCGAGGACTACGCCCGGCGCAAAGGCTGGACGGTGGAGGAATGCGAGCGCTGGCTCGCGCCGGTCCTCAACTACGATGTGTCCGCCGCGCGCGCGAAGGTGGCTTAACGGACTATCCCAACCCTTGTGCGGATCGCGTTATTTGCCGGTCATACGGGCCGTGCTAGCGTCCGGGCGGGGTTCGCGCGACTCGCAGGCAAGCCGCGCGTGCGTGCAAAGGGGGAACTGTCATGCTGGGACGTCTCGTGCTTCTGCTCCTGCAAATTGCGGGCGGCTATTTTCTGGGCAACATCGCGATGGGCTATATCCCCATTCGCGGCGAGCTCTCGCTCTTCGTCTATGCGGTCGTCGTATCGGTCATCATCTTCCTGATCGGCGTCGTCGCCGCGCAGATCGTCAAGGACGTGTCGACGCCGCCGCCGCACGCGCTGACATCGGCGCTCATCCTCGCGCTGATCATGGCGTTGATTTGGACGTTTGTGCCGCCGCTGGTGCCGGATTTGCCATGGAGCAAGGTGCCCGACCGCTGGGCTGTGTTGATCGGCGCGGTGTTGGGTTACTTCGCCAAGCGCTGAAATCTTGCGTCACTCGGCGCAACAGAAAAGCGCGGGACAAACATCCCGCGCTTTTCACTTATGGCTTGTTATTGGGCGTCAGGGCCGATGCGCGCGGCGCGCACTACACGTAGCCAAAGCAGACGGCCGCAATGAAACCGAACGACATGCAGGCGGCCAGGAGATTGAGCGGTGTCGCGATACCCATAGTGCCTCCCTAGACGTTTTTCGTGAGGTCAGAACGTGCGTCGCATGCCGCTTGTTCCAAGACCCATCGCTTCTTTAATTTTCGCAGGCCGCGACGCCTGTGCGGAGAGAGTTAAGGAGCGAAATTTACGCCGCGCAACGAAAAACGATGCCGCATCGCGGTAGGGCGGTCCCGGTGCGGTCACCTCAGTTGCGTAAGGTCAAAATGGAGCACCAACGCGCCGGGTTCTGCCCCCGCGCCACAGTGCCTGAGTGCACGGCCCGCAAACGCCGCGATTTAAGGCTGTTACGAGTGATGTATTCAGACACCATAAGGGCTTTCCGGCCCCTCCATCCCGCTTGTGGGACAGCCAACAAATGCCCTTCGCAGTGCCGCAACGATTTTTCGTGATAACGCCTGGCGGTCGGGCGGACCAGGATCAGAGCCGCCGCCGCAGCATGACTTCCACGGTGCCGGGAGCGACGAGGTCGGGAACTTCTCCGGCCCGCTCAAATCCGTTCGCTTCATAAAAGCGCAACGCCCCGTCGTTGAACGTCGAAGCCATCACCCAGATGTTCTGTTCGCGATGCCGCTTCGCCTCGTGCGCGAGCCACGCGAGAAACGCGCTGCCAAGCTTCCGCTTCTGGTAGTCGGGCAGCACGCCCATGAATTGAACATACGGCCCGCGCAGCCAGTTGAGCCGCACACCGACCACGCCCGCCACCTCGTTGCCGATCATGATCGCGTATCGCGGCGCTGTTTTCTCCAGCGTGCCGAGATAGCCGCTCAAGGCATCCGCCTTGTACCCCAGCCGAGCCCAAGGATCGATACTCGCAAAGATCGGTCCAAGGCGCTGCGGCTCGCCGGGCGGCAGCGCCCGCAACGTAACGTCGCCCCCTCCGAAAAGGTCTGCCTCGTATCTCTCAACGGGTGGGGGTGTCTGGCTCATTGGTCGTCTCCGCGGGCTTCACAACAGGCTTGGCCGGGCGCGGTGCGAAGAACGTGTCGTACTTGTCCGTATCACCCGGCCGCGCGTTGTAGCACGTGGCGGATATTTCTGGCGTTCCTTGGGCGAGAAGCTCGGAAACAGTCACGAATTCGTAGCCCTTGGCCTTCATTTGCGGAATGGCAAGTGCCAGACCCTCCGCCATGTGAACCCCGCGGCCGTTGCCGTGGCCGATGATGATCGAGCCGGGCTTTGCCCGGAGCATCTGCTTTGCGATGGCTTCCGCCGTCTGTGAAGCAGCCGGATCGCCCGTTGACAAATCCCATTGAACAGCCAGCAGTCCCGCGTCGTTCACCGCATCGAGCGCGCGCTGATTGCACGCGCCGAATGGGAACCGGAAGAGCCCGATGCGAACGGGAACGTGCGCAAACCCCTCGCCTGATCGCGCGCACTGGGCGGCGCCGAGCGCGGCCCGCTGCAACTCGTAGGTCCGCTGCGGCCCTTCGATTTCCTCGCGCAGAGCATTGCCAGCGAGCGTGCGCAAGTTGCGATGCGCCTCAGCATGGTTGGCCATCTCGAACAACGGATCGGCCATCAACTGCCGGGTTCGCTCGCCGTGCGAACGCATCCACTTGCCGCCGGAAAAGAACGTCGCCCTGATGCCGTGCTCGCGCAGATAATCGACGAGAGCTGCATCGTATCCGCTGACTTCGCCCGTCAGTTCGCACATGTCGAACGTCAGCGCGACGAGCTTCTTGCCGGGCGGCAGCTTGACGCGCCGGATGGCCCCGCGCCAGTCCGCTGGCACGGGCTGGAATGGCGCAAGTGTCATGGCCGCCGGGGGCGCATCGAACGTGCGGATGTTCCGCGTGCTCTTCTTCTCGGTCACCGATCCCGTCAAAGCCGCCGGTGACCAGCACCGGTCGCGCAGCGCGCCCCGCTCATCCGCCGCCACCGGTCCGCCATTCAGGGCCGGCAGAACAGCGATGAGAACCCAGCCGCGCGCCCTCACGTTACGCTCCCTTGAACTGCGGCTTGCGTTTCTCCGCGAATGCCCTTCGCCCCTCGGCATAATCCGCGCTGTCGAAGCACGCTTTGACGAGCGCCTCCAGACGAGCGATGTCCGCCGTCTCTGGCTTCAGCGTCAGGTCGTCGATTGCCGCCTTCGCCGCCCGGATTGTCATCGGCGCGTTGGCTGCAATCGTTTCGGCCATCGAGCGCGCTTCGCCGTCGAGCGCTGCCGCCGGATGGACGCGGTTGACCAGCCCCATCGCCAGCGCTTCCGGCGCTGTGAACCGGCGGCCAGTGAAAATGAGTTCCTTGATCGAAGCCGGCGGCGCCAATGTCAGAAGCGTCCGCACCCAGCGAGGGTGATACCCAAGACCGAGCTTGGCGGCTGGAATTGCGAAAGTTGCGGCATCGTTGGCGATCCGCAAATCGCAGCACGCGGCAATGCCCAGCCCGCCGCCGAGACAGAAGCCTTCGATCATCGCAATGGTCGGCTTTTGCGCGTCGAGCAGCGCTTCGAATGCCGCGTGGTTGAGGGCGTCGTAGGCCTTCGCGGCGTCGCCCGTTCTAGCGCTGTCGAATTCCGAGATGTCGGCACCGGCCGAAAACGCCTTTCCTCCGGAGCCCTTCAGCACGATGACGCGCACCGAGGCGTCCGTCTCGGCCTGCGCAAGCAGCCCGGGAAGTGCGGCCCACATCGCCGACGTCAGGGCGTTGAGCCGCGCTGGATTGTGGATGACAAGAAACGCAATGCCACCCTCCCGCTCAAGCCGCAGTTCGGCAGTCGTTTCGTCGGCCATAGGGGTCCCGCACGGCTGGTAGTTATCTTCGGCTTCTAAGTCCAGCCGCCCGGTCCTGACAACGCCGCCTCTGGTCGCGAGGCCGTCCGCTTCTTTGGAATGCGCCTGCAACTTGATGATCGGCGCAATCAGCCCCAATTCACTTCGCTCCTCCCGAGGTTTAGATTGACGGTCAGGTCCGCGCCGGATACCCGGTTGCGCCTGCCCGGACGGCCCAACGAATAACAGCCGCCGCAACGGGTTACTTTCGTGAAGGACACCGTGCCGCCATGTCCGCGTCCCGTTCAGAAAAGGCAGCCGGCGTGCCTCAGCGCGCAGGCGTGAAGCCGAAATCGAAATCCGCCGCCAACGTCGCCACCGCCGATCCCGTATGGGATCAGGTTCTCCGCGAGGCCGAAGCCGCGATGGCGGGTGAGCCGGCGCTGACCGGTTTCATCTTCGCCACTGTCGTCAACCACACCCGCCTCGAAGACGCGATCGCCCACCGCGTCGCTCAGCGGTTGAACCATTCCGACGTCGACGCCGGCTTGATCCTGCAAACCTTCCAGGACGTGCTCAACAGTCAGCCGAGCCTGTCGCTTTCGATCCGCGCCGACCTTGCCGCCGTGCTCGACCGCGATCCGGCCTGCAACCGCTATCTGGAGCCGCTGCTGTTCTTCAAAGGCTTCCACGCCCTCGTCACGCACCGCTTCGCCCACGAACTGTGGCGTCAGGGCCGCCGCGATTTCGCGCTCTACCTGCAAAGCCAGTCCTCGAAGATCTTCACGACCGACATCCACCCCGCCGCCCGCTTCGGTCGCGGCATCATGCTTGATCACGCCACCGGCTTCGTCGTCGGCGAGACGGCGGTGGTCGGCGACAATTGCTCGTTTCTGCACGCCGTCACGCTTGGCGGCAGCGGCAAGGCGACGGGTGACCGCCATCCCAAGATCGGCGCTGGCGTTCTCATCGGCGCGGGCGCCAAGGTGCTTGGCAACATTCACGTCGGCAATTGCGCGCTCATCGCCGCCGGCAGCGTCGTGCTGCAGGATGTCCCGCCGAACATGACGGTGGCCGGCGTGCCGGCCCGCATCGTCGGCCGTGTCGGGTGCGCCGAACCGGCCCGCACGATGGACCAGATGCTAGGCCCGGAAAATTTCGGACCCGATGACTACAGTATGCTCTGAGCCGGCTGAAATGGCCGCGCCAGCTTTCCCTTCGAGACAACCGGAGACTTGATGTGACGAAAGACGAACTTGCGAAGGTGGAAGCCTATTTGAAGAAAACCTTCGGTACGAAGGATTTGTCCATTCGCCCCCGCCCGAAGAAGGACGACAGCGCCGAGGTCTACATCGGTGAAGATTTCGTCGCCGTTCTTTTCCGCGAAGACGAAGATGGCGAAGTCTCCTACCAGTTCCAGATGGCAATCCTCGACGTGGACCTCGAGGGGGTCTGAACGCCGCGCGGAGCCTGGGAAAGCCGATGATTTATCGCCTCGCAGATGCGTGCGTCGTGATGCCGGGAGATGGGCGTGCGTGGGTCGCGCCCAACGCTGTCGCCCTTGGCAAGGTCGAGTTGTGCGAGGATGCGAGCGTCTGGTTCGGCGCCGTGCTGCGCGGCGACAATGAATTGATCCGCGTCGGCGCGCGCTCCAACGTCCAGGACGGCTGTGTCCTCCATACCGACCCGGGATTCCCGCTCACCATCGGCGAGGATTGCACCATCGGTCACATGGTCATGCTGCACGGCTGCACGATCGGCAACGGCAGCTTGATCGGCATCGGCTCGATCGTCCTCAACGGCGCCAGGATCGGCGAGGGCTCTCTCGTCGGAGCCAACACGCTGATCACCGAAGGCAAGGAATTTCCCCCGCGCTCCATGATCCTCGGCTCGCCCGGCAAGGTCGTGCGCGAACTCTCGCCGGAAGAGAGCGAGCGGCTGAAGGCCAGCGCCGGCCGCTACGTCGCCAACTGGCAGCGGTATGCCGGCGGACTGGCGCCGCAAGTCTGACGGCCCGCCGCAAAAATAGAAGAGCCGGATGCGGGATGCATCCGGCTCTAATCATTTTCAGCAGTGCGCCGCCTGTCAGCGGTCTTCGTTCACGCCCGCGAGTGCCGACGGAACACCTGCATCCTGCGGATCCAGCGACACCCAGACCTTGGGATCAAGATACGATTGGCGCATCACGAACTGATAGCTGGAGCGCGACCACAACCGCACGTCGTCGCTCTTGTTGTCGAGCACGAAGTCGCCTTGGCTCGTGCGCGCGGTCAGAACGGCATGACCTTCGCCCTTCTCGTCGCGCACCACGGTCAGCAACAGGGAACTGGACGGCCAGCCGCGGCCAATCAGAATTTTTTGCTTCAAAAGTGCGTAGTCTTCGCAGTCGCCCTTGTTGCCGGGCAGGGTCCAGTACTCGCTGATCCCGTAGATCTCCATGTCGGTGGCCGGCTCGACAGACCGGTTGACCAGACGGTTGACTTCGTCGAGATCGCTGAGACTTTCCGGTGTGGCTTCGAAGCGGCCGCCGTTGCCGCGCTGCACGCAGTATTTCGGGTTCTGCTCGCAGAAGCGGACAAACCCGTAAGGAGGCTGCGAGGAGCCGAACACCCGCATGTAGGCGGTCCGCTCGTACATGGCGGGCCTTGCCACAGGATTGGCCGCGGCCTGGGTGGCGAGAGTGGCACCAAACGCGGCGCCAGCGACTATGACTGATACGCACTTCATGCGAGAACCCCGTACTACAGACGCCACTCTAGCGTAAAAACCTCGTTGTCCCCTGAACGTGAAGCGCGGCATTTGACTAAACTTTTATCTATTTGCCGCGCCTGTCTTCGAACCCGCAAAATTCCCTTATGCTCGCTGCGTCAGATGAAATGCTGGCGCAGAGCCTCAGGTTCCTGAATTTCGACGAACCGCACGCCGATCCCCTGTTCATGGTGCCGCACGACTTGGCCCCTCAGGCGCCCGAGGGTCAGTTCGCTGCCCACCGGCGGGCGCACGTCCATCTTCAGCGAGGCACCGGAAATCGACACGTCGATCACCTCGCAATCGAAAGTTTCACCGCTGTCGAGCACAAGCGACTTGGTCCTGTGGCCGATCGGGACGCGGTCATGCTGGCGCTGATCGACACCGTTCAAGGCGTCGCGGTTGACGAGATAGGTCAACTGAGCGGCCAGCTTTTCGCGCTTGTGCGTCGTGATCTTGAACTGCATGGCGAACCCGCCCTCGAACACCCGGACGACATGGCCTTCGAGCCCGCCGATGTGATCGAAATAGACGACAATCCGTTCGCCCTGATCGACGGATACGGGCGAAGTGATTGCCGCGCCACCGACCGAGATATCGTTCAATTTGCAGGGGTATTCGTGCTTGTTGGCGCGCATGAAGCGCCCGAGCAGCGTCAGCGACACACGCCGGAAGCGCCGCTCGTCGGTGGCTGGACGCGTGCCAAGTACGGCAGCGTCCTTCACAGCGTGTAAAGCAATGCTCATATGCATATCGGCCCGGTCGGCAAGCTGCAGCATGTCCTGCCTGGACGCCGATTGAACATGTCGATCGTGCGCGGATCCGGGCGGGTTCGCGGTAACTATGAGGCCGAGGCTGTTAATGAACGGCTAAAGCGCCCGTGAAAGTGGGACAACCCGCCCGGCTATTCCCCGCAGGCGCCGGACGGCCGAACTTGCCTTGTCACGACTTCGGTGACGGTCCGGTGCCGGGCTCGCCGCTCAGCCCTCCGTCGAAGACGCGGAACTGCCGCCGCTCCGACCGCACGATGCGGGCATGGCGTATCCGCGGCAGGAATGGCGACTGCCGGTCTTCCCCGGAATTCGGAGCCGGCCGCGGGTGGCCGTCCGGCCAGATGATCTCATCGCTGATCAGGTGCATGGCCGCAATTGGGTCGTAGCCCAGCCATGGCGGGCATTCGAGCGGAGTGAAGATGCCAAGGAAGCGATCCGCACACGTCTGGCCATGAATGAGGGGAAGGATCAGAATCTCCGCCGGCACCGGTTTGCCGCCGGCCGTTTCCGCCTCCACGAGGAGAAGCACCACGCCGCCCTGGACAGAAATCGTATTCAGCCGGGATCGCAGCGTCAGGCTGTCGTTGGCCGTCCATGCATCGAGAAAGTCGTGTCCGCGAAATTCTTTTCTGAACCGCTCGCAAAGCCGCGTACCGGCAAGCCGGAACGGAAACGCACCGCTTTCGCGCCGTTCCAGAATGAAGGTGTCCGGCAGAGCGTCACCCATGCTGGCGGGTTCGATCTCGAACCGGCGCGGAGCCAGGCGGGTGCCCCGGAGGCCGTTCCAGTATGCGTAAAGCGCTTGGGTGGTCTTGTGTCTCATTCTGACCGGGTATCGTAGCCGTCTCCCGCAAGACGGGGATTTGCGGATGAAACTGGCATTGCCGCCAGGGCGTTTCCCTTTTCCGACGCAGCATTTGTGCCATCCGGTGGGCGTGCGGCGCGCGTCGGCGTTAAGCGTAAATGCGACGGTCGAAGATGCTGCAGCCGCGCTTAAATGGGTTGCCGGGCTGCGCCGGGGCCGTCATCGTGATCGGAGATGATGGGGTGGCGCCTGGCCAACCGGGTCGCGCGCAAGGAGGCATGATTGACGGACGAGAATGGCGAGCGCCCGCCCGGCGAAACGACAAGCGCCTCGCAACCGCCGCAGGATGGCCGCCCGCTTGGCAGCCCGGAAGTGGCGCGCGAGCCCATCTTTAACATTCCCCCGATGGTTCTTGCGCTCTTGACGGTCTTGATCGCCGTCATGGGCTATCGCCTTATCCTCAGCGAGGACGCCGACACGGCCTTTGTCCTCGCCCTGGCTCTCATCCCGGCGCGCCTCACCGGATATGCTGCCGAACTGCCCGGCGGCGTTACCGCGATCTACACGCAGTTCGTCACGCACATGTTCGTCCACGCCGATGCCATGCATCTGGCCTTCAACAGCGCCGCCCTTCTGGCATTCGGGGGCGCCCTGGAAAAGCGCATCGGGGGACTGAGCCTGCTCCTGTTCTTTCTGGTTTGCGGGCTGGCGGGAGCGGTGACGTTTATTGCGTTCAATTCCGGACTGCTGGCGCCGATGATTGGCGCGTCGGGCGCGATTGCGGGCTTGATGGGCGGCGTGATGCGGTATTTCTTCAGCGCCATGGATGAACGCGGCGGCCTGCGCCGTTTGAACGTCGCGCCTAAAAGCGTGCCCTTGAAAGGTTTGCGGGCGGCTCTGTCAGACCGCCGGCTGCAGATCGTCTCGGCGTCGTTCATCGTGATGAATATCGCCGCGCTCATCGGCTTTGGCGACATCAACGCCAACAACGCCATTGCCTGGGAAGCCCACGTAGGTGGTTATCTCGCGGGCCTCATGCTGTTCGGCTTTTTCGATATTGCACCGCGTCATAACGAAGTTCCTGAATATCGTGGTGATTGAGGCTTGAAACGCGTGAAAAGTTGGATCACCATTCGGCAACAAAATAAGTAGCGTCGCGTTGTCTCTGGATGATTGGACGGCACAGCGAGGGAATGGGCTGTATCGTGGCCGCCCCCGCAGTGATCGTCGGGAACTCCTCTTCGTCAACGAACGGCACCAGACGGGAGAAGGCAGAATGAATGTCGCAACGATCCTCAAAGCCAAGGGCCGCTCCGTCACGACCGCACGGCCCGACCACACGCTGCATGAAGTGACGACCAAACTGGCCGCTCGCAAGATTGGCGCGGTGGTGGTCGTCGGCGACAATGGCAAAGTCGACGGCATCATTTCCGAACGGGATGTCATCCGCGCCATCGCCGAAAGGGGCGTGTCCGCACTCGATCTTCCGGTTTCGCGCTTCATGACGCGTGATGTCATAACCTGCAGCGAGACGAGCCTGGTCGACGAAACCATGGAGATGATGACCGCTGGCCGCTTCCGCCACCTTCCCGTCGTCGAGGACGGCTCGCTGGTTGGCATCATTTCGATTGGTGACGTGGTCAAGAATCACGTGGCCACCGTCGAGATGGAAGTCTCCGCCATGCGCGGGTATCTCGCCACCGGCTGAGTGTGCAGGGCCGCGTGACCAGATGACATGAGGCGGCGAGACCCTCCGCGACCGTCACGTATGAAATGAAACATGAGGCCGGCAATCCTGCTGGCCTTTTTCTATTGAGCCTAGGCGTGTGCGCTGAGCCGCACGTCCACGTCCCGCCGCAGCTTCAATTCGCGCGCAATATCGTCCGCCTCGCGCCGCGCTGCTGCCTCTCCGCGCGCTATAGCATCGGGAGCGCGGTGGAAATCGAAAAGCCCAATGCCTTGCAGCCGCGGACTGATCAGCGCATCGGGCGGATCGCCTGCGAGCCGGGACCGCGCAATCCGGTCCTGCACGATGTTGAGCGCATCGACCATGACCGTCGAAATGCCCGGCATGTCGTTGCCCCGTCCAAAGAGTTGGCGTGTCAGAAGCCAGCGCGCTCCAATGCCGGACCGTTCCTGCGCCACGGCTTCCTCGCGCTCGGCAACTTCATCGCTTTCGACTTGACTGACGATCGCGTTCGCCGCCGCAGACCGGCTCGAAATGTCATAGTTCAGATTGACCGCGATCACATACCGCGCGCCGAGTGCTCGGCAGACCGACACCGGAATGGGATTGACGAGCGCGCCGTCGAAAAGCCAACGGCCGTCGATTTTGACAGGCTTGAAGATGCCGGGCAGGGCGTACGATGCGCGGATCGCATCGACGAGCCGCCCGCGTGACAACCAGACCTCGTGTCCAGATCCGATTTCGGTCGCGACAGCCGTGAAGCGCCGGTCCAGATCCTCGATGCGCCGGTCGCCCAGATGCTTCTCCAGCCGCTCGCACAGTTTTTGACCCGAAATAAGCCCCGTGCCGGCCAGATTGAAATCGAGATAACCGAACACGCGCCGCTTCGTCAGGCTGCGCGCGAAATCTTCCAGCGCATCGAGCTCGCCGGCCAGATGACACCCGCCGACGACCGCACCGATCGACGTGCCGACCACGATATCCGGCTTGATTCCCGCCTGAACGAGGGCGCGCAGTACACCGATGTGCGCCCACCCCCGTGCGGCGCCGCCACCCAATGCCAACCCGATCTTCGCGTTTGCCATCTGCGTGCTCCGACCGCTTGCGGTGCAGAGCCAAAAGCAATGCTCATGCCGCCTGCTGCCAAGAATGCTTTAGCCAGGGTGACAGGAGGACATTAAAGTCGCCCTAGAAGATTGGTAAAATGATTACTGTCGATCGTTACGAAAAGGTTCGCATTCAGCATATACGCGCAATTGCTGCGCTGCGTTTCGATGCTGCAATGCGCCAATCCCACCTACGCAACGCGCACGAGCCGGTTACGCCCCGCAGCGCCCAGCGGCACGACCCGGTAAAAACACGATTTGGCGCCCGTGTGGCAGGCCGCGCCCGCCCCTTCCACGTTTACCGTCATCCAAATTGCATCCTGGTCGCAATCAATCCGCATTTCCGCAATGCGCAGGAGATTGCCGCTCTCTTCGCCCTTCTTCCAGATCCTGCCGCGCGAACGGCTCCAGAAATGAGCAAATCCCGTATCGACCGAGCGCTGCAGTGCCTCGGCATTCATCCAGGCGAGCATCAGCACCTCGCCGCTCGCCGCGTCTGTCGCAACGGCAGCGACGAGGCCATCCCGGTCGAAGCGCGGGGCAAGATCCAGTCCCTGCTCGATATCGGGACCGCCGGTGGAGGATGATGTCGACATAGTGCCGTCCCGCTGGAAAACGCCTATATGTATAAACTGCTTCGCTCGAAACGGGCACAGCAAAGGAACGCGATGGCTGACCTCGATAACATATACAACACGAAGATTCTAGAACTGGCGGCGTCGATTCCGAGAACCGGTCAGCTCAAGGAGCCTGATGGTCGCGGCGAAGCCCATTCGAAGCTCTGCGGCTCGACCATCAGCGTCGAACTCTCCCTGACCGGCGACCAAATCAGCGATTTTGCGCAGACCGTCAAAGCCTGCCTCCTCGGGCAGGCGGCGGCATCGGTCGTCGGCCGCGAAATTGTCGGAACTCCGATTGCCGAATTCCGCGAAGTCGCTTCTGCCATGCGCCGGATGCTGAAAGAGAACGGCGCCCCGCCCTCAGGTCGTTGGTCGGACCTAGCATTGCTCGAACCGGTTCGCGAATACCGCCATCGCCACGCATCCACGCTGCTGGTCTTCGACGCCGTCGAGCGGGCCATTGCCGGCCTCGGGGTTTCGGAGCACGGCGCGGCTCTAGCCGGTTAAGGACGGGTGCAGAGCTGAGGGGGCCATATGCCGATCATTCACGATCCAATGCGCGTGCCGGGCAGGCGCGGCACCATCTACCCCAAACCTTTCGACGAAGGCTTCGACGGCCGCATCAAGCGAGCTCTGACCGACCGCCTCGGCCTGCGGCAGTTCGGTGTCAACCTGACGACGCTGGAACCGGGCGCCAAATCCTCGCAGCGCCACTGGCATGAGCAGGAAGATGAATTCATATACATGCTCGAAGGAGAACTGGTTCTCGTGCTCATGGACGGCGAACACACCCTGCGGGCGTCCATGGCAGTCGGGTTTCCAGCCGGCGACCGTAATGCCCATCACCTCATCAACCGCAGCAATCGAATTGCCACGTACCTGGATATCGGGACCCGGTCGCCGAACGAAGATGCGACGTATCCGGATATCGATCTTCGCTTGCAAAAGCGCGCGGGCAAGGTCCGTTTCTACAAGAAGAGCGGCGAGCCGTACGAATGAACCTTTCAGCCAAAATCTTGCAAGCACCCGTCCACCTGTACCGGGCGACGCTGCGTCCCTGGATCGGCATGGAATGCCGCCACGCGCCGAGCTGCTCCGAATACGCGCTTGAGGCAATTGAACGGAACGGCGCCTGGAAAGGCTTCTGGCTTATGGTCTCGCGCATCGCGCGCTGCCAACCGTGGGGGACACACGGCTATGATCCGGTGCCCGACCTCAAACACGAAAGCCACCCGTTCGCGCCCTGGCGATATGGCCGTTGGCGTCGCGTCAACGCAGCGGACAGTCAACCGTCCACGTCAATTTAGGCCGCCGTCGGCACGGCCTCGATGGTGGGCACCACCGGAGCAGCCGGCATCTCCACGGTTGTGAAATGTTCGCCCTCTGGCGGCGCGTAGACCGTCTCGCGGCCGAGTTCGACGACCGTCGTGCAGAAGTCCACGAGCGAGTCGAACGCACGCTGGGCGATATATTCGAACGCCTTCATCTCCCAAACGGAATTGGCCTGATGCAACTGCCCCTGCAAAATCGTCTTCACGGTGATTTCCGGGCACGCATCGCTCTTGAGAAGCATCGCGACATGCGGCGCCAGCGGGCCGGAGGGTTGCACCATGCTGGCTGGAAAGCCGTTCGAATAGGCGGTTCGCTTGAAGAGATTTTCCGACGCGAATAGGCCTTCGAGTTTCGACTTCAAAGCGGGGTCCACGACGGCGAGCACCTGAATGCACGGCCGGTTCCGGCCCTGCACGACAACCATTCCTTTACGAATGAGAAGTTTCGGCGGTTGCATGCGTTACCCCAATGGGTGTCCTGCCGCCGAAGGCAGCAGCAGAACCATTGGGAAGCGTAAACGGCAATCCTGAAGGAACATCGCGTGGATTGTGTAAAATTTTATCGATCGGGGCCTCAGCGGTCACTCCGCGCGCCGGCAAACCCAGCCTGACCGATAGTCTGGCCCGCTAACCCGCTACGCGGTCAGCGTCGCAAGGGCCGCACGATCCCGGATCGCAATTTTGCCCCGTTCCAGTTCGATCCACGATCTACGCTCCCACTCGCCGAGCGCCCTCGTGACGGACTCGCGTGCCGATCCGGTGTCGGATGCCAATTGCTGGTGTGTCTTCGCAACGATGCCTTCTGCATCGGCGTCGAGCAGAATGCGCCGGGCAAGGCGCTGTTCGAAACTGGTAAACGCCAATTCGTCCACCATTCCGATCATTTGGCCCAGCAACGACGTGTAGTCGTCAAGCACCACCTGCCGGAATGCAGCCGACTCTTGCATGAGTTGCCGGAACGCCCCGGCAGGAATGGCCGCCAGCTGCGTCCTTTTCTCGGCAATGCTTTCCGCTGGGAAATTGCCGCCCGTCAACAGGCACTGGGTCGTCAGGATGCACGTGCCGCCATCGCGAACCCGGTAGAGCAGGATTTCCTTGCCCGTGTCGGACATCTTGAAAACGCGCGTGAGCCCTTCGATACACATCAAATAGTTTGGGCATTCCGCGTCCTGGCGGTAGGCCACGAAGCCGGCATCGAGGGTCGGGAACTGCGCGATGCCGCGCAGCAACTGGAGATGGGCGCCGGACACGGATTTCAAAACCGGGAAAGTCTCGAACCACTGGTCCAGCCGCTGGGAGTCCGGCATGGCATCCTCGTCGTGAATGGACGGGCGCCACATTGTTCGCAGCCGCCGGGCTTGGCAAGCCTCCTTTCCCTCACGCGATGCGCCAGCCCAGGGCGCTTAATTTCGAACTGTCGAACCGATCGGGCAGGAGGTGTCTGCGAGCGCGGACTTTGCGTGATCTAGACCGCAAGGGTGGAGCCAAGCGGCCGGCGTTGGTGTACGCGAGAATGGGCACCGCAAATGGGTCAGTCCGGATAGACGGCCCGTCCGGTCCCGCCGGCCGGACGGATCCGGCAAGCCTTGGGAGGACGTTATGGAATTCGATTACCTGATCGCGGCTGGCGTTTTCTTGGCGACGGCGGCCACCGACGCGGCTTATGTCATGTTCACGTCCGCTGTCGTCGCCAAGCGCGCGTTGGCCGCCGCCAACTGGAGCAGCGCCTGGTACATGCTCTCCTCATTCGCCGTCATCAGCTACACCCAGAACTATATCTACGTCGCCTTCGCCATCATCGGCTCCTGGGTCGGCGCCTATCTGACCCTCAAATACTACCACCGCGAACCCGCCAATCCGCCCGGCCCCCTGAAGCCGGCGGTCTGACGGGTCTGCAATTCAGCCTCCATCTTGACATGCCGGCCCGGCCGGCGGCATGAAGCCGTCTTCACGAGATGTCTTACGCCGCACCCGTATGCGGCGAGTGAGCAACAGGAGAGAAAGATGGCCGACGTCGTTTTGACGTTTCCGGATGGCGCGCAACGCAAAGTCGCACAAGGCACGACCGGCCTCGACGTCGCCAAGTCCATCTCACCGTCGCTCGCCAAGCGCACCGTCGCCATGCAGCTCGACGGCGTGCTCGCCGATTTGGCTGACCCCATCAATGCCGACGCGGCGATCAACTTCGTCGCCCGCACCGATCCGGCAGCACTTGAGCTGATCCGGCACGATGCCGCCCATGTGATGGCCGAAGCCGTGCAGGCACTCTGGCCCGGCACCCAGGTCACGATCGGCCCGGTGATCGAGAACGGCTTCTATTACGACTTCGCCAAAGCCGAACCGTTCCTCCCCGAGGACATCGGCAAAATCGAAAAGAAGATGGCCGAGATCATCGCCAAGAACCAGCCTTTCACCAAGGAAGTGTGGTCGCGCGACAAGGCGAAGGACACGTTCGCCAAGATGGGCGAGGGCTTCAAAGTCGAACTCGTCGACGCCATTCCCGACGGCCAGGACCTCAAGATCTATAGCCAGGGCACGTGGTTCGACCTCTGCCGCGGCCCGCATATGTCATCCACGGGTCACATCGGCAAAGCCTTCAAGCTGATGAAATTCGCCGGTGCCTACTGGCGAGGCGATTCCACTCGGCCCCAGCTCCAGCGCATCTACGGTACCGCCTGGGCGACCGAGGACGAACTCAAAGCTTATCTCCATCAGCTCGAAGAAGCCGAGAAGCGCGATCACCGTAAGCTCGGACGCGAGATGGACCTCTTCCACTTCCAGGAAGAGGCCCCCGGCTCCGTATTCTGGCACCCCCATGGCTGGACGCTGTTCCAGACGCTCATTGCCTACATGCGCCGTGCGCAACAGCGCGCCGGCTACATGGAAGTGAACTCCCCCGACATGATGGAGAAGCACTTCTGGGAGCTTTCCGGCCACTGGGAGAACTACGGCGAGAACATGTTTACAACCACGCTCCCCGATGAGCGCGTGTTCTGCTGCAAACCGATGAACTGCCCCGGCCACGTGCAGATCTACAAGCACGGCTTGAAGAGCTATCGCGACCTGCCGCTGAAGATCGCTGAATTCGGCAAGGTCCACCGCTACGAGCCGTCCGGCGCGTTGCACGGAATGCTGCGCGTGCGCCACTTTACGCAGGACGACGCGCACATCTTCATCACCGAAAACCAGATCATGGAGGAATGCCTCAAGATCAACGATCTGATGCTGGCGATCTACAAGGACTTCGGCTTCGAGGACATCCACATCAAGCTCTCCACGCGGCCTGAAAAGCGCGTCGGCGCCGATGAGCTGTGGGACAAGGCCGAGAAGGCGCTGGGCGACGTGCTGGACGAAGTGAAGCGCCGCTCCAACGGCCGCATTCGCACCGAACTCCAGCCGGGCGAGGGCGCGTTCTATGGGCCGAAGCTCGAGTACACGCTGAAGGACGCCATCGGCCGCGAATGGCAATGCGGAACCACGCAGGTGGATTTCAATCTGGCCGCCCGCCTGGGCGCATTCTACATCGACGAGAATTCGGAGAAGAAAACGCCGGTTATGATCCACCGCGCCATGTTCGGCTCGCTCGAACGTTTCACCGGCATCCTCATCGAAAACTTCGCCGGGCACTTCCCGCTCTGGCTCGCGCCGTTGCAAGTCGTCGT
This sequence comes from uncultured Hyphomicrobium sp., assembly GCA_964458265.1. Taxonomy (GTDB): domain Bacteria; phylum Pseudomonadota; class Alphaproteobacteria; order Rhizobiales; family Hyphomicrobiaceae; genus JAGVSR01. The sequence continues at coordinate 1,545 of CAYWIF010000024.1, read as the reverse complement.
CGCCACCATCACCAGCGAAGCGGATGGCTACGCGCACGAAGTGGTGTCCGCGCTCAAGGCCGCCGGCCTGCGCGTGGACACGGACCTGCGCAACGAAAAGATCGGCTACAAAGTTCGCGAACACTCGCTCGCCAAAGTCCCCGTCATCCTCGCCGTAGGCTTGCGCGACGCTGAAGCCCGCAACGTGAGCATCCGCCGCCTCGGCAGCCAAGATCAGACGGTGATGTCACTCGACGACGCCGTTGCGAGCCTGAAGGACGAAGCGACACCGCCGGATTTGCGCGGGTAACTTTTGATACTTTATAATTTTGAGGATGAATAATGGCTCGCAGACCTGCTCCGCCTTCGGTCCCACTGCCTGTCGCATTCACAACCGCAGATCAGGTTGATCGCGCGATCAGCAAGCTTGAGCGGCGGATAAAGGACGTAATTGATTTGAACGTCGAGCAATCGTTTCGCACCGAGGATGGCAGAATAGACAACGTCGAGAGTAGCGTCCGTAATACCATTAGGGAGGTGTTCGGCGAGGGATCACCGGAATTCGATGAGCACAAATATATCGAAATCTGGTCCGGTCCTATCATAATGGGGATGCCCGAACATCAGCGCTTAGCCGGCCGCATTAAAGGCCAGACGGTAATGGCGAATACGCTGAATGGCTTAATCGAGCGACTGCGAGAAAAGAAGCAAGATATTGTAGGTAGCGAAGGGCTGCCAAGCCCTTAGTCATACTTTGAGAAGCTGAACCTCCATCCTCGGATTCGCGAGGTTGCTGAAGAGAGATTTATGGATGGATATCATTGGGACGCTGTATTTGCCGCGAGTAAGGCGCTGATGAATTATGTGAAGGAAAGGTCCGGCTCTGACAAAGACGGTGCGAAGCTAATGTACGAAGTATTTTCTAGAACAAGCCCAATTTTGGCAGTGAACGATCTGAAGGATCAAACCGACCATGACGAGCAGGAAGGCGTCATGCACCTATGTGTCGGTGCGGCGCTAGCAATCCGAAACCCGGGCGGTCACTCTTTCCCCGAGGGTTCAGAGCAGCGAGCGTTAGAGTACATCTCATTAATGAGCACCCTTGCGTACCTTGTTAAAGAGTCGAAACGGCGTTCTCCCACTGCCTGAGCGCCCTGCTTTCTGGGCATCAACGGCGTTGTTCTAATCCGCACCGCCACCGCTCACCCAACCCCGTCATCCCGGCGAAGGCCGGGACCCGTGCAAGGTTCAATCAATTCACCAAACAGCGACCTCGCACGGATACCCGCCTGCGCGGGGATGACGTTCGAGGGTGGGCCTCTGCCCGCGCCACTTCACCACTTTCATCCCGGGATTGCCTACCCCAGCGGCGGCCGGGGTCCCGAGGACCCATTGAGCAACTCGGTGAGCCTCACCGCACCGCCACCGCTCACCCAACCCCGTCATCCCGGCGAAGGCCGGGACCCGTGCAAGGTTCAATCAATTCACCAAACAGCGACCTCGCACGGATACCCGCCTGCGCGGGGATGACGTTCGAGGGTGGGCCTCTGCCCGCGCCACTTCACC
>CAYWIF010000023.1:0-48399 GCA_964458265.1 uncultured Hyphomicrobium sp. | reverse complement strand
CCGCTCGACAACGCCTTCATTCGTCCGTCCCCGACATCGGGCACGCTCGGCGGGGTGACGCGCAAGACGCGCGAGACGATGGTGCTGCTCGAAGCGGCCGGTTTCGATGTCGTGATCGTCGAGACGGTTGGCGTCGGGCAGTCGGAGGTCGCAGTCGCCGACATGGTCGACTTTTTCCTGGTGCTGCTGCTGGCGGGAGGCGGCGACGATCTCCAGGGCATCAAAAAAGGCATCATCGAACTTGCCGACATGATTGCGATCAATAAAGCCGACGGAGACAACATTACACGCGCGCAGCGCGCAGCCAACGAATACCAGAATGCCATTGCGATCTTCACGCCGAAGTCAGCCGCGTGGCTGCCGCCTGTGGTGACGATTTCAGGCCGCACGAATATCGGCCTCGACACGTTGTGGGAGAAGATTTCCCAGCATCGCCGAATGATGCAGGACAGCGGTCTGTTCGCCGAGCGGCGGAAACGTCAGGCCGTCGAATGGATGCGCGACATGCTGAGCGACCGTTTGCTGCAAGCCGTCCGAGCGAATCCCGCCGTCGCGAAACAGTTGCCGGTCATCGAGGCCGACGTGCGGGAAGGCCGGCTGTTTCCCACGCGGGCCGTCGACGATATTCTGGCACTGATGGGGCTGAAGGCCTAACAGCGCCGCGCCGGACACTTGTGGTGTTCGATCAGAACCCGCGGCGTCCCGATGGATTGACGGTCTGGCAGTTTTCATAGACGCGGATATCGCGGCCCACGAGGCGGCAGACGTGGCGTTTTGAATTCGGATTGTCCCGAATTTCGGCGAATGACACGCGGGAGCCATATTGGCGGGCGACCTGCGCCAACAGCTTATCCTGGCAGTAGGGCGTGATGATATAGCTGCCGCTGACGAGCTGCGCGCCGTTCTGGCACCTGATCGCCGCTTCGGCAGGGGCTCCGGCACCGATCAACGCTAGGATTGCAAGAGGCGTCAACGTAAAAGCGGACGGCTTCATGTGGATCTCCTACCACTCGGTTCATTCACCGGCGGCACACTACGCCTTCCGGCCGGCGCTCCGCAATTGACAGCACCTTAAGTTTCCGTCATGCGCGCCAGGACGAGGAGTGCGCGCAATGATCAACATCTACGATTGCAAGTCCGGCGCCTTGATGAGGCAATCGGAGCCGGCAACCATCGGGGCCGATACCGTCTGGATCGATCTCATCAATCCGGCGCCCGAGGATGAAGCGCTGGTCGAGACGGCCCTCGGTATAGACGTGCCGACCAAGGACGAGGTTCGCGAGATTGAGGCGTCCAGCCGGTTTTACGAAGAAGACGGCGCGACCTTCATGACGACTTTCATCGTGCATTTCCCCGACACGACGACACCTGCCACATCATCGGTAACCTTCGTGCTGAAGGAAAACCGCCTTGTTACGGTGCGCTATGTCGAGCCGAAGGCCTTTCCCCTCTTCGTCTCAAGAGCAGAAAAAGGGGCCGCAGCCTGCACGTCCGGCGGCGCGCTGATGATCGGGCTCATTGAAACGATCGTGATGCGGCTTGCCGATGTGATCGAGCGTGTTCAGGACGATGTCGACAAGCTCACCCACAACGTCTTCAATCTGAAAACCGCGCGCCGCGACAGCTCGCGACGGCTCGACGTGCTCTTGAAGCAGACCGGCAAAGAGGGGGACCTCACCTCGCGGGTCTTGGAAAGTGCGACTTCGCTCGACCGGACGCTGCACTTCTTCCGGGATGCGGCGCGAGAGCAGGGGTTCGATCCGCGTGTGCTGCAGCGGATCGACGTTGCCCAGCGGGATATTCTCTCGCTGATGGAACACACACGGTTCCTGACCAACAGGATTGGGTTCCTGCTCGAAGCCACGCTCGGCATGATTTCGACCGAGCAGAACCAGATCATCAAGCTCTTTTCGGTGATGGCTGTGATGCTGATGCCGCCGACACTGGTTGCATCCATTTACGGCATGAACTTCAAGTTCATGCCGGAATTGGAGTGGGAATACGGGTACCCGCTGGCGCTCCTGGCGATGGTTCTGGCCGCCGTCATTCCCTACCTCTACTTCCGGCGCAAAGGCTGGCTGTGAGAGGCTAGAGCGCTCCGGCGGCATGGAGTGCGAGGGCTGCGGCACCAGTCACCGCGAGCGTGGTGAGCACGCCGCGGTGGAGCGCGAACAGCAGCCCCGCCGCGAGAATGGCCAATAACGCAGCGTCGGGACGCAGCGTCGTCCATTGTGGCCAGTCGAAATCGAGCGGGCCCAGGGTTATGCGATCCAATTTCGCAAACAGAACATGAAGTGCGAACCAGACCGTCAGGTTGAGGATGACACCGACGACGGCGGATGTGATGGAGTGGAGCGCGGAACGAAGGGCAGGAATGGCGTTCAGCCGCTCGATGTAGGGCGCGCCGGCGAAAATCCAAAGGAAGCATGGTACGAATGTTGCCCATAGCGTGACGATCGCGCCCAGCGTTCCCATCAGCACGGGGTGGCCGCCGCCGTGCCGCCAAGCAGCGAGCGTGCCGACGAATTCGGTGACCAGGATCAGCGGGCCGGGCGTCGTTTCGGCGAGGCCCAGCGCATCGAGCATCTCGCCGGGTGTCAGCCACTGGTAAGTCTCGACGACCTCTTGCGCCAGATATGCCAGGACCGCATAGGCGCCGCCGAAGGTGACCATCGCCAGCTTAGAATAGAGCCAGCTCAGTTCGGTGAGGACGTGCCCCGGGCCGAAAATGGCGGCGACGGCGAGGAGCGGCAGCACCCAAATCGCTGTCCAGATGGCGATGGTCCTAACCGTCTGGCTGAATGGTACGGGCTTGACATCGGTGGGCATAGCCGCCGCGGGGGCGCCGCGCCCACGGAGATAGCCAAAGAGGCCGGCGGCGATCACGACAATCGGGAACGGTATCTTGAGGAAAAAAATCGAGACAAAAGCGGCGGCGGCGACTGCCCAGTCGACCGGATGATGCAAGGCCTTCTTGGCGACTCGCAGCAGCGCTTCCACGACGATGGCGAGAACCGCCGCCTTGATGCCGAGAAACAGCGCCTCGGCGACGGGTATCGACCCGTACTGGGCGTAGGCGAGCGCCAAGGCCAACATCAAAAGAGCGCCGGGGAGCACGAACAAGAGACCAGCTACCAGTCCCCCCGCCACGCCATGCAGCCGCCATCCGACGTAGGTCGCAAGCTGCATGGCTTCCGGACCGGGCAACAGCATGCAGAAGTTCAGCCCAGTCAGAAAACGACGGTCTTCGATCCAGCGCTTTTCATCGACGAGAATGCGATGCATGAGGGCGATTTGCCCGGCCGGCCCGCCAAACGACAGCAGCCCGATGCGGGCCCACGTTCGCGCCGCTTCGCCAAACGTGGGCGTCGCGGCCGTCTCGCCGGTGGTCATTCGCGCGCGCCTCTGTGCTGCTTGAGCGGCACTCCTAGACGCTGTGCGAGACGGGTGGAAGACGGCGTGTCTATGGGAGCATTCGGCACGCGCAGCACCGGTCGAAATCAGCAGCGTTCGGAGTGTGCGCTGCGGTAGCATCTATATTCAGACACATTTTCAGAGTGTTCCCGTACGGAGCTTAGTGGGACATTCTGCGGCGCGCCGTCGCGTGCCGGATGAGACACACCGCTGATAACGCGCGAGAAATCTGTGTCGGTCGGCGTTTTATTGAATGACGTTCATTATGTTGGGTTGACCGCAGCGCAGCGCAATGGTTGCGTCCCGGCTCCGGGCGGGGGTGGCTTCAGTTGCACCCGAAACAATTGTGGCGAACGAGGACATTCCGGGTCCGGGCTCAGGTTTCAGGTGAGCTGCCGCGTGGATGGGTGACGTCACAAGCGAACCGGCAACCCTTTACGGGGCCGGACGCGGAGGCGGCCAGCAGCCCGAGGGCTGAAAGATCCGCGATGAGGGGCAGCGAAACGCGAGCGCACGTCGCCTGTATGAGATGGAGAGATGAGATGCGTATCCTTGTTGCTGCCGCCGTGGCGATGATTGCCGCCGGATTTGCCGACAACCGGACGGCCAGCGCTGCCTACGAGTGCGTGGGTCCGGCACCGTCGTGTGCCAAAGCGCATAAGCACGTTCACGCCAAGAAGGCCGCCCACAAGAAGTCCTCGTACAAGAAGTCGGCATACTCGGCGTCGAAGAAGAAGGCTTACGGCTACAAATCCTCGAAGAAGAAGTCCTACTCGGTCGCTTCGGGCTCGGCCTACAGCGGCATGGGTTCGTACTACTGGCAGCCGCAGCGCGTGGCTTCGGGCGGCTGGTTCAACCCGAACGCCATGACGGCGGCCCATAAGACGCTGCCATTCGGCACCAAGGTGCGCGTCACCAACCGCAATAACGGCCGCTCGGTCGTGGTGACGATCAACGACCGTGGTCCCTACATCAAGGGCCGCATCATCGACCTCTCGAAGGCAGCAGCCAAGCAGGTCGGCATGACGGCTTCGGGCATTGCACCGGTTTCGGTGACGGTTCTCGGCCGCGGCTAAATCTCTCGAAGGTTGAGCCTTCGATCATGAGCAGGAAGGCGGTAGGAAGCGGAACAGCTTCCACCGCCTTTTTTACTTTGCGGAAATCCAGCCCGGCTGCCCGGCACGATGGCTTTGTGCCTTCGGACAACCGCAGAATCGCACTAGCGGGAATGGATGGACGGTCTGACCCGTTATGGGCCGGACCGCAGACAATATTTCCGGAGGCCCATGATCTTCCCTCGCCGCGCGTTCGCTGCCGCCGTTGCTCTCGCCTTCCATACCGGCGCCGCGCTTGCGAACCCTACCGCGTCGGACTGGGTGACCGAAGTCCACGTGGGAACCGCTCCGGCCAAGAAAGTCGTGACCGGCTCGCTGAGGCCGGCGAAGGCCAAGGCCCATGCGCTGAACGGAATTGCCTCCTTCTACTGGCAAGGCCAGATGACCGCATCGGGGGAAGCGTTCGACAAGCGGGCGATGACAGCGGCGCATCCCACTCTGCCCTTCGGGACGCTGGTCGCCGTGACCAACCTTCGTAACGGCAAGCGGACCGTCGTTCGCATCAACGATCGCGGCCCCTTCAAGCCGGGCCGCGTGATCGACCTGTCGGAAGCGGCGGCCGAGATCCTGGACATGCAGGCCCGCGGCCTCGTCCCGGTCGAACTGGAGGTCGTCGCGTCCGCCGGCGGCCGTTGACCATTTTCGCGCCTTGCCATGCGAAGCGATTGCGGGCGCACCTGCAAGAGGCGATAACGGGCAGCAACGCCTTATCGCTTATTGCTGGAAACGTCGCCCGCCATGGCTTCCGACAAGATCGTCCCGGCCCGTGCCGAGCGTGATGCCGCCGTACAGCTCCTGCGCACGGCTCTCATCGAAAAAAAGATGACGCAGGCCGAACTCGCGGACGCCGCCGAGTGCCACGAGAAGACGATCCAGAACCTTCTCGGCGGCCGTCCGGTGCGCGATCAGACGCTGTTCGATGTCTGCATGGTGCTGGGGCTCGATTACCAGCGCGTCAAAGAGCTGTGGTCCGGGGCGATGACCACGGCGCAGCCGATGGATCTGAAGGGCGAGGGCGGCGTCGTGGCGCCCGTCTACATGGGTGCCTATACGCGGGCGGGTGTCGATCACTACATCGGCAGCTATCTGACGCTGCGTCCGGCATTCGCGGTCGCCAATGCCATCGTCGCCTACCGGACCGACATCGTTTGGGATCCGGAATGGCCCTCGCTGATCTTTGAAGAGCGCGACCGGCCGGACCAGCCGTTTTCGCATCGCGGCCGGCTCTACATTCCTTCCTCATCGATGTTCATCCACCTCGTGTCGCTCACGAAGGGTGCCATGCGGATGGTGGTCGTCTCGCAACTCGATCAGGCCGGCGAGATGCGCGGGCTCATCACGACGCTCAACAAGCAGGGCCGGTACTTCGTGCCCGTGTCGGCGCCGATTGCCTACTTGAAGCGCTCGGACCTGAAAGGCGCAGCTCTCGGCGAGGTTGCCGCCGGTCATCCTTCCTACGCGGACTACAAGCGCATTCTCGACGAAACACTTGCGGAGGGCTATGCGCGACTGGCGTCGCCTTAAGCCGGTCTCATGCGTTGCCGTTCGCAGCGCCGGGCGGTTCGGAGGCGGCCGGCGCTGGCGGCAGAACTTCGGCTGCCGGTTTCCGCCCGGACTTCGCTCTACGCGGCGCGGGACCCGGCGCGGGGTTCGAGCCTTCGATGACGTCCTTCGGTTTCAGACGGCGGCCGGCGCGAACGGATTCGAAATGAGCGCGCAGGTCGACGGTCGAGCGCCTGCCGATCGCGCTGCGGTTGGCGGCGAGCCACTTTTCCGCTTCGGTGCGGCCCGCGGCGTGCAAGTGATTGAGGAGTGCCAGATCGGGGTTGATCTTGGTCTCGTCCGACAACACGCCCGTGTAGGGCGCGGCCTCGACGAGATGAAAGCGGTGCTGGGCGAGCGGACGCAGTCGCGAAAAGCGCGAGCGGACCGCACCGCGCATCGCCTCGCGTGCCATCTCGATGATTTCGACGTCGCGGATCAAAGGCGCGTTGAACGTCAACCGGTTGACGTGCGCCTGGATTTCGCGCGCGCCGGTCGGCAGGCCTTCCTTTTTCAGGGGCGAGAGTTGCACGATGAGCGTGTCGGCGACCGGGCTTTCCATGGCGAGCGTGACGAGGTCGGGATTGGCGGAAAAACCGCCGTCCCAGTAGGCCACGCCGTCAATTTCGACGGCATGGTGCAGCGCCGGCAGACAAGCGGAGGCGAGGACGGCATCGACGGTCAACTCGTCGCGGCGAAACAGGCGGGCTTCGCCGGAGGCGACTTCGGTCGCCGCGATCAACAGTTCAACGGGCGAATGCTTGCGGATGGCGGCGAAGTCGATTGTCTCGGTCAAGAGACGCCGCAGCGGATCGAAGCCCAGCGGATTGAATTCGTAGGGCGACCACAACGACGCCAGATGCGCGAGTGGCGCGGATCGTGAGAGCGTGAACAGCACGGGATTGAGGCGCAGGAACTCCGGCATACCGGCTTTGGCGACGCCTTCCCAGACTTCCCGCAATTTGGCGCGCGCGCCGTCGGCGCCGTTTTCCGCCATGCCGGCGGCAACCGCCGCCGCATTGATCGCGCCGGCACTGGCCGCGCTGATCCATGCGAAGTTGACCGTGCGATCTTCCAATAGCCGATCGAGCACGCCCCAGGTGAAGGCGCCGTGCGTGCCGCCGCCCTGAAGAGCCAGATTCAATTTCAATCGTCGCCGGAAAATATCCACGCGATGGTGCCCCGCTGCATGTTCTGAGAAACGCGGATCTCACGATCCACGTTCCGAACCTGACGCAACACCCTGACCGTATCATGTCCTCACTGCTACGGGGATGACACACGGCAGCCCTGCAATCTCCGCAACCTTCGCCGTGACCCCATAGACACGGGCGATTTCGGCTTCGGTCATAACGTCGCGCGCCGGACCAGATGCCGCAACCTTGCCGTCCATAAGCAGCAGCGCGCGCGGGCAATAACGCAAGGCAAGCGAGAGATCGTGCAGCGCCACGATCACCGCCCGGCCCTGGGCGGCAATGCGCACGAATGTCTCGAAGAGCGCCAAAGCATGTGCGGGATCCAGGCCCGCCGTTGGTTCGTCGGCAATCAGGATGCCCGCATCTTGGGCGAGTGCGCGGGCCATGAGCACGCGGGCGCGTTCGCCGCCGGATAATTCACCGATCGGGCGCTCGGCCAAAAGTTCGGTGTCGGTTTCCTTCAGTGCGGCTGCAATCATCGCACGGTCGGCGTCGCTTTCGCCGGCTCGCGGGCCTGAACCGTGCGGAATGCGGCCGAGGGCGACGACGGCACGGGCCTTCAGCGGCCAGTGCACGGTCCGGTCCTGCGGAAGGTAGGCGATCGCGCGGCCCAATGCGCGCCGCTCCACCGTGCGCAGGTCTGCCCCGTCCAAATGTACGGCACCGGCATTGGGCGGGGTCAAACCCGCAAGCACGCGCAACAGGGTCGACTTTCCCGCGCCATTCGGCCCCGCGACAGCGATGAGTTCGCCGGGCGCAACAGTCAGGCTCACGTCGTGCAGGATTTCGCGGCCGTTGTAGCGGAATGCGAGGCCCGTTGCTTCCAATCTCACGCCCCTGCCCGTCATGGCGCAAGCTCCGATCGCTTGCTCAAGACGAGCCAGAGGAAAAACGGCGCGCCGATCAGTGCGGTCAAAACGCCCAGACGCAAATCACCCATTGGCGAGAACACCCGCAACGCGACATCCGCGAGGAGGACGAGCGCGGCACCGCCCAGAAAGCTTGGCATCAGCAGGCGCCCTGGTTCACCGGACGTCAGCGGGCGCAGCAGATGCGGGACCATCAGGCCGACGAAGGAGATCGCGCCGCACACCGCCGTCGCCGCCCCAACCGAGAGTGCCGTTCCCGAAACGACCATCCAACGCAAGCGGGCCGGATCGACACCGAGATTCTGGGCGGCGGCTTCACCGAGGGACAACGCATCGAGATCGCGCGCCGTACGGGTCAGCAGATAGCACCCGAGCCCCATCAGGGGTGCCGCGAGCCAGACATGGGTCAGGCTGCGATCCGTGAGCGATCCCATCAGCCAATAGAGCATTTCGGATGCGGCGAAGGGGTTGGGCGCCAGGTTCAATGCAAGCGACGTGAGCGCGGCGGCGAGGCTCGACACCGCGACGCCTGCCAGAATGAGCGTCACCGATCCCGTACCGCGGCCGGCAAGCACCGCCAGCGCCAGCGTTGCGGCCGCGGCACCCGTGAGGCCAAAGATGGGAAGGGCAAGCGAAACAGACTGCGCAAGACCGGAGTGAATGGCAATGACGGCGCCCAGCGCGGCCCCGCCGGAAATTCCCATGATGCCGGGTTCGGCGAGCGGGTTGCGCAAATAGCCCTGGAGCACCGCGCCTGCGAGGCCGAGCGTTCCGCCGACGAGAAAGCCCAGCAAGGCGCGCGGAAGGCGGACTTCCAATAAAATTGTCCGCTGCGCTTCGGGCGAACCGGCAAGAGTAAACCCTTCAACTCCGAGCAGCAGCGATAGTCCGAAGGCCAGGAGCGCCGCGCACCCCAGAAGCGCATTCAAGCGCACGGGGCTCATCTCGCGGCCTCGGCCCGGTGGTGCAATTCCTCGCGTGCGACCGCGAGGCGTTCGACGGCGCCGGCGATGCGCGGCGTGCCGCATAGCCACTCGTTCATGGGAATGCGCACGCTCGGCCGCGCCATCTCCAATGCCATGAATGCGGGATGACGCAGATTGTCGCCAAGAACCGTGCGGAATTCGTTGCCGGAGTTGGCGCGCACGATCACCTCAGGTGGATCGGCGATGAGCTTCTCCAGCGGCATGCGACCGGCAGGTCCGAGTTTCGTATGCCGCGCCATGTTGTCGAACCCGGCCTCCCGCAATACTTCATCGACGAGACTGCCCTCGCCGGAGGCGAGACTGTTGACCTGCATGGCGACCGCGCGCGGGGGCGGGGCCTCAGAGCGCACGACAGCGCGGGCCTTCACCTCTCGAAGGCGGGTATCGAAGTCCGCGATCAGCGACGCGGCCCGGTCCGCATCACCGGTCAGAGCACCCATGCGCCGGACCACATCGCGAATCTGCTCGAAGCTTTGCGCCATCGGCAGGATCTCGACCCGGCGCCCGAGGCGGCGAAGCAGGGCGACGGTTGCTGCCGTCGAGTATTCGCCCGCGAGGATCAAGTCTGGATCGAGGGCGAGAACTTCTTCCGCCGAACCACGGACCGAAGGCAATCCGAGTGCTTCGCGCGCCAGGAGCGACATGGAAGCGTCGGTGGCGAGGAAACTCACTCCGGCGATCCGGTCGCGCGGGACGAGATCGAGGAGTATCTGGTCAATGCAAAGGTTGAGCGAGACGATGCGGCGCGGCTTCTCGGGTTGAGCGCCGGCCGGCAACACGTCCGTCACGAACGCCAGAACCCCGGCGGCCAGGGCCGCCAGGGTTCGTGCCGTCGTCCGTGTTGCTGCGACGCTCGCGATCAAACGATCACCTCTCACGCTGCATTCTATCGTCCTTCCGACCACGCCCGCGTGGCTTCTTCGACGTAGGTAAACCGGAGACCGGCATAAGCGGCTATGCCAGCCGTCTCATAGCCAAAGACCTCCTGATAGTCTTCATCGAGAAGGTTCTCGACGCGGCCGTAGAGTTCCATGCCCGGCGTCACTTTGTAAGACGCTGCCACGTTGACAAGCCAATAGTCTTTAAGTTCGACGATATCCGACGATGCGAAGAATGCAGCAAAGCGCGTATCGAGAGCTTCGCCCGTGTAGATTGTTTCCAAATTGAGATTGCCGCGACCATCATCGAACACGTAGTTCATATCAAAGCGCGCGGCGTTCTCCGGCCGTCGAATTTCGGCCAAACCCGACGGATCGCTGGCATCCAGCCAAGTGTACGCCGCTCCTACGTTCAAACCCGGCATGAGTTCGGCCCTTGCCGCGACTTCAATGCCGCGCCGCTCACTCGGATCGGCGAGATTGATGAGCGAATTGCCGAACCCTACAATCTCATTCTCCAGGTCAGCTTCAAAATAGGTAACGTCAACAGTTGCGACACCTGGCACGACTGTAAACTCGATGCCGGCGTCCCAGCCGAAGCTTTCTTCCGGCACAAGGTCAGGATTGCCAACAAAGACGTTCAGGATCGAACCAAACTGCTCGAACATTCCGGGCAGTGCAACGGCCGTTCCAGCGCTGGCGTGAGGCCGCAAGCGGATTTCCCTCAAGTCGACAGAGAGGCCGGTTTTCCAGGTCGTGAAATCCTCGAACGTATCGTTATCCTCATAGCGAACGCTGGCGACCGGGAAAAACCGATCGAGGAATTCGCCGCGGTATTCTGCTGCGTACGCCGTACGGCTGCGCGTCCGCTCCTGATTGTCAGTGAAAAACGCCTGGGGCGTAAAGCTCTCGTCTTCCTTCTCGACGAGCCCGCTGACGATGTGGCGAAAGGCGTCCGGTGTACCGAAGCGTGCGGTACCCAAGTAATAGAAGCGTTCACGTTCATTGTCATAAAGGGAGTTGTCGAACACACCAGGATCGGTTCGATCGAAACTCTCAAAGGTCGAATAGTTGAAGTTTCCGCCCACGACGTGAGTGAGACCGCCGTTAAACATGTCCCACGTGACCTTGCCGCCGCCGAGCCAGACCGTCGCATCAGAAATGTTGGCCGCGTCACGGGCGGTGACATAGGCCCCGTTGGTGTCGAAGGCATCGAAGTCGCTCACCGTCGCGGTGCGACGAAGATTAAAATCGACGCTGATGCCTTGAACTATCGACGCTCCTGCGCGCAGGTTGAATGACGTTCGTTCGAAGCCATCGTCCTCACTGCCAAAGGGATCGAGATTGAAGCCGTCTGTTCTGTAACGATTGAGGCCTGCGGAAAAATATCCCTGGTCATTTCCGGCCGACACACTGCCGCCGACTGCGGCGGAATTGAAACTGCCCCCTTCCGCGTATCCGCGGAATGTTAGCGGCCCTTTACCGCCTCGCGTAATGATGTTGATTACACCGCCAATGGCGCGCGACCCGTAAAGACCGCTCTGGACGCCGCGCAGGACCTCAATTCGTTCGATGTCATCGGCCGACAGGTTTGACCAATCGAATTCACCGCTATTCGTGTCATTGGCCTCGACGCCGTCGATGATGACCAACGTATGGTTGCCTTCCGCGCCGCGAATTCGGACTTGGCTCAGGTTGCCACCTCCGCCGGACCGGGAAACGGATACGCCAGGCAAGCTGCGAAGAGCATCGACCGCGTTGCGAATTTGCCGGGATTTTAATTCGGCTCCGGTAACAACACTAACTGGAATACCAAGCTTTCGGGCTTCGACGCCGGCGCTTCCCGTGTTCGCCGCGTCACTGGCGTAATCGGATGCTGTGCCGTCGCTTGCGACGGCACCTTCGGCCGCCGATTGCGGGACCGGTTCGCCTGCCGACTGGCCCGGCGACTGCGACTGAGTTGGCTCTGCTGCCGGCGCCGGCTTGGGTGCCTTCCTCGGCTTTGCTTCGAGCGTTGCGCCCTCAACCACGATCGGCGGCAATTCGGCGTCCTGGGCCAGCGCCTCGCCCGCGCTCAACGCAACGCTCGTTGTCACGATCGCGCACGTCATCATCCATGCGCTACGCGCATTTTTTATCGTCATCGTTCCCCCAACCCTTCTGGCGGTGTGGAGGGATCGAACGTCCGGTACGGACGGGTGATGTTGAATGCGGATCCGGAAATCCTGCGATCTCCGGGCCGCCACTTTCAAATCCTGGGATCTAGTCTGGACCCGTAACCCCGCGCATATCTGACGCCGCTCCCTGCCGGTTGCACATCAGCCGCCACTACGGGTGGTCCGTTCCTCCGCGCGCCCCGCACGAGGGATGGGCAGCATGTACCGGCAGGTCTCCTGGCTCGCGGCTCTGGCGCTTCCCGTCCGCCTTCCCGGCAACGCTAGGCCTTGTCAGCCTGATGCGAAGTCAGTGGCATCGTGGGGGAAGCTCGCCGCTTACAGTTGCGGGGGCAGCCCGGGCATCGGATCGCGAGCGATCCTCACCCATGTTCCCTATTCTCCCGTTGGCATTCGCATGCCGCAAGGAACCGTTACAAGTTTCATTGAATCCAGTTGGCGCTGGCCTTGTCAAGCGGGGCATCTTGCCGGCGCGCTATTCGGGATGCGGCGTGTGACCTTGCCACCGCTTATGTGAACTGGGGATGCGCGGCGGGCTGAAGCGGGAACCGTGCAATCTCGACGACGCCGCCACCCACATCGCCAAGTCCTCGGATCGTCATTTCAATGCCTTCGCGCGAGATGCGAAACAGATTGTAGCGCCCGAGCGGTTCGGGGCCGTGGGTGCGCGCCGCGGACCCGGACGCGACGCCGACGACCGGGACTGGATCGGGTTTCGACGGATGCCACACCAAGCTGTCGCGGTGGTTGTGTCCATGCAGCACGAGATCGGCGCCACACTTCGTCAGCAGCGCGGCCATCGCATCCGCATCCTGGAGCGCGCGGCGCGGCGCTGTTTGGCCGGGCAGCGGCGGATGATGGATCAACACAACGCGCAGACAGTTCTCGTGTTTCAAACGAAGAAGGCAATCCTCCAGCACCGCCAGTTGTTCGGCGCCGACGCGGCCAGCGGCCACGAGCGGACGCGTCGGGATCGCGGAATTCACGCCAATGAGCGCCAGCGGTCCGACGCGGCGCAGGAAGGGAAACAGGTGCGGTGCGCGCTGCGTGAACGCCGCGCCCCAGTCGTCGGCGGCAAGATAGTCGCGCCAGATTTCCGTGCAGGCGGGACCGCTCATGCGGCGCGTGTAAATATCATGATTGCCGGGAATGGCGGTCACCTTATCGGGCGGGCCGACCGACTTCAGCCATCCAAGCGCCGCCCCGAACTCACCGGGAAGGCCGAGGTTCACGATGTCGCCGGTGACTGCAACGTGATCTGCCCCCTGCTGCCACATGTCGGCGACAAGCCGGTCGGCGACGTCGAGCCGGTGCACGATGCGGCGGCTTCGCGCCCAATTCAGGTAGCCGAGACTGCGCTTAACGTTCCAATGATCCGGTCCAAACCCGAGGATCGGCGTCAGATGCAGATCGGAAATATGAGCCAGTGTGAATGTGCCGGTCATTTCGGGGGATAATCTTGAGTGAATGCAGGATTGCGGATGCAGATGCTTACTATCATTGGACGGCAACAGCAGCGTTCGAAATTCAGTTGTGCCATCGACACCGCCTCCGTATGCCGCTATCGACTTTCGATCCTTCAGAGTACCTCAGGCGATGACCCGCGATAAACTCGTCATGCAAATCCTCCAGCGCTACTGGCGTTGGGCGCGCGGCATGACGCTCGGCGCACAGGGCATGGTGATCGACGAGCATCGCCGCGTCCTCCTCATCCGCCATACCTACCGGCCGGGTTGGCATTTTCCCGGCGGCGGCGTGGAAAAGAACGAAACCGTCGCAACGGCATTGGAGCGCGAACTGCGCGAGGAGGCCGGCGTAACCTTGGCGGGACCACCCGAATTTTTCGGTGTCTACGCCAACTTCCGATACTTTCCGAACGATCACGTTGCTTTCTTCCTTGTGCGATCCTGGCAGCAGACAACGGTTCCGCCACCTAACCGGGAAATCGCGGAGCAGGGTTTCTTCGCAATCGACGCGTTGCCGGAGGGCACTCACCGGGCGGTGGAGTTGCGCATCGCCGAGGTCTTCCAAGGACTGCCTCGCGACGCCATTTGGTAACGCTTTGCTAGACCCCCCGTTCCATCCGTGCTAGCTCGCCCCGAAACCGGGCGGCCGGTTTCATCGAGCTGCATGACCGACGCAATGTCCGACCGAATCCTGATCCGCACCGCCGAACTCGCCGACGTCGCCGCCATCGGCGCGCTGCATGCGCGCGTGTTCGGCCCGGGACGATTTGCGCGATCGGCGTATCGTGTGAGGGAAGGTCGCCGCGACGGAAACCGGCTGTCGGATTTCTGCCACGTCGCCGTGCGCGGCAACCGCCTCATCGCGTCCATCACCCTCAGCGACGTCAAGATCGGCGGCGTGCCCGGCGCACTGCTGCTCGGTCCCATCGCCGTCGATCCGGAATTCGCGGGACAGGGCTATGGCCGGCAGCTGATTGCCGAGGGCCTGCAGGATGCACGGACAGCCGGCAATTCGCTCGTCATACTGGTGGGCGACGAATCCTATTATGGGCGGCTGGGTTTCGTGCGCGTTCCGCCAGGGCAAATCACGCTGCCCGGTCCGGTCAATCCGGCGCGGCTTCTCGCCCACCCGTTGCAAGGCGGCGCGATCGAGGCCGCGCGCGGGCTCGTCACGGCGGCGTTCTAGCTACAGCAGGCCGAGGCGTTCGAGTGTTTCGGGGATGCGTTCCTTCAACTTGAAGAATCCGGCGCGGGCGTAGGGCCAGAATGCGCTGTCCCAGTCGCGGCGGACTTCCATGGCCGCTATGCCGGAACCCGTTAGGCCCGCGACGACGGTTGCGTAGGTTTCGCGTGCGGGCCCGACCGGAACTTGCGCTGTCACGAGTTTTTCGGCCGCAACCGTGCGGCAGAGTGCGATGGCTTCACCGGGCTGGGGCTGCGTCAGCAAAATGACAGGACAGCCAAAGGCCCGTTCAGCGCGCATCGCGGCATCGCTGATGGCATGGCGGCGAAAATCGACGACGGCTTGCGCAAGACCGGGATAGCTCTGGTCCGGCGGGAGTAGTGCGACACCCTTGACCTGACCGGACGCGACGGGCCAGCGCTCCGGCGTCAGGTCGTCTTCATTGACCAGCAGGACGATTGGTTCGCCGGGCGGCACGCTCATGGGCGATTTCAGGCGCGAAGGCAGGGGTGCCTCGGGACCGTCGGTGGGACTGGGTTCCTCGTCGAGTTGACCATCGGGGTCGAAGCGGCCATCGGTGAACCGGCGGATGTTTTCGGCGCGGGCGATGTAGTGCTTGCCGCGTGTGTGCAGCCCGGCCACCCAGCGCCAGGAAAGAGTGTTTGAGGCCGGGTCGCCGTCGATCAGGTGGCGGTAGAAGAAGTCCGCGCCGAGCGTCCAGGGCAGCCCGAGCGTGAAGATCCATATCGACGCAAACCACATGCGCGCGTGGTTATGGAGGTAGCCCGTCGCGATGAGCTCCTGCGACCAGGCGTCGAAGCCCCCGATGCCGCTCTCGCCGGCCATCGCCGCGGCGTAGCGAGCGGCCAGGTCCTCATCCGATGCGACCGCCGCACGGTCTTGAGCGAGTTCGGAGAGGTAGCCAGTCCAGAGCGCCGGCCGCTGTTCGAGCCAGCCTTTCCAGTACGTGCGCCAGCAGACTTCCTCGACGAATTTGCCGGCCGCCGAGATGCGATGCTTCGAGAGCACCGCGCGGACGACTTCGTCTTCGCCGATCAGCCGGTGGCGCAGGTAAGGTGACAGCAGCGAGACATTGCTGCGCTCGTCCGGACCGTGGTCGTAGTTTCGCGACTTGTCATATGCGGCGCCGGCGCGCGGCAGAAACTCCTGCAATCGTTTCAGGGCATCATCACGCGATGCCGGAAAATCCTGCGCCATCGCGGACTAGCGGGCGGGCGCGCGCACAATCGCCTTGATCGGACCGCGCGAGCGGCCCGACTGTTCCGCGATCTGGCGGTCCTGTTCCTCGATCACCGTCTGGGCCGGCGCATCGCCGTCCAGGCCGCCGAGGATCGATTCCGGCACGCGGCGGTTCGAGGTCATCGTGCCGTCTTCGTACGTGACGTTGAACATCACGAACGTGTCTTTCGCGGTGGGCTTGCGAGCCATGACATCATCTCCATGCGGGAAGGCGTGCGCGTGCAAAGCACGGCTCCTTGCGTGTTGCCAGTGAACTTCCGGAAAGAAATTCCGCGCCGGTGCGCGACCGGGTTCAGGCGAGGAACGGGTCCTTCATCAGGATCGTATCGTCGCGTTCGGGGCTCGTGGACAGCAGCGTCACCGGACACCCGATCAGTTCTTCGATGCGGCGAACGTATTTCACAGCCTGTGCCGGCAGTTCGGCCCAACTGCGCGCGCCGCGCGTCGACTGCGACCAGCCTTCGAACGTCTCGTACACCGGCTGTACGCGGGCTTGAGCGTTCTGGCCCGCGGGCAGGCGGTCAAGCTTGGCGCCGTCGAGCGTGTAGCCGACGCAGATCTTGATCTCATCGAAACCATCGAGCACGTCGAGCTTGGTCAGTGCGATGCCGTCGATGCCGGAGACCTTGCAGATTTGGCGCACGAGCACGGCATCGAACCAGCCGCAGCGGCGCTTGCGGCCCGTGACGGTGCCGAACTCATGTCCGCGCACGCCCAGCTTTTCGCCGATGGCGTCGTCGAGTTCGGTCGGAAACGGCCCGGAGCCGACGCGCGTGGTGTAGGCCTTCGCGATGCCCAGCACATAGCCGATCGCGCGCGGCCCCATGCCCGAGCCGGTCGCGGCCTGGGCGGCGACGGTATTCGATGAGGTCACGAACGGGTAGGTGCCGTGGTCGATGTCGAGAAGTGCGCCTTGCGCGCCTTCGAACAGGATTTGCTTGCGGTCGCGCTGCGCCTGATCGAGCAGGTCCCAGGTGACATCCATGAAAGGAAGGATCTTCGGCGCGATGTCCGTCAGCTCGGCGATCAGCTTGTCCTTAGCTACGAGTTCCCGGCCGAGACCGGCGCGCAGCGCATTGTGATGAACCAGCAGCCGGTCGACCTTCGCGTCGAGAGTCGCCAGGTTCTTCAGATCCTGCACGCGGATCGCGCGGCGGCCGACTTTGTCTTCGTATGCCGGTCCGATGCCACGGCCGGTCGTGCCGATCTTGGCCGTTCCCGCCGCCTCCTCGCGGATCATGTCGAGTTCGCGATGGAGCGGAAGGATCAGCGTGGCGTTTTCCGCGACACGCAGGTTTTCGCGCGTGATGACGACGCCCTGCTTGCCGAGCTTTTCGATTTCGGAGATGAGCGCCCACGGATCGACGACGACGCCGTTGCCGATGATGCCGAGCTTGCCCGGCCGCACGACACCGGACGGAAGCAGGGAGAGCTTATAGGTGTTTTCGCCGATGACGAGCGTGTGGCCCGCGTTATGACCGCCCTGGAAGCGCACCACGACATCGGCGCGTTCCGAAAGCCAGTCGACGATCTTACCCTTGCCTTCGTCGCCCCACTGGGCGCCGACCACCACTACGTTGCCCATCGCGAGCCTCTAGACGTGCCTTGGCCCCGGCCGTCCGCAGACCGGGGCCAAGCGCTTGATTGATACCATTTCGCCCCGCTTATAGCCCAGAATCGACCGCCCCCAACACCCTCAATGCCGCGCCCGATTGAACTTCGAAGCCCCGCGTTTGACGCTGCGAAGGGTTGCCTATAGACCCCAGGCACACACCAGCGTACGGACCTCCCCCCACATGCTTTCGCGCCTCTCCAGCGCCGCGCCGGCGACGGCCTATTTGTTCCTCATCCTGACGATGGCTCTCTGGGCGGGAAACCACATTCTCGGCCGGTGGGCGCACGGGAACATCCCGCCGATGACGCTCTCCTTCTTGCGATGGTCTCTCGCCGCGCTCCTCATGTTTCCGTTCGCGTACCGATCCATTCAAGCCGATTGGCCGGTGATCCGGCGGAACTGGCCGCGACTGCTGCTGCTCGGTTTCCTCGGATCGGGGATTTACAATACGCTGCAATACATCGCGCTGACGGAGACGACGGCGACGAATGCGGCGATCCTCAATTCGTGGGGACCCATCCTCATCGTGCTCGCCGGCGCGGCGCTGTTTCGCGACAAGATGCGCGCCAATCAAGTGACGGGCATGGCCATTTCGCTGATGGGCGTCGCGGTGATCGTGCTGCATGGAGAACTGGCCCGGCTGGCGACCCTTTCGTTCAACCGCGGCGATCTCGTGATGCTGTTCGCGACGGGCGTGTGGGCGCTCTACACCGCTCTTTTGAGAACGCGGCCCGGCATTTCGACGCTCAGTTTCGCGGGTGTGACCTACGCCATCGCCGGTTTCGTGAACCTGCCGCTGGCCGGGTGGGAGTATGCGCACGGTCAGGTGATGGAGATCACACCGCAAACCATCGCGGCGGTGCTGTATGCGGGCATTCTGGCGAGCCTCGTGGCCTATTTCTTCTATGCGCGCAGCGTGGAGATCATCGGCGCGAACCGCACCGGCGTGTTCATTCATCTCATTCCGCTGTTCACGAGCGTGTTGGCGATGGTTCTGCTTGGCGAGGAGCCGTCGCTTTATCACGCGGCAGGGTTCGGCCTGATACTCACCGGGGTTTTCATCGCGCAGCGCTAAGTCAGGCCGCCGATTTCCGCAGAAGGATGCCGGCGGCGACATTGATCGCCTTGATACGCTCTTCGCGCGCGGCGCGTTCGGTCTCGTCTGACGCGAGATCGGGATGCCATGACTGACGCAGCGCCTCGACGATCTTGCGGATCGCAGCGTCGGTGGCGCCGCTGCTCAGCCCGAGAAGCGCCAGTGCGTCTTCGCGCGTCGTTGGGATACCGGCCGGGCCGGCGGCCGCGGAGGACAATGCGGGCGGATCCGGGTTCTCGCGAACCGTCATGGCCTGGGCGGTCGATCCCGCCTTCTGCCATTCGAAGCCCGGCAGCGTCGGCTCGATGGGCACGCGAACAGGGCCGGCGGCGATCGGAGCGGATGCCTGCTTTTTCAAAATCATCAGCAGGGCGGCGAGGGTCGCGGCGGCAATCCCGATCGCCAGGGCGATGGGGGGAAAGGCGATACCCGATCCCCCGGTCCCGCTCCAGCCTTCGACGCGCGAGCCGGTGTCCGGCGTTGCGGCCGGCTGCGGCGGGGGCGCAACCTCGGCGGCAGCGACAACCGTTTCCGTCTTGCTGGCGGTTTCCACTTCCTTGGCGGCCGGATTGTTCAGGATCGTCGGCGTGACCGGGGTGCCTCCGCCCACCGCATCCGGCGGTGTGGCTTCTGCCTTGGGGGCATCAACTGGCTCGGCGGGCGGCGGCTTCGTGCTCGCGGTTTCCAGTGCCGGTGTTTCGGGCTTCGGTTCAGGCGGTTTGGGTTCCAGAACCACTTCGGATTTCGGCGGTTCGGCGGCCTTGGGAGGGTCAGCGGGTTTCGGTGTGGTCGCGGCCTTCGGTGCTTCCGCAAGTTTCGGCGTCTCGACCGGCTTCGGTGTCAGTGCGGGTGCGAACGACGGATTGTCTGCGGGGATGGATGGCGCGGGTTCGCGGCTGCCGCGCGGGTCCGGGGGCGGGCCGGCTTCCAGTTCAGCGACGCGCGGATCGAGGGGGGTGAAGATCGCGTCGACGCCGGCCATCGGTGCGAAACCCGGGGGCATTTCGACGATGCCGGTCGCACGGCGGGCTTCGGGGAACGGATAGCTGTCCTGCGTTTCGCGCGGTCCCATGCGGTAATAGAGTGCACCGTCGGCATTATAGAACGCGCGCCCGTCTGTCACCTTGGCGATGGCCGCGTAGACGTCGGGCCATTCCACACGATCCCGGCCGCAGGCCATTTTGAAACTCTGCACCAGGAACGTACGGCAGCGATCCGGGTTCTGGTCGGAACAGGCGCGGTACTGCTCCTGCTTGCGGGAGCCGTAGATGCGATAGGCTTGATCGCCGGAGGGCCGGACTTGAACCCGTCCACCCACCACATCGCAGTCGAACGGCAGCACGATTTGCTCGGCCGCGCGGGCCGGTGCGGTTAGTCCGTATTGCGGCACAAGGACCATGACCGCCGCAACGAGTGCGCGGCGGAAACCGGATGTGCTCAAGGTGCAAATCGCCATGATGGCGAAGCTAGCCGCAAGCATGGCATTCTTGTGTCCCGGCAGCCAATTGCCGTCCATGAGCGCACGTACCGTTGCCGCAGGGACGCGCTCGAATGCCGCCTCAGGGACATGGCATCGTCCAGATCGGGCCATAGGTCTGTTGAACGGGGTTCGGACTCGCCGGAATCGTGCATAATCGGCCCGCTATGGCTCATTCGAAGACCAACCCAGCCGCCGGATCGGCTCGGCAAAATCCTCCCGAAACCGAAAACGTCGGGCGCGAGGCCCTGCGGAAGGTCATCCTGGAAAAAGCCGGTGCGATCGTCGCGTCGGAAGGCCTTGCTGCCGTCCAGGCGCGGCGGCTCGCGGCGGAGGGCGGGTGCTCGGTCGGCACGCTTTACAATATCTTCGGCGACCGGGACGGGCTGATCCTTGCCATCAACAGAGAGACGCTGACCGCGCTGAGTTTGCCGTTGGACGCGGCCCGCCAGGCGTGCGCGAGCGCGCCGTTGGAAGAGCGCCTGCTTTCGCTCGCCGCCGCGTACATGAGTTTCGCGCTCGCGAACCGCAACCGCTGGCTTGCGGTGTTCGAGTTTCGGCTGCCGGACGACACGCCGCTGCCCGCCGATTTCGAGGCCGAGCGGGCGCGGCTGATGAACCTGCTCGTCGAGACGATCGGCGCGGACGTGGCGGACGCGGTCCAACGGCAAACGGCGGCGCGGGCGCTGTTCGGCGCGGCGCACGGCATTCTGCATCTGGCGGTCAATAACCGGCTGTCCGACTTCGATCGCAGCGAAGTGGATCGCGACCTGCGCTTCATCGTGCAAGCAGCGGCGGCCGGGATGCGGAAGGCGGGGTGAGCGCGGGCGGATCGCGGGCATTGGTAGCGGGACCCGGACTTGAACCGGGGACCTACGGATTATGATTCCGCCGCTCTAACCAACTGAGCTATCCCGCCTTACCGAAGCGCCGTCTATAGGGACGGGGCCGTCAGCCTGTCAAGCGCGGGCACCGCCCGGCGCTCGCCACAAGAGTATTTGAGGTGCCGCGCGGCCGAATGCGACGGCCCGGCGGGGCCGGTCGTCACTCGGCGGCGATGCGCTTGGCTTCGGCCGTCTTGCGGAAGCGCATCATCGTAAAGATGCCGAAGGGACGCAAGGACCGGCGATCGATCAGCGTGAGGTCATCGCAGACCATGACGCGCGAATGATCGAACACGGGGCGCCAGCCGATCAGTTCGGCGAACGGCGCCATGCGGCGCTCGACCCAGCCGCGCACGCCTTCTTCCTGGCTGAAATGGTTGACGATGACGACTTCGCCGCCCGGCTTGGTGACGCGCGAGAGTTCGCGCATGACTTTTTCAGGGTCGGGCACGACGGTCATCACGTACATGGCGACAACGGTGTCGAACGAATGGTCGGGGAACTCCAGTTCGCCGGCGTCCATTTCGTGCAGGCCGGTCACGTTGGTGAGGCCCAACTCGTCCACCCGCTGGCGCGCCTTTTCCAGCATCTCCCGCGACAGGTCGATGCCGACGATTTCGAGATCGCGCTTGTAGTCCGGCAGCGACAGACCGGTGCCGACGCCGACCTCAAGCAGTTTGCCGCTGCGATAACGATTGACCGTCTTCGCGGTGTGGCGGCGACCGTCGGACGCAACCTTGCCGAACGTGCTGTCATACACCGGCGCCCAGCGGCGGTAGGCCACCTTCACGTCGTCCTCGTGAATATGACCGATGTGCACAATACGGCCTCCGGTCTTGTGCACGTGAGGTTTGCTGCGCTTCGCCTTTGGCCGCAAATTCGAAATCATCTGCCAACCTCGTCCTCTGTCGTTGCCCCCGCATTCCCGGCTGGGCCGGGCCTGCAAACTCGTACCGAACCTAGCGGCGCGCTACTTCGGCGCCTGCTGCTTCATTCAATTTTGTTGCGCCAATGGCCGGCTCGTCGGCTGAGCGCAGTGTTCTGACAATCGTTCCGCCGCCCAGAACACGGGCGGTATCGCTGCCGTCGGCGTAGAACACGCAGGCCTGACCGGCGGCAATGCCCTGCTGACCTTCGCACAAGGTCACCTTGATCGAGCCATCTGCCTCCGCCGTCAATATGGCAGGTTGTGTCGGTTGCGAGGACCGGACCCGGACATGCAGTGCGCGCTCCCCGGCGGCGGCGTCCCGCAGGTCCTCGTCGCCGAGCCAATTGACGCCCTTCAGGATCAGGGCCGTCGTCTCCAGAGCCTGGCGCGGGCCGACGACCACCTCGTTCCTCGCCGCATTGAGGCGAACGACGAACAGGGGTTCCTGGCTTGGAATGCGGATGCCACGTCGCTGGCCGACGGTGAAATTGATGATGCCGTCGTGCCGCCCCAGGTGCCGCCCATCGACATGGACGATGTCGCCCGCCTTAAGCGCGCCGGGCTTCAACCGTTCGATGACGTCCGTGTAGCGGCCCTTGGGTACGAAACAGATGTCCTGGCTGTCCGTCTTGTCGGCGACGGGCAAACCCAGCTCGCGAGCAAGTTCGCGCACGTCCGACTTGGGGAGGTCGCCCAGCGGAAACATGATGCGTTCGAGTTGGGCGCGGGTCGTCGCATAGAGGAAATAGCTCTGGTCGCGGTCCGCATCGCGGGCGCGCGAGAGGACGGGTCCGGAAGGCGTGTGATCGAGCCGGATATAGTGGCCGGTTGCGAGTTTGTCGGCTCCCAGTTCCAACGCCATGCCGAGGAGATCCTTGAATTTGATCTCCTGGTTGCAGGTGACGCACGGGATGGGTGTTTCGCCGGCCATGTAGCTGTCGGCGAAGCTGGACATCACCGTGTCGGCGAAGCGGCGCTCATAATCGAGGACATAGTGCGGGATGCCGATGAGATCGGCCACGCGGCGCGCATCCTGGATGTCCTGGCCGGCGCAACACGCGCCCTTGCGGGCGGTGGCCTCGCCATGGTCGTAAAGCTGTAACGTTATGCCGACAACTTCGTAGCCCTGGCGTTTCAGCAGTGCGGCGACCAGCGAGCTGTCGACGCCGCCCGACATGGCCACGACGACGCGGCCACGGGCTGTCGCGGCAGCCGAAGTGGCGCAATGGGCGGTCGGGCTATCGGCGCGGTCGGTCACGGCGGTCTCGGAATGGGCGCTGGCTTGCCGCCACCGGGCCGGGCAGGCGGTCCGGGTGGCGGGATCACGCGGCAGCAGTGGTGTTCGCACGACTCCGCGTCAATTCTGCGGCGTTGCAACATGACGGTTGCAGAGACGTGACACAAGCTCCTTGTTTAACGCCGCAGGGCAACGGCTGACAAGCGCCGCGGCCATCAGGCCCGGAAAACTTGCGCCACCTTTTTCTGCCCGAGCGTGAGCCGATGGCGCGCTGACCGTTAACATTCACCGGGCGAAACTGACCGGCGCGCTTCCCGTTATGCCAGTACGGCACGAAAATCCCGGTCCGGCATCAACCTTAATCGCTTCGAAATGGTTCGCGGCACAGCCGGTTATGGTATGTTCACTCAATGGGTTAGGCTGAATTTAAGGGCGGCCTGCTAGGTTGTTTTTCGCGTGGTCATCAGAGTGTACCGAGTATCATGACCGAACATCAAATGAGAGGGCGTACGCGGTATGTCATCGGGCCCGACGGGTCGCCGCTGACGGTTGCCGATTTGCCGCCCAAGGATACCAAACGCTGGGTCATTCGCCGCAAGGCGGAGGTTGTAGCCGCCGTGCGCGGCGGGCTCCTCAGCATTGAGGAAGCTTGCGACCGGTACAAGCTGACCGTGGATGAATTCCTGTCCTGGCAGCGATCGATCGATCAACATGGGCTGCCCGGCCTGCGTGCCACGAAAATTCAGGATTATCGCCGCTAACCGCCGGTGTGCGGAAAGCAGCGAATAACGCGCCGCTTCGAAAAATCGAGGCGGCGCGTATTGGTTTTTGAGTGCCGGTCAGCGCGGCGGCGGCTTGGCAGCCGGCTTTTTCCGGGCAACGGTGGACGGCGCCGCCGATGCCGGGTTGTTGCCGTTCTTGCCGGCGGCCACCGGCATGTCCCCACAGGCTTCCCCGCCTGCCGCCCAACGGCGGCTGTCGCGGGCCAGCGGTTCGGCAAACTCCGGTGGCAGCTTGAAATTTTCAATTTCGACCTTGGTCCCTTCCGTGTCCGGGACAATGGCCAGACGCCACACGCGGATGGAGCGGGGATCGCTGGCCTCCCGGTCACGCTGATGGATGCCGATGACCGCGCCGCCACCCTTCGAGGGCGGATCTGCCTCGGCATTATAGATGTAGGCGGGTTTCAGGGGGCCGTTCGGACCAAACCAACAGGTGAGAATTCCCCGGGCGACCCGGGTGTAGATTTCGGTTGGGGCTCCGACCGGACGGGGCGCATCGGCGGGCGAGAATTTAGGGGCGAGGGCGGCGACGTCCGGCGCGGCGGCCGTCCCGCTCACGCCCGGCAGAGTCGCGGAGCAGCCGGACAGCGCCACCGCTGCGGCGATCGGCAGAACGGGTCGCGAAAGGCATGAAAGCCGCATCGGAAAGCGTGCCTGACCGAAATTTATCGGAGGTTGGACGCGCACGCCCGGACCGCCGCCTGCCTAGGCTTCGAATCCGGCTATTTGCGGACCCTTCGCACGGCGTCTAGCCGGCAGCAAGGCTCCCGCGACGTCACGGTCGCGGTAAAATGCGGGCCAGACGAGGTCCGGTCCGAATCAGGGCACGACCCTAGGGACGCTGGATCAGCGCATCACCACAGAACTGGCGCGGTCGCCACGGCGGCGGCCGGACCCGCGCTCGATTTCACGCGGTTCGGCCGTCGAGGCCCGCTCCAACTGGTCGGCCGCCTCGTCGCGATCCTTGATGGCCGCTTCGAGTTTGGCCTTCAGTTCCCCCGACGACGAGCGAAGGTTGTCGCGGCGGGCGCTGGCCGATTTTGCGAAGGTCGAATAGGAAAAATGAGCCGGATCCTTGATGCCGGTCCGCTCTTCCTCAGCGTGGATTTGACGATCGAGGTCCGCCGCGATCGTCTCAAACTCGCGGATCATGAACTCGATATCCGCTACTTTGCGGGCCTTTTCTTCGGCCTCGAAGCGCTTCAAGCGCAGCGCGGTTTCGCGTGGCTTCATGGTTCGATACCCCATACCTGTTCGAACGCCTGCTTCGAATGTTCAAGTCCCATGCCAAGAATGGAACCGTTGTTCATCCATAATGGACCGACGGGAACATCTCGCGAGCCAGGGGGCTTCGCACGCTGCGTCCGTCAACCTTACTCAATCTAGGTAGCATATGCCAATTAAGTTGCGGTAAAGCAACGGGATGCAAAGGTTTGCTAAAGTTTTGTCTGGCGTCCCGAAAAAGAAGCCAAGACGCCCTGTGGTCCGCCCGCGAATTCTGATACCTGTAGATTCGCGTGCGTTTGTGCTTGGAAACCTGAGAATCGCCACAGTTGAGGCTGCGACCGGGCAGGGTCGGCGTCAGTTCAACCGAGCGGCGGAGGCAGGGGTCCGGCAGGGCGTTCCGGGGCGGCGGGGTAATCTTATCAAAATGTGTCACTGGCGCGTCCCGGATCGAACCGGGCGAACCACTCTTCCTTGCCTTCGGTTACGGTTTTGTCGAAGCGCGTCCGGTTATCGCGAAAGGCGCAAGACAAAATTAGGGTTTGTTAACTTCTGGTGGGTAAATTCCTTAAAAGGGATTAGCGGGCGCCGTGAATTTCGCGGGCGCAGCTAGCGTTCTCTTCAGCATCTGGGCAGACGACCTGGCGACGGGACTGGGAAGAGAGGAACGAAAGACATGCGAGTCCTTCTGATCGAGGACGATAGCGCAACGGCACAAAGCATCGAACTGATGCTGCAATCCGAAGGCTTCAACGTCTACACTACGGATCTTGGCGAGGAAGGCGTCGACCTCGGCAAGCTTTACGATTACGACATCATCCTGCTGGACTTGAACCTGCCCGACATGAGCGGTTACGAAGTCCTCAAGACGCTGCGCGTCAGCAAGGTGTCCACGCCCATCTTGATCCTGTCGGGTCTCGCCCAGATCGAGGACAAGGTGAAAGGTCTCGGCTTCGGCGCCGACGACTATATGACCAAGCCCTTCCATAAGGACGAACTGGTCGCCCGCATCCATGCCATCGTGCGCCGGTCCAAGGGCCATGCGCAGTCGGTCATCGAAACCGGCGATCTGAAGGTCAACCTCGACACCAAGACCGTCGAAGTGAACGGCCAGCGCGTGCATCTGACCGGCAAGGAATATCAGATGCTGGAGTTGCTCTCGCTACGCAAGGGCACCACGCTCACCAAGGAGATGTTCCTTAATCATCTCTATGGCGGCATGGACGAGCCGGAACTGAAGATCATCGACGTCTTCATCTGCAAGCTGCGCAAGAAGCTCAAGGAAGTGACCGGCGCACCGAACGGTTACATCGAGACCGTGTGGGGCCGCGGATACGTGCTGCGCGATCCCGGTCAAGAAGGCACCGTCGCAGCCTGAGCGGGTTGCCTCTTCCTGTCTGTCCCCAAACAAAAAAGGGGTCCGGAGAAATCCGGACCCCTGTTTCTTTTTCCATCCGAGTGCCGCACGCGGGTCAGCGAAGATCCAAAAGCTCGACATCGAATATGAGTGTCGCGTTCGGTGGAATGACCCCACCGGCGCCGCGTGCGCCGTAGCCCAGTTCGGGCGGAATAATCAGGGTGCGCTTGCCCCCCACCTTCATGCTGGCCACGCCCTCGTCCCAGCCCTTGATGACCCGGCCGGTGCCGATCGGAAACTCGAAAGGCTCGCCGCGGTCGACCGAACTGTCGAACTTGCGACCCTTCTGCCCATTTTCGTAGAGCCAACCCGTGTAATGCATCACACAGATCTGCCCGGTCTCAGGCGCGGCGCCATCGCCGACCTTGCTATCTTCGATTTTCAATCCGCTCGGTGTCGTCACTGAAGTCTCCTGAGCTACGGCCGTGCCGGCGAAGGCAAATATTGCCACGGTGAGAACCAACACCAAATTTGTGAGTCCTGAGCCAAAGGCGTTCCGCGACGGGGCGTACATGACTGTCTCCGGTCCAATCTCGTTTGGGACCGGCGTTGTCTAGACCAGCCGGACTGGGAATGCACGGGGAATAAATCCGGTCACTGCATCACCTGGACCTCAGGCCATCAGAGCAACGTTTCGTCCGCTTCGAGGTGATCCTCAAGACTGGTGCGCAGCGCACGCAGGAACGATTCCCGCTCGATCGGTTTGGCGACCAGTGAGGAAAACGAACCGGCTTTAATTCGCGCCAGTCGCCCGGAGCTGCCGATGGCGATGCACGGTATGCGGCGCTCCGCCAACTCGACCAGCAACCGATCGATTTCGGCGTCGGCAATCTCGTCGACATCGAGTGCCACAAGATCGGCCGGATGGGCCGCCAGTTCCGCAATCGCGGCTTTTGCCGTCGTCATCGGCGGTGACACGGCATAGCCCGCGGAGTCGATCATATCTTCCAGAAGGACGGCACGGCTCAGGCTTCCGTCCATGATAATAATTCGGCGTTCTGGCGCACGCTTGGTGCGCGCGCGGGTTTGCCGCGGCTTGATGAGCTTGGCACCGGGGTTGAACATCGGCTGATCGGCGGTGCCCGTCACGTCGAGTAAAATTTCGACCACAACACCTTTCGGCTCGAAGGCAATCGACGTCTTGAGGTTGGGCAACGAGCGTGAGCGTTCGATCAGCGTCAGCCCGAACCCACGGCCGACGGGTGGGGAGACTTCCGGCCCCCCGATTTCACGCCACGTCAGTATCACGCGCGGTTGGCTGCCGTCTTCTTCAACCCAACCGATGTCGATACTTCCGTTCGGGACCGACAGCGCGCCATGCTGCAGGGCATTGGCCGCCAGCTCATGCAGGATCAGTGCAAGTTGCTGTGCCGTTTGCGCCGGAAGATCGACGGGTTCGCCGTGAAGCCGGATCCGGTCGGCGTCGGCACCCATCACCGACACCTGGGATTTGATCAACTCGACGATCGGCGCGCCGGACCACGACACATCGCTCAGGATGTTGTGGGCGGCGGCGAGCGATTGCAGGCGGCCATTGAAGCGCGCAATGAATTTCTTAGGGTCGGCCGTCGAACGCGCGGTCTGGGCAGCGATCGACTGCACCACCGCGAGCGTGTTCTTGACCCTGTGGTTGAGTTCAGCCACGAGCAGGGAGCGCACCTGATCCGCCTGCCGGCGCTCGGTGATGTCGCGGTTGGTTTCCAGCACGAAGTTCTTGTCGCCGATGGTGACGAGTTCCTGCCGGCTGTCCACCCAAACATCCGCACCGTCGCTGTCAGCATAGTGGACCTCACCGCTCCACGAATGGTTCTCCAGGATCTCGGCGTCGAACACGTCGGAGGGGGGCAAATTACGGGGCTGTAGAAGCTCGAAGACGGATTTGGCGTTCGCATCCGCCTTCGTATAGCCGAAGAGTTCCTCGCAGCCACGATTCCACAATTCAATCCCACCGCCCACTTCGCGCACGAGCATGGCTTCGTGGGACAATTCGATCATGCGCGCCAATTTCCGAAGTCGCTGACTTTGATGCCGCGCCTCGGTGACATCGGTATTGGTGCCGCACCACAGTTCGATTTTGCCGGCGGCATTGCGCACGGGCATGGCGCGCGATAGAAACCAACGGTAATTGCCGTCCGTGCCGCGCAATGGAAACAGGTCTTCCCACACGCGGCCCTCGGACGTGCAGCGCTTCCATTTGTCGACCACGCGCGCGACGTGATCGGGGTGGTGAAAGACGCGCCAGCCCTCGCCCAGTGAGCTTTCAAGGGAACTGCCGGTGTAATCAAGCCAGCGCTGATTGAGCCAGAAAAGCTGGCCGGAGGCATCGGCCATCCACGCCAACTGCGCGATGTTGTTGGCCAGTGCCTGGAACTGCTGTTCGCTGCGCTGCAAGGTTTCGGCGAGCGCGATGCTCGGCGACACATCACGCGAAATGGACATCAGGTTGACGATTTTACCGGCGCGGTCCTTGATCGGCGAGATCACCACGTCCCACCAGCGCTGCGTGCCCTTCAGCGTCGGCCGCAAGGCCGTGAAGCGTGCGGACATGCCGCCGCGTGCCTGGTTGAAGGCCTGCTCAACCTCCGCACGGCTGGCCTCCGGCCATAGCTCGATCCACTTCCTGTTGCCGATCGTCTCGAAGTCAGCTTCCAAGGCTCTGAGCCCGTTTGCGTTGACGAAAATGAGCCGTCCGTCGCAGTCCAGGATCTTCACGCCGTCGGGGCTGGCCTCGAAAAACTGCCAGTTGAGGTCCGACCCATCGAACGTGGCCGTCCCGGCGCTGCCGGCAGTGTCGGCCTCGATGGCTGTGCGGTTCGAAGTATCCACCTTCTGGCTATCGGTGGTCATGCTCCACTTTCCGAATGCCGCGTGTCGCCGTTCACGCGCAGGTTGGCTCATCGTCAGATTGCGGGACTACATTGCCGATTATCACGCGGCGGCGCCGTGCTGTTTGACGCCGGCTTTGACGTCGAAGAACAGCGCCTGACTGATCACGGCCTTGACCATCTCGTGTTTGAACGGCTTGGTCACGAGGAACGCCGGCTCGGGCTTGTCGCCGGTCAGAAGCCGTTCGGGGTAGGCCGTCACGAAAATGATCGGGACGTTCAGCTCCATGAGAATCTCGTTCACGGCGTCGATGCCCGAACTGCCGTCGGCGAGTTGAATGTCGGCCAGGATCAATTCCGGCCGCTTTTCGCGCGCGATTTCCAGCGCCTCCTTGTGAGTTGCGGCAACGCCGACGACTTCGTGGCCGATGTCGGTTACGAGCCCCTCGATGTCGAGCGCAATGAGCGGTTCGTCCTCAATGATGAGCACGCGCGACGCCAACTGCTCGGCGATCTCCTTGCTGGCGGCGCTGATGAGTTCGGAAACTTCGTCCTCGGACTTGTCTAAGATCGTGGCGATGTCGCGGGTGCCGAATTCCTCGACAGCCGCAAGCAGGAAGGCCTGCCGGGGACCGGGGTTCAGCGTTTCGATGCGGCGATCGGCAGCGTCGATGGCCGGCTCGGCGCTGCCGTTGGTCGGCACCGCGTTCCAGACCTTGACGAACGCCTTATACGACGCCGTTCGCGGCGCGATCGATCGATCGAAAAGCCGGTTGTCGGCAACGAGCGCTTCGAGCATCGCGACGACGTAAGCGTCGCCCCGTTCCTGAGAGCCCATCAATGCACGGGCGAACCGGCGCAAGTAGGGCAGTTGCGGAGCAACCATATCGGCGAGTGACGAACTCATGGCTATTCATTCCCCCGTGACTTGTTCACGATTTCAAAGTTGACGATCCGACAGCCGAAATTCGGCTGGCAAGAATTTCCGATAGCGGGCGATCGCGTCGGGCTGGCCATTCTGGTCCGGTTCATCGTCCGCCTCCGCTGTGGCTGTGCTCTTTCTAGCCGACGGCTCTCAGAAAAGCGTCTGTCTTTTCCCCGGCGCCGATTTCGGCGGCGCTTTCAAGGCCCATGATCTGGACGAGCTTATTGCGGGCGCGATTGACACGGCTCTTCATGGTGCCGACGGCGCAGCCGCACATGAGGGCTGCCTCCTCATACGAAAATCCTTCCGCGCCGATCAATATGAGGGCCTCTTTGTGCTCGGGGAGGAGTTGGGCGAATGCAGCCTGAAAGTCGATCATATCCATGTGCCCGGGCTGTTCGGCCTTCGTGCCGAGCTGGGCCGCGAACTCGCCTTCCACATCCTGCACTTCATTCTTCCGCTTGCGCCGTTCCGAAAGGTAGGCGTTGCGCAAAATGGTAAACATCCACGCCTTGAGGTTGCTGTCGGGCGCGAACTGTTCCCAATTGCGCCACGCCTTCATCACAGCTTCCTGCACGAGATCGTCGGCCTGATCGCCTGATCGCGTGAGCGACCGCGCGAAGGCCCGCAGATTGGGAAGCAGTTTGGTCAACTCGGCATGGAAATCCGATGGCGGGGCCGTTGTCATTTCGGACCCTCCGGTTCGCGGTCCGCCTTCGCCAGTTGCTGGAGTAGGCCGGCGAACTTGTCGGGCATCGGTTCGGACAGCATCTGTCCGTAGAGCCGCTTCAGTCCAACTGCGATGTGAGCTTCCGCGCCTTCCGGAAGACATGATGGTTCGTCGGCATTCAACGTTTCAGGTTGCATAGGTTCGGTCTGTGACTGGTCTGACTTCGATTGATTGTTCGACACACTGGCCCCCCAGCAACATTGCGTGGCCGCGCGGTATGGCGCAGCCTGTTCGTAGACGTCGTAACGCGGGATGCCATCTAAGGTTCCCAGCGCGGGGCATATTTGACCGACCCGAAGTCATGCTGTTGTTATTCAACGGTATCTTAGACCCTATTCTGCGGGCGAGAGGGCCTCGTCGGGTCCGGCAATCTCCGTGACGCGGGTCAGAATGAATGCCGCCACGGCAATCGCCAGGACGATCGGCAGATTGCGGAACAAGGCCGTCAGAACCGGCCGGATCGTCAAGGGAGCCAAGGTGGTCAGCGCGGCCAACATCACTTCGCGATCGGCTGCATTCATTGCTGCTCCGGCGCCGGATTCGGCGGCCTGTGACTCGGCCGCTTTGTCGTCCTGCGCCTTTGGGTCTTCGCTGGCGGCGGGTTCAGCCCGGCGGACCGCATAAATAATCGCCATCAGGGCGGCGGCGAGAGCATAAGCGCCGGCAACGATCAGATTGGCAATTTCGGGCTCATAAACCCTGTGAAGATAGCTTGCCGCTGCCGCCGTCGCGAAACCGGCGGCAACAAGCAGGGGCACGACCATGAGCAGGCCCCACACAAGCTGAGCGATGGCATTATCTACCGTCGCCTGCGCTTTGCGGAATATGAAACCTAAACCCAACATCTGCCGTGCCCCCTACTTTGTTTTTTTCAGATCAAACGGAACCGAGTTTTTTACGACTTCCAGAGTGCGCCCAGCACAAAGCCCATTGCAGCAGCGACGGCCAGCGTCGCCATTGGCTGGTCCTTCACCGACTTGTCGACGGCGCCCTTGATGTTGCCGGCAACTTCAGTGACGCGCTCGCTGGCTTCGCGGCCCTGCTCGCTGACCTGACGGGCAATGCCTTCGGCGCTGTCGAGCGCGCGGTCGATTTGCTGGCCGGCTTTGTTGGCCAGGTCAGACGCACGATCCGAAGCCTGACGGGTCACGTCATCACGGTTCGTGTTGGAATAGGGGGAAGAAGTTGCCATGTGCGTGATCTCCTGGGGTGTTGAGCGCCGGCCCCGGCCGGCGTGCGGTCGGGTAACGCCAAGCCTGCGCGAAGGTTCCAGACGCCGCGGAATGACCGAACCTTCCGACGCCTACCCGCGCCGTCCGAAAATCTGACCGGCCAGCGTGCCAGCGGCCGAGACAGCCTGCCGCGCCGCCGATGCGATCCCCGTCCGTCCATGCTGCGGCCTGACCGCGAACGCGGGCGCGCGCGCCGCGAGGTCGCTGACGGCGGCGGCGATTGCCGCCGCGTCGATCTCGCGCTGCGGACCGTTCTCCGCAATGAGCAGCGTCATCACCGGAACCCGGCCAAACCGTTCGAGTGCCAAAGTCAGAGGCTCGACCCGCGCTTCGGCATCTTCCGGCGACTGACCGTTACTTTGAACCGCAACGACCACGACGCCCGGCCCCTGCTCGACTTTTCCAGCAATCACACCGCGCTTTAATGCGTCGGCGGCGGCGAGGTCGCCGGCCGTCACGCCGCGTTCTCGATCCACGCACCATATGACGACGTCGGTGTCCGTCAGCGCGCGAACGAACTGCCGCCGCGCCACGTTTTCATCACCGATCGTTTCATCGGCTTGGAACAGTATGCGTGGCTTGCCTTCGAATTCGGTCGCTTTGTCGGCGACGGCAGCGACCGCCGCCATGGTGTCCAACCGCGCCGGTGATGCGCCGCTGACGAGTGCCCGCAATGCGCGGCCGGGACGGTCTGCGGCGTCTTTGGACTGTGCGGCGATCTGTTCCGCTTCGCCATGGGGCCGCAGGCGGCCGCCGTAGAGATCGATGGCCGCGCGGCCGACCTCCTCGACGTAGGCCTCGGCTATGCGGCGGCCGACGCGCTCCTTGCTCCAGTTGAGCACGGCGCGCGACAGTTGTTCGCGTGCCTCGTGGGTCACGGCGGTTGCGGGGTTGGCGAGGCGAATGATGCGCCAGACGTCGTAGGCGCGTTCCGCGACGCCGACCATGCCGCGCCACCGGTAAACCGCCATCAGCTGCGCTACGGTCAGCCTGTCGCCGAGCGGTATTTGCGTTTCGACGAAGTGGCCGAGGCGGCTCGAGACACGTTCCGCGATGACGAGCGCTTCAGGCAATGTGAATTGCCAGACGGCGTCGTTGTTTTCCGGGTGCATCCGGCGCGCCACCGTGTCGATGGTGCGCTGGCCCAGTTGAAGGATGGCTTCGGTCGATGACAGCGTGTCGGGGTCGAGCCTTTCCGCGATGGCGCGCACATCGGCCCAAGCGCGGTCGGAGAGCGTAAGGTGGCCATCGCGGCGGCGGCGCTCGTCGGCGGCTTCCAATTTGGCAAGGCGGCGTTCGCCCGACGTCATCCAGGCGCGTTCGACCAGAAAGCCGGCGGACGCAACGGCAAGCGCCCCGATCGCCCAATAGAGCAGCCAGCCGTGCTCATAGAGGTACAGCCCACCCAGCGGCAGCAGCGACAGGGTCGGCAGCAACAGCGCGAGCGCCACGAGAATAATTCGGGTCTTGCGTTGTGCGGGGTTCAAGCCTGCCATCGCAACATTTCCCTCTTAGATCGACCTCTCATTACGCCAACGGCCGAACTCCACTCCTCAGAGCGAAGTCCGGCCGCTCAGATCAAGGCGCGATTGGCGCCAGACCCGCATCAGGCTTTGCGTATGATACCGGCAATCAGGGAAACGACGAACAGGATGATCGCGACCCAGAACAGCAGGCGAGCGCCTTCCATGGCGGTGCCGGCGACGCCGCCGAAGCCGAGGAAAGCCGCGACGAGTGCGACGACGAGAAAGACGACGGCGTAGTACATCATATTGCCCATGGCGTGTGCTCCTTGAAGGTTGGTGTTACGGACCGAATGTCATCAGAACGCGGCTGTTCGAGCCCGGTTCCCGGGCAGTTCTGATAATTTCGCAAGCCGCTATTTTATCACGAAAACGCGCCCCGGCGTTTGTTCCAGGGCGCGTTGGTTAGTTCCCGATCGTTCGCTTATCGGCCGATGGACTTTTTAACGTCGCCGCTGAGCTTCTGGGCTTCGCCCTTGGCTTCCTGGGCCAGACCTTCCGCTTCCATTTCGGCCGAGCCGACAGCGCGTCCAACTGTCTGCTTAACGTTGCCCACCGCGTCGTTGTAGTGGCCGGACGCCTTATCAGCAGTAGAGGACGACGTGACGTTGTCGTATGCGTCGGATGCGGCGTTTTTCACATCGCCGACCGTCTTCTGGGCTTCGCCCTTCAGTTCCTGAGCCGCGCCTTCGGCCTGCAGCTTTTCAGAGCCGACAAGCTTGCCGACGCCCTGCTTGATGCTGCCCATCGCCTCGTTGGCGTAACCTTTGATCTTGTCACCCGTTCCCGACATGAAATTTCTCCGTTGCTAAAGGCCGGGTCATCTCCCGCCTTGCGCCCTCAACGCCGTCAGTGCCCATCCGGTTCCCATCCGTAAGCGGAACTCCGCAACCTTGTGTGCCCGGGCGCGTTACGGTTGCGGATGACATTTGAGCCCAAGCGGGCTCGACCATGGGGATCAACGTCAAATGCCGATGCTGGCAGATAATTTGCGCGCTCTACAGGCGTCGCTCATCATAACCGCGCTGATTATCGCGGCGCTCGTTCTTGGAGCGGACCTTTTAATCCCGCTCGCGATCGCGACCATTCTGTCATTCATTCTCAGTCCGATCGTGCGCAAGCTCGTGCGCTGGCGCGTGCCGCGCGGGCTCGCGGTGGCGATTGTGCTGGGCGGCAGCTTTTTCGCAGCCGTTTCGCTCACCGCCGTGCTCAGCACTCAGATTCTTTCGTTAACCGCGGAATTGCAGACGTACCGCGAAAATCTCGTCGAGAAGGCGCGGTGGGTTTCCAGCCTTGGGCGCGGTGGGGGCACTTTGCAGAAGGCGGGGGACGCCGTCGAGGCGATCGACAAGGCCATCCGTCAAGAATTCGACGCTCCCCAGCCATCGACGCAGAGCGGGGTGACCACGGTTCCCTCTACCAACCTCGATGGGACCGAGGCGGAGACGGAGAAGGATGCCGACGAGAAGCCCCAAGACGAGGGCATGACATTCGGCGCGATGCTCGAACGGATCTCCGGTCCAGGCACGACGTTCGCACTCACGCTCCTCTTCACGATGTTCCTTCTCCTCCAATACGAGGACATCCGCGACCGCGTCATCCGGCTTGCGGGGACGGACAACATCAGCGGCACCACCGCCGCGATGAGCGATGCGGGCTCGCGTCTGTCGAAGCTCTTTCTGACCCAGGCGCTGCTCAACGGCAGTTTCGGCGTCGTGACTGGAATTTTTCTGGCGGTGATCGGCGTGCCAAATCCCATTCTATGGGGCGCGGTCGGCGCGATTGCGCGGTTCATTCCCTACGTCGGATCGTTCATCGCCGCGGTCCCGCCCGTCATTCTGGCCGCCGGCGTCGATCCCGGATGGGGCCTTGCTTTGACGACAGCCACGTTCTTCCTCATCTCCGAGCCGGTGATGGGGCACATCATCGAGCCTGCCGTTCTCGGCAGAACGATCGGGCTGAGCCCCTTCGCCATGGTGCTGGCAGCGAGTTTCTGGGTGCTGATCTGGGGACCGATCGGGCTGCTGCTGGCCGCCCCTCTGACACTGCTTCTCGTTGTGCTCGGTGCCTATATTCCCAGGCTGGAGTTTGCGAGCATCCTGCTTGGCGATCAGCGTGCACTTGACCCGCATCTCGATCTCTACCGGCGCATCTTGTCGGGTGATACGGCGGCGGCCATTGCGCAAGTCGAGGAGGAGATTGAAGAGAACGGGCTGAACGCCGCCGTCGATACCTCTTTGCTGCCGGCCTTGCGGCACGCAGCGGCCGATCAGCGGCGCGGCCGGATCGACGAGGCGCGGCAAGCGGACGTGAGCGAAACCGTGCTCGACGTGGTCGAATTCCTCATCGAGTCGGTGCCGGCGGCACCCGCCACCCCGGCGCTCGCACAGCGGGTGCTCGTCATTCCCGCGCGCGGATCTTTCGATGCCTTGACGGCAAAAGTCGCGGCGGCCGTCCTCGACAAGTCACCGCGCATCGACGTCGAGTCGGTCACGGACACGTCCGGACTTTCGGCTCTGGCGCAGCGGCGCGGCGCCGGGGACGGCGA
The DNA here is from genome assembly GCA_964458265.1 of uncultured Hyphomicrobium sp. Lineage (GTDB taxonomy): Bacteria > Pseudomonadota > Alphaproteobacteria > Rhizobiales > Hyphomicrobiaceae > JAGVSR01. Next base: position 11,873 of record CAYWIF010000023.1, on the reverse strand, counting down.
GCCTGTCGATGCGATCATCATTGCCAGCGCCGGCGGCATGGAGGGGCGCATGCTCGGTATTCTCGCGAGGCGGACCGCGCAGCAGTTTCCGAATGCACGGATCAATGTGCTGGAGGCGGTGGAGCCTGGCTATGGGCTGGATCGCGCGTCGCTGCCCGAAGGCATCCCGCTGTGGCGGAGCATCGGTGAGGCGGTTGCGGCGCTCGATTTCGAGCCGACACGCAAGCCAGAGACGGCGGACGCTGCTTAACGGCGAACTGCGACACTCTTACCAGCGCATGAAAATCGTCGTTGGTGCCCGGAAACCTCCGGGTGAACAGAGCGTTTACTCCACGAACCGGATAGAGACCGTGAACTGAAGACCGCGACGGTCTCGCCGGGAAACGCGAATTCTACGAGGAGTGAGACCATGAAATCCGTCATCCTTTGGCTGGTCGGCGTGCCGATCTCCGTCATCGTTCTGTTGAACATCTTCAATGTCATCTGACGCTTGCAGCGGAGCCGCTGGCTATTTCGGTCACGATGAAGAGCATCTTGCGACCGACGTCAGCGATTATGTCTCCGGCCGGCTCGATCCTCTCGCGGAGCGGGACTTCGAGCGGCGCGCCAAGACCGATGGACGGCTTGCTGCCGCAGTGGTCAGCGCGAAAGCTGTCCGCCGCCGTGTAGAACGACGGCTCAGCAAGCCGCGCGTGATCTGGAACTAACTGGAACTAAGCAGTCCTGCGTGCGTTTTATCCGCAGGCTGCACAATCGACAGCCAGACTATAAAAGGAGTGAGATGATGAAGAGCACCGTTATTCTCCCGTTTGCAGCGGCGCTGATGCTTTCGACTGCCGCGTTCGCACAGGATGCGACCACGCCTCCGGCGACGGATGCTACGCCGCCCGCAATCACGGAACCGGCCCCGACAACGCCCGCACCGGCTATGCCCGAGACGCCGCCGGCCGCGCAGGCTCCGGCCGAGATCCCGGCTCCGACGGCCGATAACGCCCCGGCGCCGGTTCTGACCGACGACCAGGCGAAGGCCCTAAAGAACAAGGTCGTCTGGTCGAGCGACGAGAAGAACGTCGGCGAAGTCGCCAAGGTCGTTCGCGACGGCGATGGCCGGGTCAAGGAACTTCACGCCGACATCGGCGGGTTCCTCGGCTTTGGCGAGACACGCGTTCGCGTTGCCGCTGAAGAGTTCAAAATGGTCAACGACCGCATCATCCTGACCCGCACCGAACAGCAGGTCGAGGCGTTGCCGGAAGTGATCGAGAACTAACGACACGAATGGGTTCCGGGACAGCGATGTCCTGGAACCCGCTCATCGGGCGGCACGATCGAAGAGGGAGGCAGACATGGCCATCGCAAAGAACATCCGCCGCGGCCGGACCTGGCAGGACGGCGATTGGCGTGTGATGCTCACCGCGACCGGCGGTGATCTGGCCGACCGTGCGCGCATGGCGTTTGCCAAAGTCCGTCAAGCCAAGCAGATCGAACCTGCAACCATCGCGGAGCAGCACGGACACGAACTTGCCCGGCTGGTCGCACCGTTCACCGGCGACGGCGTACCCGCCGGCGGGCCGTTCATCATCCGGCCGGCCTATAGCACCTTCGCCTAACCGCGCCGGTTCAAACGGCGAACGACAGCCGAACGGTCGTGCCTTTCGCCTGCTGGTCGTAGGTGAGATCGGCGGCCAGCGATTTGGTCATCGACTGAATGATCTTCGAGCCCAGTCCCGTTCCTTGGGACGGGCCCGAACCCGTCCATCCGACGCCATCGTCCTCCACCCGAATTTCGGCCATGTCGCCCGGCACCCGCCGGAGGACAAGCCGTATCTCGCCGGACTGTCCGTTTGGATAAGCGTATTTGATGGCGTTGGTCACCAATTCGGTCACGACCATCGCCAACGTCACGGCGCGATCGGTGGAGATCGCAACATTGCTATCGGCGACGACTGTCACTGCCTGCGCCCGCCGGTCTTCTCCGACCGCTGCCGCCAGCTCCGTACCCAAATTCTTGAAGTATGCATCGAGATCGACGGTGCGCACGTCCGATGACGTATAGAGCCGGCGATGGATGCCGGCGATCGCGAGAATGCGGGCCCGCATTTCCGCCAGCGCGGCCTTGGCGGCTTCGTCCTTCACCACGTTGGATTGAAGTGTGGCCAACGAGGAAATCATCGCCAGTGAATTGGCTACGCGGTGATTGACTTCCGCCAGCAGCATTTCGGCGCGCTCTTTCGCGGCGAGGATCGCGCGCTGAGCTTCCTCGCGCTCGGCCATCATCTTCCGCTTTGCGACCGCATCGTTGATCGAAGACACAATCAGTTCGCGATAGTGCCCATTCAAATCCTTCCAGACATAGTCGCTGGCACCCGACCGCAAGGCGGACATGACGATATTGGCATCATCCGAACCTGTGACGTAGATGATGGGCGTATCGGGGCTGATTTTTGACAGTTGGGGAATGAGATCAAGACCCGTTTCGGTGCTCAGGTTGTGGTCGAGCGCGATGGCGTCGTAATCGTTTTCCTGAAGCTTGGCGCAGCTCTCTTGTCCACCCGGAGCATGGTCCACCGTGATGCCATGGTTGGCCAGGGCCTTCTGCATCAGCCGCGCCAAGCCTTCGTCATCATCAATGTAGAGTATGCTTGTCATCGACCGTGCCGGTTGACGGAGTTTGAATGGACCTTCATTCGGCGCACGGAACCTGCATTACGGCCACGAAGAGGCCGAGCTGCCGGATTGCGTTGGCAAAACTTTCGTAATTGACGGGCTTGGTGATGTAGACGTTCGCGCCCAGGTCATAGCAGCGCTGGATCTCGCGCTCGTCGTCTGTGGTTGTGAGCACGACCACGGGCGTCCGCTTCAAATGGGCGTTGGTCTTGATCTTCTGCAAAATGTCGACACCGCTCATATCGGGCAGGTTGAGATCGAGAAGCACCAGCAGAGCGCGGCGTGAATTCACGGTTCCCGACCCATCTTCGCCCAGCAGAAATTCAAGAGCGGCATGGCCGTTGGTCAGCGGCACGATCTCGTTGGTCACGCCGGCGCGGCGAATGTTGCGTTCGATCAACCGGGCATGGCCATCATCGTCCTCGATCATGACAATTGTGACGGGATGGGCGTTGTCCGTGTTCATGCCGGCTGCTCCTTATTCGCTCGGACGGCTATTTTCTTCGGCAGGTCGATGGTGAAGGTTGTGCCTTCGCCGAGTTTGGATTGCACCGTGACGTCGCCGCCCAAAGCGCGGACCAGCGACCGGACGTGAGCAAGGCCGATGCCCTCGCCGGGCCGGTCGGGCCTGCCCGCGCGGCGGAACAAATCGAAAATTCGTTTGAGATCGTTTTCCGCTACGCCGCGGCCATTGTCCGCGATTCGCAATTTCACGCGACCGCCACTTTCTTCGCCCGTCACCGTTATTTTTCCAGGACGTCCGGGCATCAGGTACTTGACCGCATTGTCGAGAATGTTTCCGACAATTTGTTCAAGAGCAATCTTGTCCGACACCACCGACGGCAATTCCGGATCGACATCGACGGTGGAACTCGTTTCGTCGAGCTGATGCTGGAGCGAGGCGAGCGCCGTTTGGACAACTTCGTCGAATTGCACCCGCTCGCGCTTGAATTCGCGGCGGCCTTCGCGCGACAGTTTCAGGATGGCGCCAATCAGGCCGTCCATTTTAACGCTCGAAGCCCGAATGAAACCCACCGATTCGGGAATGTCCTCCATGGCGATCTGGGCGGCAGCCGGTTCGTCGATATCCTGCGCCGTTTTCGAGAAGTAGCCGGCGAGTTTGCCGGAAGCGCTTTCCAGTTCGCTCGTAAATCCCATGATATTGACAAGGGGCGCGCGCAAATCGTGACTGACAATATAGGCGAAGCGCTGGATTTCCTCGTTCGCCTCCGTCAGGGATTGTGTGCGGTCTTTTACGCGGTCTTCAAGGTCATTCGTGAGTTCCCGCAACGACTCCTGAGCGGAGATCAGCTTGCCGGTATTGTTGGCGACAATGTAGAAGGCCAGCGCAGCGAAGCTCACCAGCATCATCGATCCGAAGGCGGTGGTCATCGACAGCCGGCCGGCTGATTTGTCGAGACTTTCGAGACCCTCGCCGATCGCCGAGTCGGAACGTGCCGTAATGGCGTCGAAGTCGGCCCGCAGCTCATTCATGTAGTCGCGACCGCGGTCCGTCTGCATGATGGCAATGGCCTCGTCGCGGCGGCCGGTTTTTGTCAGCTCAACAGTTGTCTTGAGTTCTTCGAGCTTATCGTCGATGTAGTTTTCGATGTCCGCCAGCCGTTTTATGTCATCGGGATGCGTGATGCGTTCGCGCATGGCTGCCAGACCCTCGCGCGCCGACCGTTCGCCGTCGGTGTAGGGCTTCAGGTAGGCCTCATCCCCCGTCAGCAGGTAGCCCCGCTGTCCGGTTTCGGCGTCGATCAGTCCAATCTGGGCTTGCCGGGTCGCGATGCGAACCAGCCGCTCAACCGAAATCGCCTCCGTCTTGTTGCTGGCCTCGGACGACAGTTTGAACGATGCGACGACCAGCATGAAAAGAAGAACGGTTCCCGCTGCGATCAGCAGGATGGTCGATTGGACATAGCTCAGGCCCAAGGCGCTGGTCGGCAAGAGACGACTCCGGATCAGTTAGCTTGAACCATGCAGAATGTGTCGACTGTTTACACGGAAAAGCGCCAACAGTGGACTGCCGAATTTCGCACGCAAACCATTTGGTTAATCCGGATCCGGACGGCGGGATGCCCAAATGAGCGTCCAAATTGGCGCGCCGCCGGAACCGTCCCCCACACCCTGCGTTCACAAGGCAACCGGAGCGTCGATATCACCTGGCTCGGACGCCGGTCAGTGGGAGCACACCTATGTCGGATTACAGCGATGCGCTAGCGTCTTTGCACACAACCCTTGTCGATAGCCGCAACGGGTACGACGAAGCGATCAAAGACGCGGGTAAAACTGGGCTCGTTTCTCTGTTTGAGGAAATGGCGGCTCTGCGCCGCCAAGCAATTGCGGAAATCGAGCCGCTTTTGATCAAAGCCGGCCTTAAGCCGGATGAGGACGGCTCTTTCATGTCGACGGTGCACCGCACCATCATCAGCGTGCAATCGATGCTGACCGATCTGGATGAAAAAGTTCTTCCCGGATTCATCGACGGCGAGAAGCGCATCGTCGAATATTACAATGACGCGATTGAAAAATCCGGCGATCCCGATCGCGAATTGCTGACCCGCCAGCGCTCAGACGTCACCGAGCGTATTTCAGAAATGGAACGGCGACGGCAGAAGGCGGCGTAACGACCGCTCAACCCAAAAGAATTCTGCAGGCAACCCCGTCATCCCCCCGACCGACACTGCCTGCAGAGAGGCGAGCCAGCGTTCCCCCCACGCGAGGCTCGCCTCACCCTTACCTCACATACCCAAACGTAAACCCAAGGAGCCACCCATGAAGATCGAAAACCTCAACGATCTCTTCCTGCACACTCTGCAGGATATCTACTACGCGGAAAAGCAGGTGCTGAAGGCCCTGCCGAAAATGATCAAGAAGGCGGATAGCCCGCAGTTGGCAAAGGCTTTCGAAGGTCATCTGGAAGAAACGAAAAATCAGGTGGCGCGCCTTGAGCAGGTGTTCGAGATGCTGGGCGAGAAGGCGCAGGGCGCCGAATGCCCCGCCATCGACGGCATTCTCAAGGAGGCCAACGAACTCATCGGCGAAATCAAAGACGCCGATACGCGCGACGCCGGGATGATTGCCGCTGCTCAGGCCGTCGAGCATTACGAAATCACCCGCTACGGCACGCTGGTGTCGTGGGCGCAGCTCCTGGGCATGAAGGACGCCGCCAAGGTGTTGGGCGAAACGCTGGAAGAAGAGTACGGCGCCGACAAGAAGCTCACCAAGCTTGCCGAGAGCCGCCTCAACAAGGAAGCCGCGTAACACCCACGCACGCTTGACGACGAGAAAGGCCCGGAACGCGAACGCGCTCCGGGCCTGATCTTTGAGCTGAAGTCAGAGTGCAGCCGTCTCCCCGGCTACTGGTCGCCTTCCGCGACCATGGCTGGCTCGGGCATCGGCGGCGCGGTCAGCGCGGCCATAACGGCGGGCGGGATCAGAACCTTGTCGATCACGTGGATGATGCCGTCGGACGCCGTTACGTCGGACCTGACGATCTTGGCGCCGGCGATGTCGATTTCGCCGGTCTTCATCCGCTTGTTGATCTCGATCTCAGAGCCTTCGATGGCCGAGATCGTGTAATTGCGGACCTTGGCTTTCAGCAGCCGCTCGGTCGTGTAGAGGCCGGGGATCGCGTGGTACAGCAGGAGATCGGTCAGGAGGGCGCGGTTCTCGGGTGCCAGGAGCTTGTCGCGCATTTCCTGCGGCAGGGCGTTGAAGGCCTCGTCCGAGGGGGCCAGCAAGGTCAGCGGTCCGACATCGACCTCAGGATTGTCCAGACCGGCGAGCTTGGTCGCCTCCGTCATCTTGATCAGCATACCCGTGGCCGCGGCGGCGTCCTTGAGCGTCATGACCTTGGGCGCTTCGGCGGGTGCGGCCGCCGCATGCTGACTTGTATCGTTGCAGGGGTTCAGCGGTGTCGCCAGATCACCGGCGCTGACCGCACCGGTCATGATGAAAAGTGCGAAAGCCGATCCCGCGACCAGAGACCGGACTGCCTCAGCCACACCGCGCATGTTTGTCCCCCGAAGTTCAAACGTGGCCGGCGCGCCCCATCGCACCGGCTTCCCGTTGCTCGATCAAGGTCTCAGTATTCGTGCGCGCTTTCAACTGCGAAAATCGTTGAGGTCAAGGATTGGCACGAAATTCAATCCCGCATCGCGAAAGGCATCGGCTGCGCCGTCGAGGCGATCGACGATCGTCAAAACCCGGACGATCGTCGCGCCTTCCGCTTCGAGTGCCTTTGCCGCCTTCAGCGCCGAGCCGCCGGTGGTGGTGACGTCCTCGACGATGACAACGCGCTTGCCCTGCATGGTGTCGCCGCGCACTAGCCCTTCGACGAGCGACTGCGTGCCGTGCTCCTTGGCCTGCTTGCGGACGAAGAATGCGCCAACGGGGCGGTTCTGAACGTGGCTGACGGCGGCAATGGCGGCGGCGATCGGCACCGCGCCCATCTCCAGGCCGCCGACGAGATCGGCCTCCACGCCGCCGATCGCATCAAGCATGAGCTCAGCGATGAGGGCCGCGCCCTCGGGGTCGAGCATCGTAGGCTTCATGTTGAAGTAGAATGTCGAGGTCTTGCCGGAGGCGAGTTTCATCTCCGGGCCTTCCTGGAACGAGCGCGCTTTGACGATCTCGACCAGTCGGGCGCGTTTTTCGGCGGCGGTGGCGGTCATTTCCCGGTCCCCGGAACAAGGTTGCGAGCGTCCCGTCGCGCGGGCCACCGCGGCTGTCAAGCATTGTCCCCAATCTTAAAGGGGACTGCGGCGGCGCGTCCCGTCCGGGTGCCTGACGCCGGTGCCGCCTTGCCTTATAAGGTGTGCCGAACCGCGCCGTTCGCCGTTGAACCGCGCCGCCGCAAAGGACCGCCCCATGTTCGATCCCCAGAACCCGCCCGAATTCGCCGCGTCCGACTGGCTGAACGCGCCGGAACCCAAGCCGCTGGCGAGCCTCAAGGGCAAGGTCGTCGTGCTGACCGCTTTCCAGACGCATTGCCCGGGGTCCCTGAAGCACGGTCTGCCGCAGGCCAAGCGCATGGCCGAAGGGTTCATGGACGACGAGGTCGTCATTCTCGGGCTCAACACCGCATTCGAGGAACCTGAGAAGCAGACCAAGGATAAGCTCGCCGCGTTTCTCGCCGAGCAGGGCTTGTCGTTCCCCGTCGCCAAGGACAAGCCGAATGGCGGCGATATTCCCGAAACGATGGCGGCCTACGAGATCCAGGGCACGCCGACCACGCTCATCTTCGACCGGCAGGGACGTTTGCGCCGGCATTATCTCGGCCGCGTCGACGATATCCGGCTCGCGGCGGAGGTGATGGCGTTCTGCATGGAATCGCCGACCGCGCCGGTGGAGCAGTCGATGGCGGTGGAGCGGCGATTGGCTGCCGCGCTCGTCGATCCCGACGCGCAGGCCCATTCGCACGAGGGTGGGTGCTGCGGCGGCGGACACCATCATCACCACGATCACGACCACGACCACGATCATGCCGGCGGCGGATGCTGCGGCGGGGCGGCCAAAGCCGAAGGCGAGGGCTGCTGCGGCGGCAAGCATTAATGGTTTGAATTCGGTCAATCGATGGACTCCCCTCCCCTTGACGGGGAGGGGTAAGGGGTGGGGTGATAAAGACCACCATGGCCAACGAATTTGCCCGCCAGCTCCGCCGCAATCGAACCGACGCCGAGCGCACATTGTGGCGTCAACTTCGCGCCCTGAAGCCAATGGGCTTTAAGTTCAGGCAGCAAGTTCCCATCGATCCGTTCATCGTCGACTTCGCGTGTCTGTCTGCGCGGCTCATTATCGAAGTGGATGGGGCCACACACTCTACCGAAGCCGAGATCGAACGCGATCAGCGCCGTCAGCATTACCTGGAGACTCAGGGTTTCAAAGTCTTGCGGTTTTGGAACCGCGATATTCGATGCAACATCGAAGGCGTCCTAGACCACATTGTTCATACTCTTGAAACGACCCCCACCCCTTCCCCTCCCCGCAAGGGGGAGGGGTAAGCCGCAACCCTTGCGAGCTGTGGGTGGGCGCGCGCCTTGCCTTTCTGGCGTCACCCGAATCGCGGCACCGTCCTCCGGTTGTATCGGCGGATCGGAGCGGGACATGGCGGCGCGTTCAGCGAGCAAGAAGTCAGGCAAGGCGGCGGGCGCGGCTGCGCCACTGGACGTCGCGGCCAACACCAACGCGGCCCCGGCGCTGTCGAAGTCCCCGGCTGAAAGCCGCCCCACCCACCACAGCGGTCGCGGTCGTGCGGATTCCACAGCCCACACCGGCCTGCCGGGTGTGGGCTACCCAAAAAAGACAATCGCGCTCGTCTATGACTTCGACGGCACGCTCTCGCCGCGGCCGATGCAGGAATACTCGTTCCTGCCGCAGCTCGGCATCAATGCCGCCGATTTCTGGGCGGAGTGCACGCGCGTGGCGAAGGAGCGGCAGGCCGATCCGCTCATCACCTACATGCACCTCATGTATAAGAAGGCGAAGGAGAAGGGCCTCGCCGTCGACCGCGACGCGCTCGTCGCCCAGGGCGCGTCGGTGGCGCTTTATCCCGGCGTGGAGGACTGGTTCGACGCCATCGGCGATTACGTTCGCCTGCGCGCGGAGACCGGCGGTATCCAGCTTCGCCACTATCTCATTTCGTCGGGGCTGACGGAAATCATCGAGGGCACGCGGATTGCGCGTCACTTTCATAATGTGTTTGCCAGCGAATACTGGTTCGAGCCCTACGAGACGCCGTTCCCCAAGCGCGTCATCACGGACACCGGCAAGACGCAGTATCTGTTCCGCATCAACAAGGGCATCGAGGACCTGGGCGAGAGCATCAACGGCCACATGCCGGAAGCCGAGCGGCCGATCCCGTGGGCGAACATGATCTACTTCGGCGACGGCGAGACCGACGTTCCCTCCATGGCGTTGATGAAAAAATCGGGCGGTGCGGCGATCGCGGTGCACAATCCGGACGCATCCTCGAAGACCTGCGAAGAGTTGTTCCGCGCCGGCCGCGTCGATTTCTACGCGGGCGCCGACTACCGGCGCGGCAGCGAACTTTTCAAGCGCACGTGCCTGCTGCTGGATCGCATGCTGGCCGATATCCGCGTGCGCGAGGAGGTTTGGGGGTTGGGTTCGGGCGTGTAACGCGCGAGGACGATGAGCTTCGATTTTCAACATCTCGACGGCCAGGAATTCCTCATCGCCGCGCTCGTGTTCGCGGCCGTCCTGGCGGCATACATGATCGGGCTGAACCTTTGGGATCGCCTGCGCCGCCGCGGGCTGCCGTGCCGATGGTCGCGCGATAAAATTCAACCCCATGCCGGAACGCTCCGCTGGGTCTGCACGACCTGCGGCGAGTCCGGCCACACAACCAAGCGGCGCGCACCGGTGACGTGCAAGAAGGGCTTGGGAGCGAAGGGGTTGTGAGGGTTGTGGGGGTGTGGGGAGAGGTTTAGGTTTGGCGAGGTGAAACAACTGCTTTGTTGGCTTAATCAGTGTCACACCTCATTGGTCTCTGGGGTGCTGGCTGATACGCCGTTGCTTTGAGAATTTTGTTATTCAACGGCCGTCAGTAGATTTCATCTGCTCTTCCGACGCGCCGCTCAGTGTCGCGCCGTCTTTTATACCATTGCTCGATCTCTTTGAGGCCGTCGGCCTTCTTTGAGCACGTCACATCGCGCGCCCGCGCCCGCGAAAGGATATCACTTACTTCACCTGCCTTAACAAGTTTGTTCGCCTTCAGTTCGCCCATTACCGATTTGAACTCGGCTGCATCAAACATGCTTTCCTCTAGAGCCGTGACGTACTTCGCCACTAACTCAGCATTGATTGTTGCTGTTTTAGTCTTCCGCTCCTTGGTAGATTTAGCCGCCTTTGTTTTTTGCAATTTTCCAGGTTTGAGTGCCGTATTGAGTGCGGCTAACGTATGCTCATCAGCGTTGAGCAGCACCTCCAGTGCGCGTTGGAGAACAGCCTTATCTTCTGAGGACGACAAGGCTGTCATCAGACGCGCCAACGCCTCGGTCAGTTCCTTCACCTGCATTAGCCGCCTCCGCTATCGTACCCCCTAGTTCCTTGGCAATCGCCATCCCCAATTCTGTAAATATACTGCGAATTTCGCCATTCTCGAAGTATGGCACCGTCTGTCCAGCCGCGACAGCAATTGCTTCCTTACGAAGGATGCGTTGCTGCTCAAACAAAATTATCGACTTCTCGTCGGACGATTCAAACCGCTCTTTCAGCTCCGTCTTCAAGAAATCTAAAGCCTCCAACTCTCGTCTGTTGAACTTTGTCTTCATCTGCACAAATGTTGGAACCACGCCAAGAATTCGTAGCGTCGGCGAGAGCGTGTCTCGAAGCTTCCTGATGCTAGCAATCGTATTGATCGCCGCAGAGGTGGACAGATCATCCAGGATAGTCGGCACCAGCACATGCGTGCTGGCGCAGACCGCATTCGCGGTTGCCGTCATTAGACGCGGCGGGCAGTCAATCAATACCAAATCGAACCGACTCTGCACTACGTCGCTAGAGAGAAATCCGTGCAGACGGTATCGAACATCGTCGGTGTCCTCTCCGACCAGCCAACGAAAGACGACACGGTTCTCAGTTCGGCTAAACGTATACGAAGAGGCGAAAATTCTGCTTCGCTTATAGTGCGGCAGCGGTTGCTCGCTCTTTTCAAGTACTTCTGCAGCACTCTTCATCGGTTCGATCAAATCGACTGCGCCGAATTTAAGCCTGCCATCTGTGTTGATGACTGCGTCGGTCAAAGTGCCTTGATAATCGAAGTCGATCAAAAGAACACGTATGCCAATGCTGTCGAAGTACGCACCCAGGTTGGCAACCACGGTAGATTTAGCGACGCCACCCTTGTAGTTGGCAACCATAATCACGGGAACACTGTCACGCAGCGTCCTGATGTGCTTGCCCATATTGGTGCGAGGCTTGCGATCCCAAAATCCCTCGTCGCCCAACATAAAGAGCTGAACTTTCCTAAGCAGTCGGTCTCGCCCGAATGCGTAGGCTTTCATTGAAACGAATAACAGGCCAACGAGGCCTGTTATTATTTCAAGATAGTACTTCACGAGTTCGGAGGTCCATCCTCCGAGGCCTTTCAGAACATAGTGGAAGGCTTCAAGTGTCTCCATGGAGTACCCCCGCACGCAACAAACACCTCAACTAATGTGCTCAGCCTAAGCGGTACACGC
>CAYWIF010000022.1:0-49000 GCA_964458265.1 uncultured Hyphomicrobium sp. | reverse complement strand
TGCGCGGCACCAATCCGATTAGTGCTTTGATGCCAGCCCTTGCGCGGCCTGCCGCAACGTTCTCCAGAAGCTCGCCTACGGCAAAGAGGAAAATCACAACCGCTGCTTCCTCGGTCGCGCCGATGGCAACGGCTCCGGCCGCCGCTACGCTCATCAGCGTTTCGATGCTGAACGGCGCGCCGGACATGGCGCCCGCGAGCGCACGGCGCGCTATGGGGACGAGACCAATCACGGCCGCTGCGAGATAAGCGTAAAATGAGAAGTCGGGTGCAACCCAGGCGACGGCGAAGGCAAGCGCGAGCAAGCCGGCGCTGACAATAACGAGCTGGCCTTTTCGTGTTTCCCACCACGCCCGGCCTTCTTGGTCGCGTGAGTGCGACGGGTTCTGCTCGTCGCCCGTCAGTGAACGCGGTGTGTAGCCAAGGCTGTGAATCTTATCCTCTATCGCTTGGCGCGAGCTTCGATCCACATCGTGATTCAGGGCCAGCGTCTCGGTGCCATAGTTGACGTTGATGTCGGTCACGCCGGGGAGGCGTTTCAGGGCATTCTCGATCTTGAGCGCGCACGCCCCGCAATCCATGCCCTCGATCCTCATCTTGAGCGGATGAACAGTCACTGGGTTTCGTTCGGCAACGGTCATTTTGTGTGGTCTTTCTTTCGATCGGACACCATATCTCATCCTGCAGTAACTACAGGGTCAACACTCATGAGTTGAGGCATCCTCATGATTGGAGTAGTTCGCGAAAACGTCTAGGTAGCATCTGAGGTTGCTTGTGTCGCAACTGCGGTGCCAGCGTGAATGGCGCGTGAACGGGATGTTCCGGCACTGTTCATATCTGGGGTGGTATCCAAGCGGTATACTCGGTTTTCGGCGGCACAACTCGCCGTCTCCAGGACCGAGTGCCGGATGCAGAGTTGTATCCGGGCAAGCTTCAAGGAGGAGCTGTTCATGTCACGCAAAACGGTCACAGCAGCCATTTTCGCCGCCGTCGCAGCAGGGTTTTTCGCCCTGCCTGCCAACGCTGCGCCTGCCTCGCCCGGAAATCTCGCCGCGGGTATAAAATCTGAGTCCGCGCGGGTGGTCCAGGCCGCGGGTTATCGCAGCCGCCACGGGGGCTATAGACGCCACGGCGGTGGTATCCGGCTCTATTTGGGTGGCGGTCATCGTCGCAATTGGGTCTACGGCGGCGGGCGGCGCGGCCACGGTTATAACTCGTATCGCGGTGGCTACGGCGGCGGCCATGGCGGCGGGCACAATCGTTAAGCGCATTCGCCTTTGACAAGCTTACGGCGCGGCCGAATGGCCGCGCCGTGACATAGATTTGCCTCACCAATTCCGCAGACTGACAACGTCTTCAACGATTTCATGTCAACAACACAAAAGAGGTCACAAATGAATAGAGCCCTGTTCGCAACACTCGCCTTTTCCGCGCTTGCTACTCCGGCGCTCGCCGCCGGCGGCCATTGCGACGCCGACATGGATGCCGTCAAGTCGGCTATGACCAAGGCAAAGCTCAGCGCCGCTGATATGAAAACTGTCAGCGACGCGCTCGCGAGCGCAGAGGCGATGGACAAAGCCGGCAAGGAAGAAGACTGCGAGAAATCGCTGGCGCCCGCGATGAAACTGGTTGGCGCCGAAGAGAAACATAAGGAGTAACGTTGATAGCGGAATAAGCGGTTGCAGCCATAAAAAGGCGCAACTAGACGCTACATGTCATAAAGGGCGGCGCCTCAGACCGGAGCGCTGCCCTTTTTGACCTTGTGCGCTTTGATCCGACCCTGTGCTATAAATTCTAAATGTTGAATTCGTTTGAGAGAACAGGCCATGAAAATGACTCGTCGAACGATGCCGGGATACAGCGCGGCTTTGGGAGCTTTAGCGACAGCTGTCACCATTAACGCGATGACCTGGGCAGCCCCCGCCAGCGCCGTTTCCCTGGCCGGAGTTATCGGCAAATCGGGCGGGTCAAATTTGGTCCAGTTCGTACACGCGCGCAGGTACCGACATTGCCATGGTTCCCGCCGCTGCCATGGTCGTGGCGAATACTATCGCTATACGCCTACGCCTTTCGTTTATGTGCCGCGGTTCTACGCGCCCTATGGCGATGGGAGGGCCTGGGACTACGGAGTCTATGGCGGCCATCACTATGGGCATCACGATGACCATCATTACGGCGGCCATCATGGTGGTCACGATGGCGGGCACCACTAGTGCCGAAGAGGTAGCGGCTTCCGGATCGACCCAACGACACGTGAGCATCGGATGTCCGTCATCGCGGGAATTTGAGCGATCGTCGCGCTGCAGCTTCAAGTCACGCCAGCGTTGCGTCTTCAACACACCTACCATTGGCTGAGCGGAGCGACCCGCATCCGCGCAGGTCTTGAAGTCAAACTTGACAGCGCCAAAACATGATTTGTGGCTGCCTAGGAGGGGGTTGAGATCCGGTGGCCCGGTTCAATTGTGCGCGAAAAATCTGGCCACTCTGCTGTGCACTGTTGAAAAAATTGGAAAAGTGTAAGATACTGACTCCCCCGTTTGGCGTTCAAAAAGCACCGGTCTCGCAAACTGCGTTTGTGCCCATAGGCAGGTTTGAATTCGACATGCCCACAGTTGAGATATCTCGATGTCCTTAACGCACTCTGGCCGCAATCCTAAGTCGCCTTTCGAAAGATGGCGGACCACGCTAACGGCGCTGGTTTTCTTCCCTCTTTGGGCAGCGATTCTGCTTGCGGCACGTGCGGAAGGCTTCGAGACACCGGCCTATAAAATCATTGAGTATATTGGGTTTTTTCTAATCTGTGTCGCAGTCATGGGCAGGTTGTGGTGTGCGCTGTATATCAGCGGCCGCAAAGATCGTGAGTTGTGTGTAGTTGGCCCATACTCGCTCAGTCGCAATCCGCTTTATTTCTTCTCATTTGTGGGCATTGTCGGCATTTGCGCCGCTGCTCAAAACATCACATTGGCCGTTCTTACCGGCAGTCTCTTTTTGATATACTACCACTTCATTATAGCCAAAGAAGAAGCGCGGCTGGGTGAAATGTTCGGCATCGACTTTGAGCGATATGTCAGCAGCGTGCCGCGTTTCTTTCCACGGCTGGTTTTGCCAACCGCCTATGACACGATCAGCGTCTCCGTAAAGCCATTCACCCGCGCTCTCACCGAAGTTATCTGGTTCTTGATTGCCGTTGTCACGATCGAAATCATCGAAGACCTTCGGCGTGGAGGGTTTCTCGGAAGTTGGGTCTGGCTCTATTAAGCGCTGCTCCGCTGGTGTTTTTGTTTCAACTATGAAAGTCTTTGCAGAAATAAATCGACAAAATATTGGATCAAAGGCAACGGCTTCAATCGCTGCAGGGTTCTAGTATTTAGACGACCAGCGTATCGGCATTCCGGAACCCTTGAGGCATACGTCAAGGATTATTGTCGTTTCTGCGAGAAGCATTGTCTTATTTCTGTTGACGCCGGCAGAGTTGTGTATCGAGACGCGGCTGCCTACTTTGCTTTTCACACTTTTCACCCTTTCATCGTGTAAGAAGGATGCGATTAAACGAATCCATCGACCGCGGAATTCCTCGTAGCGGGTTTCATGGTTCCACATGTTTGAAAGAATGACGGTTTGTGCGATATTTAATGTAGCCCGTGGTGCTCTACGCCGTCACGGCAGTCTGCGGATTCAATCTGAATAGTTACGTGAGTGATGTTGAATTGACGGGAAAGCATAGCCGCCACCTGTTGGCGCACCTCGTCGGCGTTAGCGCCGTCCGTAACGATCACGTGAACTGATAGTGAAGGCAGATCGCTCGTCAGCGCCCATACGTGCAGATCGTGAATATCGGCTACGAGAGGCGTCGCCTTTAGCGCGGAGGCAATCGCTTCGAGGTCGAGCCCATCCGGCACGCCTTCCAGCAGAACGTTCATAGTCTCGCTAAAGAGCTGCCAAGTTCGCGGCAGCACCCACAATCCAATCGCCACAGCAACCACCGGATCGACCCAACGCCAATCGGTGAGCCAGATGATCATTGCAGCGGCCATGACACCAATCGAGCCGAGCATGTCGCTCCAAACTTCCAGATAGGCGCCTTTCACGTTGAGACTCGACTGTGCCTTGCCTGCAAGCAGTCGCATGGCGGCAAGGTTCACGAGAAGGCCGAGGAACGCCACCACGAACATCGGCAGGGATGCGATCTCGGTCGGGGCGAGAACCCGCTGGTAGGCTTCATACAGAATATAGGCAGCCACAGCGAACAGCAGGATCGCGTTCAAGGCTGCGGCCAGAATCTCAAACCTTCGGTAGCCGAAGGTCCGCCGGCTGTCGGCAGGCCGTTCGCCGATCTTGATGGCGGCGAGCGCAATAGCGAGCCCGGCCGTGTCGGTCAGCATGTGCGCGGCATCGGAGATGAGCGCCAGGCTGCCGGTCAAGATGCCGGCCACCACCTCAACGACCAGGAACGTCCCGGTCAGCGCCAGGGCTTTGGTCAGCGCGGATGCGCTGGATGACGTATGCCCGTGGTCGTGACCGGCGCCCATATGATCTCCTCGTTACAGAAATTTTACTGATGTGCAGACAGGCAACACCCGCCCTGCCGGATTTCCATGCGGCAGAAAATCGTGATAGTGCTTCTGAGTGAGGAGTCTATAAACATATCATGCGACGCCACTTAACCGTTCTGCTGCTTGCGCTGTTTATCCCGGCCACCCTGGTTGCTGGGTCCATGCGGCTGTGCATCGGCAACGACGGCCACCAGATGGTGGAGTTCGCACACAGCCCCATGCACCATCAGAACGACCAAGTCGCTGACGTTGCGCACGAAAAGGCGTCGCAAACCGCCAGTCTCGAGAACGGTCCGGATTGCATCGATATTGGTCTTCAGACAACGGCAACAGTGACCTTCTCCTCGATCAAGAAGCAGTCGACCGATGACGGCGGTGATTCTCCGTTGCAAATCGCAACCCCGCCCTTCGCATATCAGCTGCAGCAAGACCTCGTCGCTTCGGGCGGCTATGCTGAGCTGCGTGTGGCCGGCGATCCGCGTCTTGACGCCCTGAGCACGGTTATCCTCCTTATTTAGCGCCTCCCGTCTGATCTTTGGCTGCGCACGTCGGCACACTTGCTGACGGCGCAAAACCGATTCGATGCCTGGGGGCCCTATGGCGAAACGTTCTAAATTTTACTTCTGGCTGGCTGTGGCGATGGCCACGGCCTGCTCGGGCCATGGTGCAACGGGCGAAGAACTTTCCGGCTGGAATACCGTAACGGAACTCGATGCTGAAGCCGAACCGGTTAAGTCCGCCATCGGCGCGGCGACTCCCGGATATGAAAAACGTCTGACGCTGCGCGAAGCAGTCAGCCGCACACTTGCTTACAACCCATCGATGCGCGCGGCTTATTACGAAATTCAGGCGCGCGATGGTGAAGCCTTTCAAGCCTCACGCCGGCCCAATCCAGAGCTGTTGCTGGAGGTCGAGAACTTCGGCGGCTCAAAGGATAAGCGCGACTTCGATGTCGCCGAGGAAACCGCAAGTCTGACCCAGCTGATTGAACTCGGCGGCAAGCGCTATGCGCGTCTGCAGGCCGCTCAACTCGAAACGTCACTCGCCACGTGGGACTACGAGGGCATCCGCGTGCAGATGGCGACCTTGGCCGCCCAATTGTTCGTGGACGTGCTCACAGCGCAAGAGCGGGTGAAGGTTCTGGGTGAGTTTGTCTCGATTGCGGAGAAGACTCGCAAAAGTGTCGATGCCCGAGTCAAGGCTGGCAAGGCCAGTCCGATCGAGCTGGATCGTGCTTTGGTGGCGGCCGCGCGAGCCAACGCTCTTCAGGGTGCGGAGAAAGCGCGGCTGGATGCGGCCAAGCGCAAGCTTTCGACACTGTGGGGTGCGCATGCACCCGATTTCGGCGCTGCAACTGGCCGACTTGGTAACGGTACCAGCGTGCCTTCCGTTGAAGCATTGAAATCCTTCCTCAATAGCAATCCAACGCTGGCGCGCTGGAGTGATGAGATTGGCCGCCGTGCCGCGCAGGTGGATCTGGAGCATGCCAAATCCATCCCCGACCTTCGCGTTGGTGCCGGGGTGCGTCAGTTTAATGAGAACGACTCGACGGCGATCGTCGCGTCTGTCGCGATCCCGCTACCAATTTTTGATCGCAACGACGGCAACATTGCTGCCGCTGAGAGCCGGCTTGCGAAAGCTGAGACTGATGCGCTGGCCGTCCGCGATGAACTGCTGCGAGCCTTGATTGAGGCGGCTGGCGAACTTGAAGTTGCGGCAACGCAGCTCAACGGGTTGAAACGCGACGTGCTGCCCGTGGCGCAGTCGGCCTTTGATCGAACCAAGATCGGCTACGACGAAGGCAAGTTCGATCTTCTGAATGTGCTCGATGTTCAGCGCTCGGTGTTCGAGGTGCGGCTCGATCTGCTCAACGCCCGAGCCGACTACGAAAAGGCACGGGTCAAGGTCGAAGCCCTGATTGGGCGCGACATCAAGGAATTCTAGGAAAGCGTTGCTAAATGAAGTTCACCTCGAAACTGACCCTAGCCGTTGCAGCAGCTCTTTTGGGCTTGTTCGTAGCCTATCGCGAGACCAGCGCCATGTGCGGACCTGCGAAAGTGGATTCGCATGGGCATGGCCACGGACATGGAGAAGAGCAGGAGGCTGGTCATGCGGCTGAGGGCTTCGGCACGAAGGTCTGCGAGGACGGCGTCGTCCGGGCCATTTGGGAATCGATGTGGCCTTCCAGCGCAGAGATGGCGCCGGTTGCGAAAGCGGATGCCGACCACGGTAAAATGGCTGTCGGCGAGAAGGGTACGGACGGTCATGCCCACGGTAAGGAGGTTGCCGGGGAGAAGGACGCGGATGGCCATGCCCACGGCAAGGAAGAAGGCGAATCTTCGGAAGGGCTGATCAAGCTAAGTGCCGAACAGATCAAGGCTGCGACGATCGAGATGCAGCCGGCGGCTTCCGGCAAGCTCAGCAAGGAGGTTGCTGCTCCTGGCCGGATAGCGATGAATGCCAGCGCCCAGGCCCGCGTTGTACCCAAACTGACCGGTACCGTGGCGAGCATTGATCGGCAGCTTGGCGATACCGTTGCCGTCGGCGATCTGCTTGCCACGATTGATAGCCGCGAAATGGCCGATGCAAAGGCCGATTTTCTGGCAGCATCGCGCACCGAGGAGTTGGCGCGTTCAACCTTTGAGCGGGAAGAGCGACTGTGGAAGCAAAAGGTGACGGCAGAACAGGAGTTCCTTGCTGCCCGCAATGCTCACGCCGAAGCCAAAATCAAGTTGGATGTCGCGCATCAGCGGCTGCATGCCATCGGGCTATCCGACGATGAGATTAAACAACTGCCCAAGATCGGCGATGAGAGCAATGTCCGCCTCTATGAACTGCGGGCACCCATTGCCGGCCAGGTCACCGCGCGTGACCTGGTGCTCGGGCAGACCGTTGGAACCGACAAAGAAGTATTCACGATCGCCGATCCGGCCAAGGTCTGGATTGAGTTAGCTGTCGCGCCCAATGACCTGCCTTTCGCCAAACAAGGGCAAACGGTGCGCGTGCAATCGGGAACCCGTCAGACCAGCGGAACAATCATCGCGCTCAGCCCGGTGATTGATCAGGAGACGCGCTCCGCCAAAGCAATTGCCGAGGTGGACAATGCAGCCGGCACATGGAAGCCCGGCGACTATGTCGATGCGCGCCTCATCGCGTCAGAGCAGGATGTCGACATTCTGGTGCCCGCTGGCGCCATTCAGACGGTCAAGGGGTCCAAGGTGGTGTTCGTCAGTGAAAGCGGCGGGTTCCGTGTGCGACCCGTCACAACAGGCCGTGAGGATTCGCGAAACGTCGAGATCGTGTCGGGGCTCGAATTCGGCGAGACTGTCGCCACGTCCAATACCTTCACGCTCAAAGCCGAGCTCGGCAAAGCCGAAGCCGAGCATGAGCATTGAGCGGAGGGTACCGGCCATGATCGAACGCATCCTGAGTTTCTCCCTTACGCACCGCGTGCTGGTGGTCTTGCTGGTCGCAGCCGCATCGGCATTCGGCCTCTATTCGCTGCAACGGCTGCCGATTGACGCCGTGCCGGACATCACCAACAACCAGATCCAGATCAATACGGAAGCAGCAGCACTGTCGCCCTTTGAGATCGAAAAGAACGTCACCTTCCCGATCGAGACGGCACTCGCGGGCATACCCGGGCTCTCCTACACGCGCTCACTGTCGCGCAACGGGTTCTCGCAGGTGACCGCGGTCTTTGAGGACAACGTCGACATCTACTTTGCGCGCTCCCAGGTATCGGAGCGGATGAACCAGGCCAAAGCCAACCTACCAGCGGGGGCCGAACCCCGCATGGGTGCCGTTTCGACCGGTCTCGGCGAAATCTACATGTGGACGGTCCATTTCGAACATCCGCGCGGCAAGGGTGCGGAGGTCAAAGATGGCAAGCCAGGCTGGCAGAGCGATGGCAGTTACTTGACGCCGGAAGGCCTGGTTCTGCGTAAGGACTTTGAGTTTTCCATGTACCTGCGCACGGTGCAGGACTGGATCATCCGGCCCCAGCTTAAGGGCGTGACTGGCGTTGCCGAGGTAGATGCCATCGGCGGCTACGAGCAGCAATACCAGGTTCAGCCTGATCCTCAGAAGTTGTTGTCGCTGGGGCTGACGTTCAGCGATGTCATCAACGCACTGGAGCGCAACAACACCAGCGTCGGTGCCGGATACATCGAGCAAAAGGGTGAATCCTACATCGTACGGGCCGACGGTCGGCTCGAAACCGCGACCGACATAGGCAACGTCATCATCGCCAATCGCAACGGTGTGCCGGTCCACTTGAATGACGTCGCGGAGGTTGGGATCGGCCGCGAACTGCGCACCGGTTCGGCCAGCGAGAACGGGTATGAGGTGGTCGTAGGCACCACGATGATGCTGAAGGGCGGCAACAGCCGCATCGTTTCAGCCGCTGTCGACGAGAAGATCAAAACGATCTCCAAGTCACTCCCGCCAGATATCGCAATCAAGACCGTGCTCAACCGCACCGTTCTGGTTGATGCTACCGTCAAAACCGTAGCCAAAAACCTCGCGGAAGGCGCGCTGCTGGTTATCGTCGTGCTGTTTCTGATGCTCGGCAACCTGCGTGCCGCACTTATCACGGCGCTGGTCATTCCCATCACGATGCTTTTCACCACGGTCGGCATGGTGGAGGCTGGCATTTCCGCCAACCTCATGAGTCTTGGCGCACTCGACTTCGGTCTCATCGTCGACGGCGCGGTGATCATCACCGAAAACGCACTGCGCAGACTGGCCGAGCGTCAGCACCACGAGGGCAGGCTGCTCAACGTCTCCGAGCGTCTGCACGAGGTGATGGTTGCCAGCAAGGAGATGATCCAGCCTTCAGTGTTCGGGCAAATCATCATCATCACCGTCTATCTGCCGCTCCTCACCTTCACCGGGGTGGAAGGCAAAATGTTCGAACCGATGGGACTGACCGTCATCATCGCGCTGCTCGCAGCTTTCGTCATGTCGCTGACTTTCGTGCCGGCCATGATCGGACTGTTCGTGACCGGACGCGTTGAAGAGAAGGAAAGCGCTATCATCCGTTATTCCAAGCGGGTGTACGAACCGGTTTTGCGCAATGCGCTGGCAGACACCACCAGCGTCATCTGGATGTCGGTCGCCTTTTTCGTGTTCTCGCTGTTCCTGTTCACGCGCCTTGGCCAGGAATTCATCCCCACATTGGATGAAAAGAACCTCGCCATGCATGCCATGCGCATACCCTCAACGTCTCTCAGCCAATCGCAGGACATGCAGTTGAAAGTAGAGGCAACGGTTCGTGCATTCCCCGAAGTCGCGTTCGTCTTCTCCAAGACCGGCACGGCAGAGATGGCATCGGACCCGATGCCGCCCCACGTCTCGGATACCTTCATCATCCTCAAGCCTCAGTCTGATTGGCCAGATCCGAGCATGACCAAGGCTGAACTGGTCGAGAAGATTGCGGCGGCCGTTGGGCTGCTGCCGGGCAACAATTACGAGTACACCCAGCCGATCCAGATGCGCTTTAACGAGCTTATTGCAGGCGTGCGCAGCGATGTAGCGGTCAAGGTATTCGGTGATGACTTTGACGAGCTTGGGACAACGGCAACTAAGGTGGCATCCGTGCTGCGGCAGGTGCCGGGCGCGGCCGACGTAAAGGTGGAACAGACCACGGGCCTGCCGATGTTGGACGTCAAGCTCGATAAGCAGGCCATATCTCGTTACGGCCTGAACATCGGCGATGTTCTGGACGTCATCTCAATTGCCGTCGGCGGGCGGGAAGCGGGCCTGGTGTTCCAGGGCGACCGCCGGTTCGACATCCTCGTGAGATTGCCGGACAGGCTCAGAGATGACCTCGAAACCCTCGAAAATCTTCCTGTCCCGGTGCCCGATACCGACGGCGACTCCGCGAAGACTTCGTTTATCCCACTCAAGACGCTGGCGCGGTTTGTGGTCGAGGAAGGCCCGAACCAGATCAGCCGCGAAAACGGCAAGCGCCGCGTGGTCGTTCAGGCGAATGTGCGCGGGCGAGACATCGGCTCTTTTGTCGAAGAGGCGCAGCGGCGCATCGATGCCGAGGTTCAGGTGCCTCCAGGCAACTGGCTGGCCTGGGGCGGGCAGTTTGAAAACCTGCAGGCGGCCCGCAGCCGGTTGATGATCGTCGTGCCGGCGTGCTTCTTCATCATTTTCCTGATGCTGTTCACCGCATTCGGCAAAGTGCGCGAGGCGCTGCTCGTGTTCTCCGGTGTGCCGCTCGCGATTTCCGGCGGTATCCTCACGCTCTATCTCCGCGACATGCCGTTTTCGATTTCTGCGGCAGTCGGCTTTATCGCGCTGTCCGGCGTGGCCGTGCTGAACGGTCTCGTGATGGTGACCTACATCAACCAGCTGCGGCTTAAGGGCATCCAAGGCGAACTAGCCATCATCGAAGGTGCGATGACCCGCCTCCGACCGGTTCTAATGACTGCGCTGGTCGCATCGCTTGGCTTCGTACCGATGGCGATCGCGACAGGAACGGGCGCCGAAGTTCAAAAGCCGCTGGCCACGGTCGTCATTGGCGGTCTGATCACCGCCACGCTGCTGACACTGCTAGTGCTCCCGGCGCTCTACAAGCGCTTTTGTCTCAACGAAGAGTTCACCGCCGAAGCTGAACCAGAAACCCAAACTGCAAAGGAACATGTCGCATGAGCACCACCCGGACAATCCTGGCTGCTGCAGCCTCTGTCTTCGTTGCCCTGTCATTGCCTGTGATGGCCGAAGAAGGACACGACCACGGCAAGGGCCACGAGCATGGAAAGGAGCACGAGCACGGGAAGGACGAGGCCCACTTCAAGGTCACGCCGCCGGCCAACGTCAAAGAGGCCTGGACGCTGATCACGACGAAGTTGACCGAAGCCGAGACGGCCATTGGCGGCAATAAACTGGCCGGGGCTCATGAAGCGGGTGAGCACATGGAAGCGGCGGTGCACACGCTGCAAGAGAAGTCGGACATGATCGCCGAAGGATCGAAGGCCAAGCTGACCTCTGCACTCAAGCAGCTCGATAAGGCAGTTGACGAGCTACACCACGGCGCCGAGCACGCCGAGGCAGATGCTGCCTCGACCGCGCTAACGAAGATTAAGGGGCTTTTGCCGCTCGTCGAAGGTCTTTACCCGCCCGGCACCCTGAATTGACACCAGCGGCCCCACAGGCCTGTTGACTACGGAGTGCGCGTTTCATGCCTCTTGCCCTGAAGCCGAGGTGCTATTTGGCCGTCCTTTTGGCAGGCCTCGTTTGCGTGACAGGCGCGTCATTGGCTCCAGGAGCTCCGGCTGAACACGGAGAGTCTGCGGAGGCCGCCGACTTCGCCGCTATCCATGATCGTGCCGCATCCGACTACAAGAAGGGCGAAATGGACCGGGCCTTGGCGGGCTTCAACGCTGCGATTGCACTCAAACCGGCCAGCGCCCTGGCCTACTACAACCGTGGCAATGTTTATTATGCGAAGGGAGACTACATCGCGGCCGTCCGAGATTTCACCGAGGCCCTGAGGATCAGCCCCGGACTGCCGTACGCCAACATGAATCGTGGGAACGCGTTGTCCAACCTCGGGCGACTTGATGAAGCCCTTAAAGATCTGGACGAGGCCGTTCGCTTACAGCCCGACGTGAGCGACAGCTACTTTAACCGGGCGATCGTGCATGTGCGCCGCCGGGAACTTGAGCAGGCGCTTGCCGACTACGAAACAGCCATCGGCCGCGACGCTGAGGACCAGGAAGCGGCTGCGGCGCGACAGCGTTTGGCGGACCTGCTCGGTGGTGCCAGGGACGGCGGGCTGGCAACGGTCGACACCGCCAAAATTGCGACGGAGATTGCCCATGCGCGGCAGGTCGAGCACCTTCTGCGGCTGGTCGCCAGTACCTGTATCGCGCACGGCGACAGCCTGGAAGGTCTGAATACCCTTGCCCTGGTTGGCAAATGGAAGCCAGCTCGGAACGAAGACCTGACCCGCAGAAGCGGGGCTGCCCACATCGACGCGGGGTGGACGTTTCGCGACAGGTTCGGTGCCTATGCGTTGGTCCATTCGGAAAGTAACGATAAGCCCCCAGTCTACGTCTGCTCGCTCACCACCCAGCCCATCAACCCGCATCTCTTCGACGATTTAAAGGCGGGGTTTCAGGCGCGTTTTGGCGTGGCGCCACACGACGCGCCCGCATGGCCGGGTCAGCAGGTGACGCGTTATCGGCTTGCGCATAGCAAGGACAGTTTGCTCACCGCGCTGGCTTTTACGCCGAAACAGGGCGCCCTGACCTTCCGCATCTATCTGGGTAACCCCTGAAAGGAGGTGGAGCGACTGGCAACCGTCACGGCAATCAAACGCGAAACAGGAGTATCTCTATGATCAAGCCAATCATCATCGCGATTGCGACGGCATCGCTTTTTACAGCAGCGGCCTTTGCGGGCGAGGAGCACGGTCACTGCTCGGGCCCGTCCGTCTGTCAGGGCGATGCCGCGTGCGAAAAGCAGGGCTGGAAGGAATTGACTAAAGAAGAATGCGCGAAGATTGACGGCGCCACGTTCGAGGCATCGTCGCATGAAGGTGAAGACCACAAGGACACCGATCACGACCACAAGAAGTGACGTCCAACGCCATAGGAGGAAGTGCCATGAGGAAGCAGAGTTTCGCAATCGTCCTCGCCGCCACGCTTGCTGCGTTCGGCGGGACAACAGCTGCAACGGCGCTGGTCCCGGCCGGCAGCGCCCGGATCGTTCTGTCTGAGACTGTCAGGTCCGATGTCCAACAGGTCCGACATCGGCATCGCCGTCATTGGGGGCACCACGGTCACCGGAGATGGGGCCACCATCATCGCCGCTCGTGGAGGCACCGCCACCGTAGACATGGGTACTATGGATTTGTGCCAAGGTTCTACGGCTGGGGCGGCGGTCATCACCATCATCACCGCCACGGTCATCATTGAGCTAACGGACGGCGGCTAACGCCGCCGTCCCCTCAGGTGAAAGATAATGAGCAGACCTCATCTCTTTGTCTGCACATCCGCGCCGTTCGCCTTCAGTGTCACTTCCGCAATGGCACATGTCATGCCTTGGCGGGACGGCGACTCGCGCATCAAGGGGTTTGGGTATTGTGCCAAAAGCCCGTGCATGAAGCGGTATTACTTCAGTTCGAGCAAGCCGCACCACCATCACGGAAACCAGGTCATGATGGGCTCCAACCGTCACACCGCGCAGTGCGGTTATGCTGTGAGATGAGCAGGTGACCAATATCGTGGAGACAGACTGTAACGAGCACGCGTTCGGTTGTCTTGGTACGCCTCTGCTGCTGGGAGGACATCGCCGAACGGTAGTACTACAGCTGGTCGAAGGCATTCCTCGAACCTAGAAGATGCCGCCTCGCCGGCGACACGGCGCGATCCGCAACCACCAGCGAAGTCAAAGTCCGCAAGCGCCAATAGCTGGAGCTGGACCTCACCCCATCTTTGGTCCGCTCGTCATGCGGACTTTCAGGCTGTGTTTATTTGGGCTGCGAACGCTTCCGGCGTCAAGCCAACAAGGCTCGTGTGCGGGCGGTTCTGATTGTAGTCGATCCTCCATGCTTCGATCCGGCTGCGGGCGTCAGCCGTCGACAGGAACCAGGAGGCATTCAAGCACTCCTGGCGGAGCCGGCTGTTGAACGCCTCGATGAACGCGTTGTCCGTGGGTTTTCCGGGACGTGAGAAGTCGAGCGTGGCCCCGTTCAAGTAGGCCCACTGATCCAACATCTGGCCTGCGAACTCCGGGCCGTTGTCCACCCGAAGGCTCTTCGGCTTGCAACGCAGACGGATAAGCCGGTCAAGTTCATCGACAACCTGGTAAGCCCGGAAGCTCGTTCTCGATGCTGTCGAGAGAGCCTTCGCGAGTAATTTCGAGCTCTTTGTAGAAGACGATGAGTGAGGCTTTCTCACCTTTGCGAACCTGGCATTCCTGGTTGGCCCATTGGCGGTAGGTGCCCCAGATGCCGTTGGAATAGCCGCGCATCTGTGCCGATGCCCACAGAGCCACGACATTGACCCCACGGTAGGAATTGCCGGTATCGATGTTGGTTGGGCGATTGAGGCCCTCGCCGGTGCGGTGCCATGGCATCTGCCATGTGTCCACGCCTGCTTCGATAGCGGCAATGATCTGATTGTTAACGGCTTGATGGACGTCGATACGCTTTTGCACGGTAACCTCCTGTGTGGGTTGCCGCGCTTCGCTCTCTCTTGTCGCATATGCGGCTCATCCAGCCGCTCACGCGCTTTGTCCTCTCAATGCTTTTGCCTGCGAATGCTCGGGAAAGGCTGCCGTTCGGCAGGCTCCGAAGTTGCAGGATAGAGCGTTAGCGCAGCGCGTCGCTCCGCTCGCATTCGACTTGTGGATGGCTCGATTTCTCGGAAGAACGCCGATTTCAGTGTAAATGGGGGGTTTAAATGGCCGCCGGGGTGGTCACCAAAGCCATTTGTGACCATTATAATGGTCACATCTTGACTTTTGCTTATAGATCCATCATGATCACTATAATGGGCATGGAGGCTCTTTATGGCTGCCACAGCAGGCAAGTATCGGCGGGTTCGGAGCTATTCACGGTTGAGCGTGGAGGCGTTGGAGCTGCTTGGCCAATCGATCCGGCTGGCACGCAAAGAGCGTCAGATGACGGAGGTCGAGCTGGCGAAGCGGGTCGGCATTTCGCGCACCACCTTGCAGCAGATTGAGAAGGGCGATCCGAAAGTCGAGATTGGATTGGTCTTCGAGGCGGCAGTGATTGTGGGGGTAGATTTGTTTGTGCCGGACGCCCGGACACTCGCTCCGCAGCTGGCGCGGGTGGCTGATCGGTTGGCGCTGCTGCCTCAGTCGGTGCGTCGGCCGAAGCGAGAGGTGAAGGATGATTTCTAAACCCGCTCGCGCCGAAAAGCATGAGCCGCCCCGTGAGGCTTATGTGTGGATCTGGCTGCCTGGCGAAGTGAAGCCGGTGGTGGCAGGACGCATTGAACTGGAGGGCAAGCGCTATCTCTTCAATTACGGCCGGTCCTATCTGGAGCGCGGCAATGCGATCCCGATCTATCTGCCGGAGTTGCCGCTGAAGGCCGGCGTGATCGCGCCTGAGCCACCGTTGACGATGGCAGGGTGCTTGCGGGATGGCTCGCCCGATGCCTGGGGTCAGCGCGTGATCATTAACCGACTGACGGGCATGAAGGGTGAGGATGCCCGGCAGATTGAGTTTGATGATCTGACCTATCTGTTGCAATCGGGGTCTGATCGCGCAGGTGCATTGGATTTTCAGGTGTCAGGCACCAAATATGCGGCGCGTGAGCAGGAGAATGCATCGCTCGCGGAGCTGGTAGAGGCGGCAGAGCTGGTTGAGCGTGGGGTGCCGTTGACCGAGGCGCTGTCCAAGGCACTCTATCACGGCAGTTCGATCGGTGGTGCGCGGCCGAAGGCGCTGATACAGGACGGCGATGTGAAATATATCGCCAAATTTTCCGCGGCGAATGACACCTACGCTGTGGTGAAGGCGGAGTTTATCGCAATGCGGTTGGCGGCCGCCGTGGGTCTGCACGTCGCCCCTGTACGGCTGACCCGTGCTAACAATAAGGACGTGCTTCTGGTTCAGCGCTTTGACCGTGTTCGGCGTGGCAACGGCTGGGAGCGCAAAGCCATGGTCTCCGCGCTGACCATGTTCGGGCTGCATGAGCTGCAGGGGCATTATGGCAGCTACTCGGTTCTGGCCGATATCATTCGCGCGCGCTTTACGGATCCGGATCCGACATTGCGCGAGCTATTTGGCCGGCTAGTGTTCAACGTCTTGTGCGGCAACACCGATGACCATGCGCGTAACCACGCGGGCTTCTGGGACGGTGCGATTCTCACGCTCACGCCGGCCTATGATATCTGTCCGCAGGCGAGGGGAGCGCATGAAGCCAACCAGTCTTTGTTCATCGCCGGCAATGACCGGACTAGCCGGCTGGTGACGTGCCTGGCCGCAGCGCCGAAATTCCTCATGTCTGAGCAGGAGGCGCGGGCGGTGATTGATCACCAGATGGCGACGATTACTGAGCTCTGGGCCGCCGTATGTGATGAGGCCGAGCTGTCACAAGCGGATCGTAATTTGCTGTGGGGGAGGCAGTTCCTTAGCCCTTACGCTCAGGAAGGCTATGCATCCTGAACGCTACCTGGTGGAAAGCATCAAAATCCCGGTAAGCGCAAGTTCAGTGGCTCCATGCTTTCCGAGCCGTAGATGGGTGTGAGTGCCTTGCAACGATCGGTGATGAGCGTCACCAGCTTGTCGAGTTCGGCGGTGTGCATTCCTTACTTTCCTGAATAAACTGCGCATGTCGGCGGCTTCGTCGGGAATGCGAGCGATGAGGTCGCGGATATGGCCGAGGGTGCGATCGGCGTTGAACCCGGATTTGCGAGCCTGGGCCTCCCAATGGCGTGGCTGGATGCGCTCGAACAGATAGTGGCCATCTACCGGCATGGCGAGCTTGCCCTCTTTGGCATGCCGGATGTAGGGCAGGATGCTGATGACCTCGTAAAACAGCGCGTCGCCTACCCAAGTGTGGTCGCGTGGACGGGCTTCCGATAGGTCAGTGCTAAAAGTTGATGAGCGCACCCGCAGAGACAGTATGCAAAGCCTCGATGGTGCCGGCGCCCGGCGCCCCCGCAATGCTCCCGCCGGTCTCGCGATACTTCAGCCAGAGGGACATCGCGGCACCATCCAGCTCCTGCACGATGCCGCCGCCGCTTTGCCAGACCTCACTTGACGTCACGCCAAGCGCAATGGCCGCCGGTCCAATCTGGTCTTCGTATTCCGCGTAGGTGCCATAAATCACCGTCGCACCGAGCAAGGACCACTTCGCGCGCAACCCGGCCTTGATGTGCCAGTGTTCGCCGTCCGGCGGCGTGACGCCACCCGTCAGCACCACGCCGCTGTTATCGGCATGGCCATAGGCGCCATGCACGAACAAGCCTGTCGGCGTGTGCTCGGCATATCCACCAGCCTGAAAATAGCTCGTGTCCTTCTTGACGATGGCTGCCAGCGGCGTCACGAGACCTTCGTCGGTACTATTGGAATAGCCGGCTCCCAGAAGAATCTTGAACGCACCGATCTCGCCGGCATAGCGGCCTGCCAATTGCCAGTCGTCGTCCTCGCCCCAACTGACAGAGGCACTGAACCCCGCAACGGCCGGCGTATCGTAGCGCACGGCATTCATGACGAGCCCGTCGCAGTCGCCGCCGAGCGGAACGTTCTGCGCATAGCAGAAGGCCAGTTGTCCCCAAGTCAGCGACGACGGATCGAGATCGCCGCCGCTGCGGACCACAAACTGGGGGAAGCCGTCCAGAAATGTATAGTTGTCGATAATCTGCGTGCCCGACTTGTCGGTAAACATCGCGGCGCTTTTTGCGGCCGGTGCGAGTTTCCCGGCGCTGATCGTCCCGAATGTCTGGCTGGCGAGATACCAATACGACATCTGCACGTTCAAACCTTGGTCGAACGTCGGGTCGGCCTGGTTCATGGCTTCGTCGCCACGGCGGCCGAACGGATTGTCAGAAAGATTTTGAACGCGGATGACGTGGCCCGCGCTCAATCCGGGAGCGATGGTCGCCTCGCCGGTGAACTTGACGTGTGTCGCTTGCGTCGGTCCAAGCCCGTTGAGATAGAAATTGCTTTCGCCGCCGTCGTCCCAGAACGTGATCTCCTGCGCAACGTAGCCCGAGATTGTAAGGCGAAGTTTGCGCGTGGCGTCGCGCGCCGAGCTGCCTTCGAGTTCCCGCAGGCGTTCTTCCAGGTCCGCGCAACAATCGCCGCCAAGATCGGCAGCTTCCACCTGTTGGGAAGCAAGCCCCAGCAGCACAAGGAGGGCAGCCAGCCCGGCGTGGCAGGTCAAGGCTGCGGCCCTACACATATCAAGCGCTCGCATCATGGCCCGCAGCCCACGGCACGAAACGCCTCCGTGGCGCACGCGGACTCCGCTGCGGCGAACACGTTGCCGATGCCGATCAAAACAGGATCGTCACTGATGCTCGTCAACTCACCGCTGGCCAGCGCTGCAAGTGTTCCCCATCGCAGCTCTTCGCTCGGTCGCGAAACAGATATGGCGACGACGCAGGGCAAGTCTCCGGCCATACCCTCATTGATCAGCCGCTTCGCCATGCTGGCCCCGGTGCGGGCACCCATATAAATGACGAGCGTCGTCTTGCTGCTGGCGAGCCCTGCCCAATCCAGATCGTCGGGCAATGCGCCGTTCTTCGCGTGACCGGTGACGAAACGGACCGACTGTGCCTGATCGCGATGCGTCAGCGAACATTTCAGCGACGCCGCCATGGCCGATGCACTCGTGATTCCCGGCACGACGGTCACAGGAATTCCGGCAGCCAAAAGACAGGCGATTTCTTCACCAGAACGTCCAAAGAGCGAGGCGTCGCCGCTCTTCAGCCTGACGACGTGTTTGCCCTGCCGGGCAAGCTTCAACATGAGGGCATTGATATCCTCCTGGCGGCACGAAGGACGATGACCGCGCTTGCCGACAAGCATGCGCTTGGCCGTCGAACGCGCGAACACCAGAATCTCCTCTGAGACGAGCGCATCGAAAAGGATCACATCCGCCGTCTGCATCGCTTGGATGGCCTTGATGGTCAGCAGCTCCGGATCGCCGGGCCCGGCACCGGCAAGCGTGACCCTGCCACCCGCGTGCAAGGCCGCGTCAGACGGCGTTCGCAAGGCGTTTCTCATGAATGATCCTCTTGATCTCAGGCCGGCACGATCCGCAGTTGGTTCCAGCGTACGTTGCTTCGCCGACCTCCCCGACAGTGGTACACCCACCCATCACCGCGGCGGCAATCTCGTTGGCACCGATGCCGAAGCACGCGCAGACCGTCGCGCCGCAATCGAATATGCCCGCGCCGGGACGGCCGGCGAGTACCGCGCTTCGATTGCGGGCGGCAGCGCTCCCCGACAGCAGCGAGATCGCCCACTCCCGCGAAACAGCAACCGGTTCCGGCGCCAGGAACAGCATGCCTGACAGAGATTCGCCGTCGTAGGCCGCAAAGCGCATCTGCTCCGATTTGGCGTCGTGATAGACCAATGGCTCCGCCGCGCCGCCAAACAGCTGGCGAGCGAGGTCCAGCCACGCAGGCGGCTCGGACGCGAATGCCATTTCCACGCGCCACCCATGGCTGCATTTGGCAATCGCCCAGTACTCGGCCGGAATGTTGCGGGGCTCATGCCGAAGAATGGCGAAGCCGAATGCGGCGGCTCCAAACCGCTCGATGCGTGCCGCGACGTTCTTCGAAGCCGGTTGCCCGGATACGGGATCGGTCACGGCGGGAACGAGACAATCGACCTTCGCATTCGACGCAAACTGGTCGTTCCAGTGCATGGGCACGAACAGCGATCCCGGTTGCTGCCGCGGCGTGACCAGGGCACGCACGAGGATCGCGCCGAACCCCGTCGAAATGCGAACCAGATCGGCGTCCTTGATCCTGTGCCTCTCCGCGTCGTCCGGATGAATTTCGGCAAATGGCTCGCCGTAGTGCTGCGACAGGCGCGGGCTCTTTCCCGTTCGCGTCATCGTGTGCCAGTGGTCGCGAACACGCCCCGTATTGAGAACGAACGGAAAGCCTGCGGGGGCCTCGGACGATGTCCCCAAGTGCACGGGAACAAGCCGCGCTCTCCTGTCGGGGGTGAAGTATTGCCCATCGGAAAACATGCGTTTCGCGCTGACACCTCCGGCGATCCGCGGCCATTGAAACGGCAGCAGATCGTCATAGCCGTCAGACCCGATGGCGGCATCGTCGCCCAGATCGAAATCACGGCTGCCGCCGTTCTCGAATGCGGAGAGGGCAGCATGTTCGGCGTAGATTTCGGCTGGATCGGAATAGAAAAATGCTGCGCCGTGACCCATGCGCTTGGCCACTTCCGAAACGATCCACCAATCCGGTCGCGCTTGGCCCGGAGCGCGCAGGAAATCCCGCTGCCGCGAAATCCGCCGCTCCGAATTCGTCACCGTGCCATTCTTTTCGCCCCACGCCAGGGCCGGCAGCAGAACGTGGGCAAGCTGGGCCGTATCGGTCCTTGCCGTCACATCCGAAACTGCCACGAACGGACACGCCGCGATGGCTGCCTTCACGGCCGCGGCCTCCGGCATCGAAACCACCGGATTGGTCGCCATGATCCACAGCGCCTTGATCCGCCCGTCGCCCACGGCGCGGAACATGTCGACGGCCTTGAGACCGGGCTTGGCAGCGATCGTGGGCGAGCGCCAAAAACGCTGCACGCGCTCGCGGTCAACCGCGCTTTCTATCGCCATGTGGGCAGCCAGCATGTTGGCCAGTCCACCGACCTCGCGGCCACCCATTGCATTGGGCTGACCGGTGACAGAGAACGGACCCATGCCCGGCTTGCCGATGCGCCCTGTCACGAGATGGCAATTGATGATCGCGTTGACCTTGTCCGTGCCATTCGCCGACTGGTTCACGCCCTGGCTATACACCGTCACCGTCCGCTCTGTGTGCGCGAACAGGCGAAAGAAGGTGTCGAGCACCGGCAGCGAAATGCCTGTGCTCTCGGCCAGTGCAAAAGTGTCGATGTCTTCCGCGGCTGTAAGTGCCTCGGCAAATCCTGTCGTGTGGGCTGCGATATAATTCTGGTTGAGCGCGCGGCTGCGGACGAGATGGCGCAGCAGCCCGAGAAAAAGTGCCACGTCGCCGTCCGGACGGATCGCAAGATGGAGATCGGCGATATCCGCCGTTGCCGTGCGGCGCGGATCGATCAAGACGACTTTCAGCCCAGGGCGCTTCTCCTTCGCGGCGGCGATGCGCTGATAGAGAACCGGATGACACCACGCCAGATTCGAACCGGCCAGAACGATGAGATCGGCGAGGTCCAGATCCTCGTAACATCCCGGCACCGTATCCGAGCCGAAAGCCCTCCGGTGACCGGCGACCGACGAAGCCATGCACAGCCGCGAGTTGGTATCGATGTTGGCAGAGCCGATGAAGCCCTTCATCAGCTTGTTGGCGACGTAATAGTCCTCCGTGAGGAGTTGACCCGAAACGTAGAAGGCGACCGAGTCGGGGCCGTGCTCGCGAATGGCCTGTCTAAATTTCGAGGCCACCAGATCAAGCGCTGCGCCCCATTCCGCCCGCACGCCGTCCACTTCGGGAAAAAGCAGCCGGTCGCCCAGATCGATCGTTTCGGCCAATGCCGAACCCTTCGAACATAACCGGCCGAAATTCGCCGGATGATCCGGATCGCCGCGGACGGTGACGTCTCCGCCGGAACCTACATCCGCGATAACGCCACAGCCGACACCGCAGTAAGGACACGTCGTCTTGATGGAGCGCGGTGCGGTCATGTCCATCGGTTAGGCCGCCTCGACCGCGAGTGTGCCCGCCACGAAAACGGCGCCGCCCTCCACCTTGACTTCAATGGTTCGCACGCAGCCTTCATCGGCGCCCTGGGCCCGGCCCGTCTCCAGCGAAATGACCCAGTTGTGCAGCGGACACGTGACCGATGCGCCATGCACGATCCCCTGGCTCAAAGGTCCTCCTTTGTGCGGGCACCGGTCGTCGATGGCAAAGATGCGATCGTCCCCGGTTCGGAAGATCGCGACCCGTCCGCGAGGCGTATCGATGCACCGCGCACCGCGCTGCGGAATGTCCGAGAGACTGCCGACGGCGATCCACTGCATGGGCTTACTCCGCTGCCTGGGGTAGACCGAGCGCCGCCAACGGACGGAACTCATGTTTGTGCAGTCCGGAAACCCGCTCCGACCAAGGGTCGGCCTGCGCGAACGTCTGCGAATGGACGAACCGGTCGAAATACGCGCGGCGTCGCTCTGGGTCGTCCAGAATTTGACGCCGTATCTCCGCGACGCCAATGCGTTTGGCCCATTTGTAGATCCGTTCCAGATACCGCCCCTGCTCGCGGTACATCTGTGTCAGCGCAACGATGACCTCGAGCGCCTCATCCTCGGTTTTGATGAGACCAAGAACTTCCGTGCCCTTGATGTCGAGGCCGGCCGCCCCCGCGAAATGGATTTCATATCCGCTGTCGACGCAGATCACGCCGACATCCTTGCAGGTGGCTTCCGCGCAGTTCCGCGGACACCCCGAGACCGCCATCTTGACCTTTGCGGGTGTCCAAGACCCCCACATGAACTTCTCGATGCGAACCCCGAACCCGGTCGAGTCTTGCGTTCCAAACCGGCACCAGTCCGTGCCGACGCAGGTCTTCACGGTGCGCAGTCCCTTGGCGTAGGCATGTCCCGAAACAAACCCCGCTTTGCCGAGGTCCGCCCACACATCCGGCAGATCTTCCTTTTTGACCCCCAGCATGTCGATGCGCTGCCCCCCGGTCACCTTGACGGCGGGGATCTGGAATTTATCCACCACGTCGGCGATCGCGCGCAGTTCCTTGGCGTTCGTAACCCCGCCCCACATGCGCGGCACGACTGAATAGGTGCCGTCCTTTTGAATGTTGGCGTGAACGCGTTCATTGATGAAGCGCGACTGGTAATCGTCGGCGTAGTCACCGGGCCAGTCGCAGACCAGATAGTAGTTGAGCGCCGGCCGGCACTTCGCGCATCCGCACGATGTGGTCCACTCGAGTTCCTGCATGACCGCAGGGATGCTCTTCAATGCCTTCGCCTTGATCAGGCGGCGCACGTCGTCATGTCCCAGCGGCGTGCACGGACACATCGGTTGTACGGCGGCTGGATTGTAGGCCTCGCCGAGCGTTAGCTTCATGACCTGTTCGACGAGGCCCGTGCACGACCCGCACGACGCCGACGCCTTGGTGTGCGCCCTGACATCGTCGAGCGACGTCAGGCCCTTTGCAATAATCGCTCCGGTGATCTTGCCCTTACAAACGCCGTTGCAGCCGCAGATCTCTGCGTCATCGGGCAATGCTGCAACGGCCGCCATAGGGTCCAGCGGAGCGCCACCCTGGTAGGCTTGACCAAAAATCAGCGTGTCGCGCATTTCGGTGATGTCGACGGCCTTCTTCTTCAGGTCGTTGAACCAGGCGCCATCCCCCGTTTCACCGTAGAGAACGGTGCCGACGATGCGGTTGTCTTTGAGGACGAGGCGCTTGTAGACGCCGGCCGCCGCATCCCGCAGCACGATTTCCTGCCGGTCCTCGCCGTCGGCAAAATCACCAAGCGAGAAAACGTCAATCCCGGTCACCTTGA
This sequence comes from uncultured Hyphomicrobium sp., assembly GCA_964458265.1. Taxonomy (GTDB): domain Bacteria; phylum Pseudomonadota; class Alphaproteobacteria; order Rhizobiales; family Hyphomicrobiaceae; genus JAGVSR01. Next base: position 25,267 of record CAYWIF010000022.1, on the reverse strand, counting down.
GCTTGGTCGGCGTGTCGTTGTGAACGAAGCCCGGCGCGTCCTCACCTGCCAGTTTAGCCGCCGCGATCCGCGCCATTTCGTAGAGCGGAGCGACAAGACCATAAACATGCCCTCCGACTTCGGCGCACTCGCCCAGCGCCAGGATGTCGGGATCGGACGTTTGCATCCGGTCATCGACGAGAATACCGCGATTGACGTCTATCCCAGCTTCTTTGGCCAGCCAGGCATTCGGCCGGATGCCCGCCGCCATCACCACGAGCGTTGCGGGAATAACACCGCCGTCTGCGAGTTCGACGCCTTCCACACGGCGTTCACCGAGTATCGCCTTCGTCTGCGCCTTGGTGATAACCTTGATGCCGCGGCTTTCCAGTTCCCGCTGCAGCATATAGCCCGCCGCTGGATCGAGCTGCCGTTCCATCAGCGTCGGCATGAGATGCAGGACTGTCACGTCCATGCCGCGCTCCTTGAGCCCGGCCGCAGCCTCAAGTCCCAGAAGTCCGCCGCCGATCACCACGGCCTTCGAGCGCGACTGCGCGGCCAGCATCATCGCATTGACGTCGTCGAGATCGCGGTAGCTAAGCACGCCGGCCAGACTGTTCCCCGGTACGGGCAGAATGAACGGAACCGAGCCCGTCGCGATCACGAGCTTGTCGTAGGAGGCCGTAACGCCCTTGTCGGACGTCACGGTTTTCGCCGCGCGGTCGATGGCCGTGATCTTGTGACCCTTGTAGAGAACGATGCCGTTCTTGATGTACCAGCCGTCGCCGTGAATGATGATCTGCTCGAACTCCTTCTCGCCCGACAGCACTGGCGACAGCATGATGCGGTCGTAGTTGACGCGCGGCTCGGCGTTGAAGATCGTGACCTCATACCTGCCGGGTGCTTTTTCGATGAGGTGCTCGAGCATTCGCCCGGGCGCCATGCCGTTTCCGATAATGACGAGTTTCTCGGCCATTGCCCGCGCCCCCCTCATTCCGCCGCGACGATGGTTTGCTGCCGCCCGTTGGTCTGAAAGGCCGGACCATCCTTGTTCAGCCGCCGCACCACGGCATCCATCCAGATCAGCGACACGGCCGCTACGACGAACAGCAGCATGAAGCAGCTCGACCACAGCCCCGTCAGATCGTTCATGGCGCCGAAGGCGATGGGCAGAATGAAGCCGCCGAGACCGCCGATCATGCCGACGAGACCGCCCACCGCGCCGACATTGTTGGGATAGTAGTTGGCGACATGCTTGAAGACCGCCGCTTTTCCGAGGCTCATGAAAAACCCGAGCACGAAGGACACGACGATGAATGTTGAGACACCGATCTCGAAGTGGGACGCGATTTCGCCGTTGATGCCGCGCATGCTGTAGCTCGTCGGCGGCAGGGAGAGGATCAGCGTTGCAACCACGGACACGGCAAGGCTCCAGTACATGACCCGCCGGGCGCCGATCCGATCCGACAGGACACCGCCATAGGCACGGAAAATGCTGGCCGGAATGGAGTAGAGCGCCCCGATGATTCCCGCGGTCGCGATGTCGAATCCATAGACGCCGATGAGATACCGCGGCAGCCAGAGGGCGAGCGCGACGAAAGCGCCAAACACGAAGAAGTAGTAGAGCGCGAAACGCCAGATGCGGATATCGCGCAACGCCGACAGCTCAAGCAGGAAGCCCGGAGCGGCGGCACCCGTCCGGCGGCGTTCGATGATGACCGGGTCGTCCACGGTTGTGAAATAAAATACGCCGGCCATGACGATGAGCACGGCGGCCCACACCAGGGCAACCGCCTGCCATCCCCAGGCGAGCAGCACGAAGGGCGCGGCGAACTTGGTCACTGCGGCGCCAACGTTGCCCACGCCGAAGATGCCCAGCGCCGTGCCCTGGCGCTCTTTCGGGTAGAACCGCGAGACATAGGCGATGCCGACGGCGAACGATCCGCCGGCCAGACCGACGCCGAGCGCCGCAGCGAGCATCTGCGGATAGGTTTCAGCGAAGGCGAGAAGAATCGTCGCGACGCTCGTTGCCAGCATGGTGAGCGTGAACACCAGTCGGCCGCCGAAGCGATCCGTCCAGATGCCGAGAAAAATGCGCGACAGTGAACCCGTCAGGATCGGCGTGCCGACCAGCAGGCCGAACTCGGTCTCCGACAGACCAAGATCGCTTTTTATTTGCACGCCGATGATGGAGAAGATCGTCCAGACCGCGAAGCATACGGTAAACGCAAGCGTTGAAATCCACAGCGCCTGACCTTCCGGGCGCCCCAGTCCCAAATCGTCATAACCCTTGCCGTTCATTGTCCGGTCTCCTGGCCGCTCGGGCCGTGCAAAACAAAAAAGCCGCGGTCCGGCCTGTGCGCTGGCGCGCAGGTTCGGAACGGCGGCTTTGCCTAATGGGTCGCCCGTCATTGGGCGGCGCGGTGGACCTGAGGAACTGCGACATGCCGGCGGTGGGAGCGCAGCAGAAGACTCAAGTTCTACCTGTCATTTGAATTGTTAGGCGCATCGCAGGGCCTTGAGCAAGGCCAAAGAATAGACAATTTTCGCAATTGCAGCACAATGTTTGTGCATTGCACGCGGCCATTAACGCCGTTGTGACTCGATGTAGGCGTCGAGGCGATCCGGATCAAACAGCATCCCGTCGAAGAAGCCATCCGGACCCAAGGTCAGGCTGGCGCCCGCCGAACCAACGGGCGTCGGCGAGACGAGGGCCCCCTCCACCTTCGCGTTGGCGGCCGGCAGTGCGACACCGAGCGGCTCCAGAGCGCGGCGGTAGATGTCGGGACGGTACGTGTCTCGAACGACCGCTGCGTTCGCCGGTGTGTGAGCCACCTGGCCCCACCGCACCATTTGCGAATAGAACCAGAGCGCATGACTTTTCCAGGGAAACGTCGCACCGCGCGCAAATGGTACAAAAAAATCATCGATCTGGACGATGCGGCCGCCACCCGTATCGAGCGCTCCCGACAAACCGTGCTCCAGCCACGCGGCGGGACGATCGATCACGGAACGCGACGCCAGGATCGCGGCCAGTTCGGCGCAGTTCTGCGGAGCAGCGCACCATTGCGCCGAACGGCACAGCGCGCGCAGGAGTGCGCTCAGTGCTTCCGGCTCGCGCTCGGCCCAGCTCGCCGCCACACCCAACACCTTCTCCGGGCTGGAGCGCCACAGCGCCGCTTTCACCGTAACAATGTGACCGAGCGAAGCCTTTGCCGCCGCCGTGCTCCACGGCTCGCCGACGCAATAGCCGTCGATCGTTGCGCTCGCGAGCGCGTCCGCCATCAACGGCGGTGGCACGTAGACGATTTCGATATCGCGTTCCGGATCGATGCCGCAGGCCGACAGCCAATAGCGCAATTCGTAATTGTGCCCCGAAAACGGATGCACCACGGCAAAGCGCAAGGGCGGCCTTCCTTGCCCGTTCAGCTCTGTGACGGCCTTTCTGAGTGCCATCCCGGCAGACGACGGATCGAGGTTGGCGGCTGCGCCATGCTCAGCCATGCGCGCCCAAACACCGTTCGACACCGTGATCGCATTGCCGCCGAGGCCGAGTGCGATGGGCGCAATCGTTTTGATGGCGAACGGAGTCAGGCCAAGATTGGCTGCGATCGGCATCGGGCCAAGGAGGTGGGCGACCTGGAAATGTCCGACGGCCATTCGGTCGCGAATACTGGCCCAGGACGTTTCACGCACGAGCGTCAGATCGATGCCTTCCGCGGCAGCAAAACCCTTCGCGTGCGCCGCCACAAGAACTGCGCTGTCGAGCAGCGGCATGAACCCCGCGACGATCTCGTAGGAATGGCGATCGCTCATTGATCCTCCGGCGGAGCAAGCAGGCCCGCGGCCAAGATCAGGCTCTCAGCAATTTCGGAAATCTTCCGGTTCTGGTTCATGGCGGTCTTGCGCAGCGCGGCGTAGGCATCCGCCTCGGACAGCCCGCGCGTCTTCATCAGGATGCCCTTGGCGCGATCGACGATCTTGCGGCTTTCCAGTTGCGAACGCGCTTCCTCCAGTTCGCGCGCCATCCGCGCAAAGGCATTGAACCGGCTGATGGCCATATCCAGAATGGGCTTCACGCGCTCCCGCTTCAACCCATCGACGACGTACGCCGACACACCGGCGTCGACCGCAGCCTCGATGGCCGCCTGATCGGAGCGATCCACGAACATGGCGATCGGCCGCTTCACGGCGCGCGACAACTGAAACATGCTTTCCAGAACGTCGCGATTGGGATTTTCCAGATCGATCACGATGACATCGGGGGAAATATCGGCGATCCGCCGCGCAATGCCATCGACGTCGTGCACGATCACGAGATTGGAATAGCCCGCATCGCGCAGTCCGTCCTCGATGACCGCGGCCCTGAGCCGGTTCTCATCGATGATCAGGATGGACAGTGTGTGTTCTTGTTCGGACATCCAGGCGCTCGATCTGCCACGGCAGCGCCCTTACAGGAAACTCAATCGTGCGGCAACCATGCGGACCCGGCATGGCGGCAGGCCAAATAGCCACCCCACGTTCCTCTCCTCGATCCAATCCGAACTTGGCCCATCACTCGGGCGGAGCGGCGTGGCCTACACCCTGTCGCCCATCGGCATCTTGCGGATCCGCTTGCCCGTCGCGGCAAAGATGGCATTGGCGAGAGCGGGCGCGAACGGCGGAACACCGGGTTCGCCGATCCCGCCGGCATGTGACCCTGCCTCGGGCTCGACGATGATCGTCGTCACCTTCTTGGGATAGTTCGCCATTGTCGCAATGGCATAGTCGGCGAAGTTCCACTGCTCGACCGCGCCGTTCTTGAAGGTAATGCCGCTGTAGAGTGCGTTCGACATGCCCATCACCGCCGCGCCTTCCATCTGCGAGCGAATGCGCTCCGGATTGACATAGAAGCCGCAATCGACGGCGCTCACGACCTCCGGAACACGGATCGTGCCGTCCGCGCCGGCTACGACGTGCACGACGGTCGCGACATAGGTGGCAAACGAGCGATGCGCGGCGATGCCGAGCCCTTCTCCCTCCGGCAGCGTCTTGCCCCAACCGGCCTTGTCGGCGGCGATCCGGATGACGTTCTTCAGGCGCGCCGTGTTGATGGGAAACTCTTCGTATGGGTCGCCATAGTTCCAGAAGTCCTCCGGGAATCCGGAACTCTTGGGATCGATGTTGCGGTCCGGCCCGATCAGTTCCAGGAGAAACTCCTTGGGGTCCCGCCCGAGCATCAAAGCCGCCTCGCACACGGCGGACTGCACGGCGAACGCGCGCGGAATATTGGAGACGGAACGATACCAGCCGATGCGGGTGTGCGCCTTCGCCTGGCCGTTCTCGCACCGCACGTTCGGAATATCGAACGGCATATCGACAAACCCCATGCCGTATTCGATCGGAAACTGATAGCCGGAGTCAGGCGCAAACGTGGACACGATCGACGGCGCGACCGTCCGATGGCGCCAGCCTTTGACCTTTCCCTGGTCGTCGATGGCCATCTCGATGCGTTCGACGGACGTAGTGTGATAAAAGCCGGAGCGCATGTCGTCGTCGCGTGTCCATTGCAGCAGCACCGGGGCTCCACCGAGCTTTTGCGAAAGGATGGCGGTCTCAAGTATGAAGTCCCAGTTGGATTTCCGGCCAAACCCGCCACCGAGCAGCGTCACGTTCACCGTCACGTTCTCGATTGGCAGCTTGAGAGCCTCGGCGACATCCTTTCGCGCGCCGTAAGGACTTTGCACCGGAGCCCAGATCTCCGCCTTGCCGTCCTTGATCCGGGCCACCGCCACCAGCGGCTCCATGGCGGCCTGAGCAAGATGCGGCGCGTGATAGTCCGCAGAGAAAATCTGCTTCGCTTCCGCAAAAGCCGCATCGGGATCACCCTGGTTGCGGATCACCTTGCCCGGCTTTGCGGCGGTCGCGGCCAACTCCGTCTCGTAAGCGACGGAGTCGTAGCTGGCGTTCGGGCCGTCGTCCCATTCGACCGTCAGCGCCTCGCGGCCGCGCAGCGCGGCAAAGGTCGAATTAGCGACGATCGCGAGTCCGCCGAGCGGCTGAAACTTGTGCGGGAAAGCAGCGAACCCATCGATCTGGTGCACGGCTTCGACACCCGGGACCTTGAGCGCCGCAGCCGCATCGAACGATTTCACTTTGCCGCCTGTCACCGCCGGCCGCGCCATGACTGCGAACTTCATTCCAGGAAGCCGGATATCCGCACCGTATATGGCCTTGCCCATCGTGATGTCGCGCAGATCCGCGATCTTTGCCTCGCCCTTGCGCATCAGCGTGAATTCGTCGGGACTCTTGACGAGCAGCTTGTCCATCGGCGGTACGGGGAGCGCCATGGCTGACTTGGCCAGGATGCCGAAGCCGATTTTTACGCCGGTTTCCTTCCCGTCTTTGTCGAGCAGCATGACATTGTGGTTCTTGGCTCTGCAAAGCGCAGGCTCCACCTCCCATGCGGCAGCGGCGGCGGATTCCAGCATTTGGCGCATCGCGGCGCCGCACTGGCGCATGGACTGGATGAAGTGGCGCATACTGCGCGACCCATCCGTGTCCTGATTGCCGTAGCGGGGTTCGTCGCCCGGTGCCTGGATCAGGCTGACGCGCGACCAGTCCGCTTCCATCTCGTCGGCAACGACCATCGGCAGGCTGGTTCGAATGCCGGTCCCCATTTCAGCGCGGTGCGTGACAATCGTCACGGCACCGTCGTCGGCAATAGCAATATAAACGTGCGGATCATGTGCCTTGCCGTAGCCGTGGTCCATCGCCGAGCCACCGGTCGGATACGTCTTCAAAGGCTCGCGGGCATTAGCGGGCGAATATTGAACGGCCAGCACGAACCCGGACGCGGCAAGCCCGCCTCCAACAAAAGCGCGGCGGCTCACATTTTCAATTCTGATGGCGGAGGCCGCTGCGTTGCAGCCGGCGGCATGCTTCTCGATGTAATACAGCATGGCTCACACGCCTCCTGCTGCAAGGCGAATGGCCTCGTGAATGCGCTGATAGCAGCCACACCGGCACAGATTGCCGGACATTTCCTCAACGATCTCCACATCGCTGGGCGCTTGGTTGCGGGCGAGCAGCGCAGCCGCCTGCATGATCTGCCCTGCTTGACAAAAACCGCACTGGGGCACGCTCAGTTCGCGCCACGCCTTCTGCACGGGATGATCGCCGTCGGGGCTCAAACCCTCGATCGTCGTAATGTCCTTTCCATCAGCCTCGGCAACCGTCGTAATACAGCTGCGCACGGCAAGCCCATCGAGATGGATCGTACATGCCCCGCAAACCCCCGAGCCGCACCCATATTTGGTACCGGTGAGGCTCAACGCATCTCGCAGATGCCAGAGCAGAGGCGTTTCCGGATCGCCGTTGAAATCTTGGCTTTCGCCGTTGATGGTGAGGGTGGGCATGTCGTTGGTCCTCCTCATCGTCGCGGCGACACCCGCCGCAGCCTCTCAACGGTAACCCACAAATTCCGCGTCAGCCAAGTGGGTTTCGCGCGCAACAATCGTCTGTGTAACTTAATGCTCATCCGAGCCATGCCCGTAGCAACGCGTATGGCCCGTCCCAGTGCGAAAACTCATCCCGTCATCGGCGCCGATTGTGTTGGGTTCCATGGCAGATCACCAGCTCTTAAGTGCGCACCCGCCGGTGGTCTGCGTGCCCGCGCCACAGTGCCCGCCGTGAAAGCGGCTTGTCATTCCCAAGTTGTACGAACGCACCCCGTATCGGGAGCATCGGATGAACTCCGGCGTTCCGACAAATCAACATCCCCTTGGGATAACTGCCGCTCGGCCCGCGAACGGCCATCGCGGGTCAACCGCGCGCCGCTATAGATGAGCGCCGGAAGCGACCGGACAAAACGGCATCATGGTGCAATCGAGATGCACTGCAGATCCTGGCCGATGCGAAGGGTAACCAGCCATGCATGAAATCATCTGCCCGCACTGCGGCAAGGCATTCAAGATCAGCGAGGCCGGTTACGCGGACATCCTGAAGCAGGTTCGCAACAGCGAATTTGACAAGCAGGTCCACGAGCGTCTGGCATTGGCCGAGCAGGACAAGCGAAGCGCGATCGAACTCGCCCAAACGAAGCTTGCCAGTGAATTCCAGAAGACGGCCGCCGCCAAGGACGCCGACATCCAGGATTTGAAGTCAAGGCTAGAAGCTATCGCGGTCGCAAACAGGCTTGCCATCAGCGAAGCCGTCAATGCGGTCGAAAAGGAACGCGACGAACTGAAAAGCGGCATTGAGCGAGCTATGCTTGAAAAGCAGCTCGCGGAAAAGTCGCTCAAGGACAAGTACGAAACCCAAATAAAAGACCGCGACGACGCAATCGAGCGCCTCCGGGACATGAAGGCCCGCCTGTCGACCAAGATGGTTGGCGAAACCCTTGAGCAGCACTGCGAGACGGAGTTCAACCGCGTTCGCGCAATGGCGTTTCCAAGGGCATATTTCGAAAAGGACAACGACGCGCGGGCCGGCAGCAAGGGCGACTACATCTTTCGCGATACAGATGACTTCGGCAACGAGATCGTCTCGATCATGTTCGAGATGAAGAACGAGAACGACCGCACCACGACGAAGAACAAGAACGAGGACTTCCTAAAAGAACTCGACAAGGATCGCCTTGAGAAGGGCTGCGAATATGCCGTTCTTGTCTCCTTGCTCGAACCCGAAAGCGAACTTTACAACAGCGGCATCGTTGACGTGTTCCACCGCTACCCAAAAATGTATGTGGTCCGGCCGCAGTTCTTTCTGCCCATCATCACGCTTCTGCGAAATGCGGCCTTGAACTCACTCAAGTACAAGTCGGAGCTTGCACTCATCAAGGCGCAGAACATCGACATCACGAATTTTGAAACCCAACTCGAAACGTTCAAGAGCGGCTTCGCCAAGAACTATGATCTGGCCTCAAAGCGCTTCCAAACGGCGATCGAAGAGATCGACAAGTCCATCGATCATTTGCAAAAGACGAGGGAAGCCTTGATCGGCGCCGATCGAAACCTCCGTCTTGCGAACGACAAGGCGCAGGACGTGACCATCAAGAAGCTCACGCGCGGCAACCCCACGATGGCAGCCAAGTTTGCGCAGCTCAAAGACGATAGCCCATCAGAGTCCGAATGACGTTGGTGATGCGCCGCCAAGCCGCGCTATAACGGCGCGACCGGCCTTGCATGGCAGTCGCAACCTGCGGGACTTCGAGCGACAGCCAAATCGACTGGCTCTCTCGACGCAGGCCCGCCTATTCGTCGTTCGGATAATCGACCCGCTCCAGATAGAGCCCGCTCGCCGGCGCAACGGGTCCACATCGCGCCCGGTCGCGCGCCGCCAGTGCCGAACCGACATCACCGGACGTCCATTTCCCCTCGCCGACAAGCTTCAGTGTCCCGGTCATTGAGCGGACCTGATTGTGGAGAAACGAACGCGCTGAGGTCCGGATCACGATCTCTCCTCCCTCCCGCGCCACATCCAGACGATCGAGCGTCCGCATGGGCGAGGCCGCCTGGCACTGCGCCGCACGAAACGTCGTGAAATCGTGCCGCCCGACAAGTTCGCGGGATGCGGCCTGCATCGCCTCCAGATCGAGGCTATGCGTGATCCACCAAACCCGGTCCCGGTCCAGCACAGGCCGCGCCCGCCGCGTCAGGATGCGATAGACGTAGTGCCGCGCCACGGCACTGAAGCGTGCGTCGAAAGTGGGCGCGACCTGCGCGCAGGTGAGCACCGCACACGTCGCGGGTTTCAGATGGAAATTGATGGCATCCCGCACGCGGCCGGCGTCCCAGTCTCGCGTCAGATCGATGTGCGCCACCTGCCCCAGCGCGTGCACGCCGGCATCGGTTCGCCCCGCGCCCTTAACAACCACGCGCTCGCCGGTGAAGCGGAAAATCGCCTCTTGCAAGACGCCCTGCACCGACGTCTCCGCCGGCTGAACCTGCCAGCCGGAGAAGGGTGTGCCGTCGTATTCGATGATGAGTTTGTAGCGGGGCATCGTTGCGCGACGTTGAACGAAGATGGGCACCGCAATTGACGCGGTGCCCACTTATGCCACGTTCGGGCGCCGTCTCAAGCAGCCGCCGTCAGCAACTGTCGCCAACCGCCGGAATGCAGGTCCGGTAGCCCCAGCCGCGAGTCCACGGGTTGCCGTAAATGTGCTTGTTGACGCTGCGCGAGTACGACCGCTTCGTCTCGGTGACGTTCGTTTCCGACAGACCGAGATTGAGCGGCGTGCCGTTCGGATTGACGATGACGTACTTCTCTGGCGGCAGCGGACGGAAGACCCGCACGCCCTCCTCGATGGTCACCGTCGCGCCGTAAACCGGGCGCGGTTCGATCCGGATCGTCGACGATTGCGCGCTAGCGGCGGACGTGCCGGCTGCCAGACTGATGACAAAGCCGAGAGCAAGAACGCGAGTGGACATGGGTGGCTCCGGGACACAACAAACACGATCCCGGCATCCTACGGCGAACCCCCGTCCGCGTATCCGCGTTCTTTACCTTTGATTAACGGTTGTACCGGCAGGCAGCGGAAAACCCCGCAAAAATTCGCCCGCCTGCATCGGCCGCTTGCCGGCGCGCTGAACTTCCAAGAGCCGCACGGCCCCGCGACCGCATGCGATCGTAAGATTATCGTCCAGGACGCGGCCCGGCGGCCCGCTTTCCGCGGCGATCTCTGACCGCAGCACCTTGATCCGCTCCATGGCCCCAGCCGGACCCATCGCCTCGAACCATGCGCCCGGAAACGGCGAGAGACCGCGAATATGGTTATGCACGTCGCCCGATGCCCCTGCGAAATCGATCCGCGCTTCGGCCTTGTCGATCTTGGCGGCGTAGACGACACCCTCCTCCGATTGCGGGACAGCAATGATCTGGCCGCGCTCCAATTGCGCCATCGCCGAAACGATCAGCCTTGCACCTGCCGCCGCAAGTTCGTCGTGCAGCTCGCCGGTCGTGACCTCAGCACCGATTGGAATCCGCGCCGTCGCGCAGACCGGGCCCGTATCCAGCCCCTCCGCCATCTTCATCACCATCACCGCCGTTTCGCGGTCCCCCGCCATGATCGCGCGATGGATCGGCGCGGCACCCCGCCAGCGCGGCAAAGCGGAGGCGTGCACATTGAAACAGCCGTGCACGGGCGCATCGAGGATCGCGCGCGGCAACAGCAGCCCGTAGGCGACGACCACCGCCGCATCGGCCCCGTGCGCTGCAAACGCCGCCTGCTCGGGCACGCCCTTCAGGCTTTTCGGCGTCAGCACCGGCAAGCCGAGCGCTTCGGCGCGAAGCTGGACCGGCGATTTCCGGTCGGCCATGCCACGTCCGGCGGGGCGCGGCGGCTGCGAATAGACCGCAACGATCTGGTGTCCCGCCGCTGCGAGCGCATCGAGACAGGGAACGGAAAATTCCGGCGTTCCCATGAAGACGATCTTCAGCGGCATCTTCGACCCCCGGCTCGCCGCCGTCAGAGCGGCCCGTCTTGCCGCGCCAGCTTCTTCAACTTGCGCACCACCATGTCGCGCTTCAGCCGCGACAGGAAATCGATGATGAGCTTGCCATCCAGATGATCGAGCTCATGCTGAACCGCTGTCGCCAGCAGGCCGCCCGCGTCGGTCTCCTGCACTTTGCCGTCCCGATCGACGTAACGCAGCCGGACATCCGCCGGCCGCTCGATGTCGACCCTGAAATCGGGAATGGAGAGACAGCCCTCTTCGTAGACCTTCAACTGCGAACCCAGCTGCAGGATTTCCGGATTGATCAGCACCAGCGGGCTGGGCGGCTCACCCTCCCCGGCGCAATCCAGAACCACCAGCCGCAGCGGCACGCCGACTTGCACGGCGGCGAGCCCGATTCCCGGCGCGTCGTACATCGTCTCCAGCATGTCGTTGGCGAGGCGTAGCACGTCCGCGTCCACGCGCTCGATCGGCGCGGATGTCTGGCGCAGGATAGGGTCGGGCAGGGTGACGATTGGAAGCTTGGCCATGGCCGTCAGATAAGAGAGCCGTCCGCCGGGGTCAATCGGTCTCCGCGACCCCGGCCAACATTCACTTAATGCGTGTTCAACCTTCGACTGCCGCGATCACCGGAGCCAGCACCCTGCGCCTGTCGAAAGCCTGCACGGCCTTGGCGCGCGCCGCCCGCGACTCCGCCGGCAACAAATCGCGATGGATGATGAAACTCTCCATTGCCGCGGCCAGCGCACCGGTATCGCTCGGCGGCACGAGACACCCGTTGACGCGCTCGTCGACCATCTCGCGGCACCCGCCGGCATCCAGTGTCAGCACCGGACGTCCCGACGCCAGCGCCTGCTTGAGCGCCGTCGGTGACCCGTCGTCGGCTGAAAGCTGCACGGCCACGTGCGCCGCCGCCAGAAACGGCCGCGCATCCCTCGCGCACCCGTGAAACGTCACACCCTCGGCCGTCAGCAGTGCCGTGTCGTCGGCGGTCTCGCGATCCGTTGCCAGATGAAATTGCGCCGCATGCCCTCGTGCGGCCAGATCCCGCGCCGCAGCGGTGTATTGCGCGATCGCATCGCGTGCTGCCGGATCGGCGATCATCAGGAATGTCACCGGCTTATCCGCCGCCGGAAGCGGCACCGCCGCGAATGTTTCCACATCGACGCCGTCGCCCGCAGATACGATCAATTCGGCGCGCGACTTCGCCAGCACTTTTTCGAGCGCACGCGCGTCGTCCTCGTTATGACAGACGATGGCATCGCTGACCGCTCCAGCCCGCTTGTATGCCGCAGCAGCCGCCTCTCGCGCCCCATCGCCATCCGCCCCCAAGCCACCGGCAATCGTAACCACGCGCTTGGCCCCGGCTTTGCGCGCCGCCGTCGCGGCCAGGGATGCCAGCTCTTCACCCGTGACGATTGCCGTCTCGGCCTGCCACGCCGACAGGATCTCCCGCACTGCCTTCATCACCTTCCGGCCGGCGAAAAGCGCCATCCCCGGAGGCTTCGGGTCAAGGTTGCGATGTTCGCTGCCCAGTCGATGGAGTGCCGCCACTTCTCCGGCCAGATGCGATGCCGCGACCACCAGCACGCTGTGGCCGCGCGCCGCCAAACCGTCAATGAGATTGGACCGGTCGCGCAACACGCCTGCCAGCGACGGCGCTACGATCGCAATCCGCGTTCCCGACCCCTGACTTGAAGGTGCCATGCTAAAGCCCGCCCGGCGTCGCGCCTGAAAGTGCGCCTGTCCGTTCCGCATACTTCAGCAACCGATTCGAGGCGAGTGGCAGGCGCGCTACGGCGTCGCCTTGGCCTGCAAACGGTCCATGAGCCGGTAGCAAAGCCACACGGCGAGTGCGCCGAACGCGATCCCCCCGATCATGTTTCCGGCAAGAACGCCTTCCGCGCCGCCAAGCCGGGACCCGTATTCCACGAACGGTATCGTGCCCACCGTCGCGCGTCCCCAGTTGAGCCACGTCGAGAGCTGCGCATGACCGAGTGTGTTGAACGCAGCGTTGGCCACGAACAACGCGCCGAGAAACACGAACAAGGGCGACAGCCACGTATTGAAGAGCCCGATGAGATCGGCGGTGCTTCCCGTCGCATTGAAGAAGTCGATAATGGTGCCCGTGCCGAGCCACAGCGCGATCCATGCCGCCAGCGTGAAGGCCCCGTTGACGGCGAGAGACAGTGTAAAGGCCCTGCGCATGCGCGCCATGTCGCCCGCGCCGTAGTTCTGCCCGATGATCGGCCCGATCGACCCGGAGAGCGCATAGATCGCTCCGAACGCCACCGGCATGATGCGCCCGATGATGGCCCACGCGGCCACCGCGCTGTCCCCATGCGCCGCGATCGCGGCCGTGACGTAGGCGTTGGCGACAGGCGTCGCTACGTTCGTCAGTACAGCCGGCACCGCGACGCCGAGCAAAGGCGGCCAATCCTCCTCGATTGCCGCTCTGGATGGCCGCGCCGCCATATCGTGCACGTTGACCACCGCATAAATCGCGTAACCGACCATCGCCAGCCGCGCCAACCCCGATGCGATCGCCGCGCCGTGTATGCCAAGATCGAGCGTAAAGATGAAAAATGGATCGAGCGCGATGTTTACGAACGCGCCGATCAGCGTGATGTGCATCGCGCGGCGGGGATCGCCGACGCTGCGCAGAATACCCGTCGCCGTCATCGCCACGGCAAGCGGCGGCAGAAACGGCACCAGAATCCAAAGATAATCCCGTGCCAGGGTGTGCGTCCGGCCTTCCGCGCCGAGCAACCCCAAGAGCGGCGAAACGGCGACCCACACCACGGCCGTCAGCACGATCGACGAGACCAGCGTCAGCATCAACGCACTCGACGCCAGCCGGCGCGCGCGCCCACGTTCGCTCGCTCCAATGGCCGGCGACACGAGCGACGTGGCGGCAATCGACAGCCCGATCCCAATAGACGTGGTGAAAAACAGAATGGAACTGGCATATCCGACCGCCGCGACGATCGACCGATCCCCCAGCCAGGAGAGAAAAAGAATATTTGCCAGATCACCAATGAAAATGGCGATCAGCCCGGCCGCACCGGTTCCCGTCATAATCAGAATATGTGTGAGAAGCGGTCCGGTAACGAAGCGCGGCCGCTCCGCGGGAATGACCCCGGCGACGGACTGTTCAGCCGCATCCATCTCTATTTTGCTCCGCTGACCCTCAGACGCGCCGCCGCGACTTGATCGCCGCCGCCAGCGTGCCTTCGTCGAGGTAATCCAGTTCGCCGCCGATCGGCACGCCTTGCGCAAGGCGCGATACCGCGACATCAGTGCCGGTCAACTGATCCATCACATAGTGCGCGGTCGATTGACCTTCCACTGTCGCATTGAGCGCCAGCAGCACTTCCGTCACGTCCGGCGCACGCGCCCGCTCCACGAGAGAAGCGATATTCAACTTGTCAGGACCGATCCCGTCCAGCGGCGATAAATGCCCGCCAAGCACATGGTAGCGCGCGTTCACGACACCGGCCCGCTCGAGCGCCCACAAGTCGCCGACCTCTTCCACGACGACGATGAGTGAGGCATCACGGCGTGGATCCTGACAGATCGTGCACGGCGAAACCGTATCGAGATTGCCGCAGTTTGGGCATTCGATAATTTTCTCAACCGCCGTGCGCATCGCGTCGGCGAGCGGCACGAGCAAATCCTGCCGCTTTTTCAAAAGACCCAGTGCGGCCTTGCGCGCCGAGCGCGGCCCAAGGCCCGGCAAGCGGGCCAAAAGCTGAACCAGCCGCTCGATCTCGGGTCCTGCGATTTTTTTCGACATGCCGGCGCACCGTTAGCATGGGAACCACGCCGCGCTTACCACAATTCCGCTGACCCGTTACCCGCCACCGGCCTGCCACGTCTTAATCGCGTCCAGCGGATAAAGGAGCATGATGACGTTCAAGGTCAGGTTGTCGCGGATCATGTACCCGGTAAAAAGTTCCATGCCGACCGCCAGCACAACGGTCACCCACACCGGCAGCACGGAAGCGAGCCAGAAGCCCACCACCATCGCCAGCACGTCCATGACGGAATTGAGTATACTGTCGCCATAATAGTCGAGCGCGATGGTTGCCGTGCGATACCGCTCGATCATCGCGTTTGTGTTCTCGGCGATTTCCCACGCACCTTCGATTCCGATCGCGACCAGTAGCCGCGTCGCGAACGACGATTTCGGCATCAGCCACCACAGCAGCGCATAAAAAATGAACCCGTGAATGACGTGGCTTGGCGTGTACCAATCGGAAATGTGCTGCGAATTCTCCGAACTCTGCACCACGCCGTGCCAGAGTTTGACATCACCGCACGTGCATATCGGGGTTCGCCCCATCGACCAAAGAATGATGGCCAGTCCGGCAATCAGCCCCAAGCCGAGCACCCACGCGGCCCCCGGAGACAAATTAGAGCGGCCCGTCTGTGCTGGCGTTGTCATGCAGTCAATCCCCCGCGCACGCTGCCTGGGCGCAATGCATCGATAGTTAGAAGAGTTTGAGCCCCGGTGGTATAGGCAGGCCACCTGTAATTTCGGCCATCTTGGCCGCCATCATGGATTCGACCTTTGCCCGCGCATCCTGGTTCGCGGCAAGCACCAGATCTTCCAGGATCTCCGCTTCCCCCGGCGTCATGAGGCTCGGATCGATGGTGATTTTCTTCATGTCGCCCTTGCCGTTGAGCGTCACGCGCACGAGTCCGGCCCCCGATTGGCCCTCGATTTCCGCTTCTGCAAGTTCTTCCTGCATCTTCTGCATACGGGCCTGCATCTGACCCACCTGCTTCATCATACCCATGATGTCTTTCATGCGTCGTCCTCGAGAGCTATATATTTGATATGCGGAAAGCGCCTGTATGGCGATCCAGGGCGCATCTGGGCAAAAGACTGATGTTCCAACAGCCTGACGGCCAGACGCGTGGAAGCCAAGTTCGCTTATGGGAAGTAGCAGTAGTTCGATCCTCCCGCTTCTTTCGCTTATTTCGCTTCTTCGTTTCCTTGTGTTATTACGGGGGAGTGCTGAGAGCGGCGTAACGTCGGCGCTCAATTACTTATTCGAGGTTTTTTGTGCCATCTTTTCACTCACATCTTTCTGACGAAGAATTACGTGCGATAGGACTAGTGACAGTGCACTGGTCTGTCGCCGACAATGCACTAAGCGACATGTTAGCTAGTTTATCACGTACTTCTCCAGAAAATTGGGCCGCGTTCCTAAAATGCCGCCTAATAACATTTGATAGGAGGCGTAAAGAATGTGAGCGGCTATTGACGAAACAACAGCAACAATACCCGCAACATTCGAAAATTGGTCGCCAATTACTCAAAGCAGGAAAACGATTGGCTCATAGGCGCAAAATAGCAACTCACTGGCTGCCCACGGTCGACGCGCCAAGTGGTAATTTGGAATTCAGAACAACCTCGCTCAATAACCTGTCATCTGGCACATATTTTGACGACATGGCTTCGATCTACTTTGAGAACAAGGAGCCCGAATACTGGAGCCTTCAGGACCTCCTATCTCTCGCCGACGACATCTTGTTGTGGAGCCTTGATCTATCAATGTTCAATTTCCGGCTTTTGGTTGATGGGCCTTTATCATCTCATGCCATGTGCATCGGACCAAAGCCTAAATTGGGCCCTCTAGAGGAAACGGCTTTCCGTAGCCTAGCTCAAAGTCATCAAACTCCCGATCTTCGGACTCCAAGCGTCGATAAATGCTAAACCCCGCGTCGATCATGTCTTGGGCCAATTTCAATTCGTATTCGTACGAATCAGCCATTACCAAACCCCGTTGCGACGCTGTCGCTTATTTAATACGGCGATCTGCGTCCTTTGGTACGTATACAGTTCCCTCGCCCTCGGTGAATGCGCTTAAATTGCGCAGGTCGTCGAGGTGCGAAAACCGTCGCGGACCTAGCCGGTTCCGGCTTCGTCATCGTCGCGCCGCGCGCTCGTCCGAACTGCCGCGACCTTGGCATCGGGAAATGCCTCGAAGATCGCCGCCACGGCCGGATGTTTCTTCATCGCGGTGAGTTCGGCAGCCTCACGATCGCGCCGTTGTTGTCCCAGTGTGGGCTCTCCGGGCGTCTTCGACAGCACCACCATCCATCGCCGTTCGGTCCAACGGTTGAGCTTCTCGCGCAGATCGTTGGCGATTTCCGGCGGTGCGCCGGCCAGCAGGTAAAGATCGATCGAACCCGCCGCCCCGTCGAATTTGACGAGCGAGACATATTCTTCCAGATGCGCCCTGAGGCGCGCATCGCGCCGCTCTCCGGCCAACTCCACCACATCCGCGAACGTCCTGATTGGTCGCAATGACGGCACAGCCGGCAACAGTGGCACATCGTCCTCGTCGCCAATCCCTTCGACAAGGTCGCCGTAGGCTTCGAGCGGCGGCGGCTCGTCCGGCATCTCATCTGGAGGAAGGGCTGCATCGCCGTCAGCACGCTCCGCGACCCAATCGCCTTCCGGCTTCACTTCGTTCAGCGGCGCCCGCCGGTCGCGCTCTGCCGGCGCGGGCGCACCACTTGCCGCGCGCCGCGACACCTGTCCGGCACCGCCCAATGCTTTGATGATTTCATCGGGCGGAGGCAGATCGGCGACGTAGGCGATGCGGATCAAAACCATTTCCGCGGCGGCAAGCGGATCGGGCGCCTTACCGGCCTCTTCGATACCCTTCAGCAGCAATTGCCACGCCCGCGCGAGTAGCGGCATGGAAAGCCGCGCCGCCAGGGATGCAGCGCGGCGCTTGTCCTCAGCCGGCACGCCCTCGTTGCCCGCGTCGCCGCCCAGGGCCTTGTACCGGGTGACAAGATGCACGGCATCGGCAAGATCGGCCAGCAACTGACCCGGTTCTCCTCCGTCCTTGTGAATGGCCGCGAAAGCGTTCAAGACTTCAGCCGGAGTTCCGCCGAGCAGTTTCTCCAGAAGATCGAAAATACGCCCGCGATCCGCGAGCCCGAGCATCCCGCGGACATTTTCGGACGCCACCTTGCCCGAACCCAACGCGATCGCCTGATCGAGAATGGAGAGCCCGTCGCGCACGCTGCCACCGGCCGCCCGCGCAATCATGGCGAGTGCATCGGGCTCCGCGCTGGCGCCTTCCTTCTCCGTGATGGTGGCGAGGTGTGCCGATAACTCTGGAACGTCCACGCGCCGCAAATCGAACCGCTGACACCGGGACAGGACCGTGACGGGAACCTTGCGAATTTCCGTGGTCGCAAAGATGAACTTCACATGCTCCGGAGGTTCCTCCAGCGTCTTGAGGAGCGCGTTGAACGCGCTTTTCGACATCATATGAACTTCGTCGATGATGAACACTTTGGTTCGCGCCATGATCGGCTTGTAGCGGGCGCTCTCGATGATCTCGCGGACGTCGTCGACGCCTGTGTTCGACGCCGCATCCATCTCGATGACGTCCGGGTGGCGGCTCTCGATGATCTCCGCGCAGTGCCGGCCGAGCGCCGGCATATCGACCGTCGGGCGGTCGATCGCGTCGGTCTCGTAATTCAGAGCCCGCGCCAGAATGCGCGCCGTCGTCGTTTTGCCGACGCCGCGCACGCCGGTCAGCATGTAACCCTGCGCGATCCGGCCAGACGCAAAGGCATTGCTCAGCGTCTTGACCATCGAGTCCTGGCCAATCAGGTCGTCGAACGTCTGCGGCCGGTATTTGCGCGCCAGCACGACATACGGCGCCGCCGCCGGAGCAGCCTGGCTGTCGCTGCCTTCTGATTTCTTCTTGGCCATCTGCGCTGCCGCCGCCCTCGAAACGGCCCACCGAGCCGGAAAGCACAAGAACCCACGGCAACCATATTGCCCTGGTCGGCCCGAAGGGCCGCGGAGCAAGGCAACCCGCCTCGAGCGGCGCCCCTGCGGAGCGCCGACGAGGCGCGTGAGCAATCAAAATAGAGGCTGGCGGACGACCCGCGTCCTGATCGTTAGGGCTGCTTCGTTCCCGACCTGACCCGGTTGGCGAGGGATGCGTCCGCCGCCAGCCCATTGGCGTTATGGGACATGGAACTGCCCCTGACAACCCTGGCGGCGGCGTGTCACGGGTGGGGGATAGCGTTAGGTCTGGATTTGACTTCCCGCCAAGAATACGGCTCACGATGCGGCGCGGCCGTGTGGCGCCGTTCAGCACACAGACGAACATGACGGCACCGGACATTTCCAACGATATCCAAAAGCCGGGATGGCACGCTTGGCTCTGGGGTCCCCATTCAGCCCTCGCCGCCGCCGTCGCGACGACGACACTCGTTCTGGACCAGGCCAATAAGTTGTGGATGCTCCTAGTCTACGGCATCGAAGGCCGGGGCCGGGTTCACGTGACACCCTTCCTCGATTTCGTCTACGTCCTGAATACCGGCGTGAGCTACTCGATGCTCGATTCATCGAGCTATTCCTGGCAGTTAGCTCTAGCCGCCTTCGCCGCAGTTGCGTCGCTGGCCATGTGGATATGGCTCGCTCGCGCCGGCGAAAGCCGCCTGATGGCGTGGGGACTGGGCCTCATCATCGGTGGCGCCGTCGCCAACGCCGTCGACCGTCTCTGGCTCGGCGGCGTCGCCGACTTCTACTCACTGCACGCGTTCGGCTTTTACTGGTACGTCTTCAATATCGCTGACGTGGCCATAGTTGCCGGGGTGGTGGCCCTGCTGTACGACTCCTTCATCGCGAGTCGCAAAGACGCCGCAAAGACCTCGTAACGCCTCGAATTCCCGGCCTTTCAGCCTCGGGATCGAGCGGAGACCGGACGATGAGCCTGAAGCCGTCCAAACATCTGTCGGTGATCACGCTGGCCACCTTCGTGGCTGTCGCGGTTGGCGGCTGCTCAATGGACGACGTCGAGTTGAATGGCGGCATCTTCGATGCAGTCGGAGTCGGCGCTGGCCAACCCAAGAGCGCCGAGCCGAAACTTGCAGCGCGCACCCCGCTCGTCGTACCCCCGTCAACCGCCAGCTTACCGGCACCGGGTACGCCCCCGGAAGCCACCGCTACGGACGTGACGGTCGCCCTCGACGACCCTGACCGCAAGGTTGTTGTCGACAAAGCCGAACTGGAAAAGCAGCAGACCGCTTATTGCAGTAAGCACTATGACACGGCGAAAGCCTCCGGAGACGCCAGCGCAGATTCCATCGAAGGCCCGCTCGGGCCTTGCCGGGCATCCGTCCTGACTGCCATTAAGAAATGGAACGGCGGCGAGGATCCGCTCGTTATTGGCAGCGAGTAGGCGCCACAGCGGCCGACGCAGTTTTTTTCTGATCGCGCTCCACATTCACATTGATCACAAATTCCGCCGAACAGGCGTAGGATAAGCCGCTCGGCATGAACGGCTTGTCATTTGACACTGGCCCCCTCCATGCCGACATCCTCCCTGCACACGGGTCCGCGTCGGCGCGAGCCTGCTAGAGCTTTGAGGACTCCATGGCCGCTTCGCTCCGTTCCGTTTTTCATCCTTGCCTGATGGTGATCGCCAGCATGTTCGCCCTCGCCCAATCTCCGACCGCTTCATTCGCCGCGCCGCGCGTCACCGAGTTCAAGCTCGACAATGGCATGCAGGTGGTCGTCATTCCCGACACGCGCTCGCCCGTGGTCACGCATATGGTTTGGTACAAAGTCGGCGCGGCTGACGAACCCAAAGGCGTTTCCGGTATCGCGCACTTCCTCGAACATCTTATGTTCAAGTCGACCGAGAACATCCCCTCCGGAGAGTTCTCAAAGATCGTTTCGCGCCTCGGCGGCCAGGACAACGCCTTCACCGGCCATGACGTGACGAGTTACTTCCAGCGCATTTCCAAAGACCGCCTGCGCAAGGTGATGGAGATGGAAGCCGATCGCATGGCCAACCTGAAATTGGTCGACAAGGAAGTGCTCACGGAGCGCGACGTCATCCTTGAAGAGCGCCGCTCCCGCATCGAGAACAACCCTGCCGCTATTCTCGACGAACAGATGGACGCCTCGCTCTACCTCCATCATCCCTACGGCGTGCCGGTGATCGGTTGGGAGCATGAAATGGCGCAGCTCTCGCGCGAGCACGCGATGAACTTTTACGAACGCTACTACGCGCCCAATAATGCGATCCTGGTCGTCGCCGGCGACGTGACCCCGGAGGAAGTAAAAAATCACGCCGTCGAAACCTTCGGCAAGCTTCCGGCCAATCCTGCCGCCCCGCGCGCTGCGCGCCCTGCCGACCCGCCCCAGCGCGTCGCGCGCCGCGTCATGCTGGAGGATCCGCGCGCCGGCAAGGCGTCGATCCATCGCGACTACCTCGTGCCGGCCTACGCTACTGCAGCGCCGCTCGAAGCCGAAGCACTCGACCTTCTGGCCAAGATCGCGCTCGATGGACCCACCAGCCGCCTCTACAAGAAGCTCGTGGTCGAGGAAAAGGTCGCTTCGTCCACAGGCGGCAGCTACATGGGCTCCGGCCTCGACAGCGGCAAATTCTCGCTCTACGCCGTCGCTGCCGACGGCACCGACCTCACTAAGGTCGAATCTGCAATGGACGCCGTCCTCGCCGAAGTCGCCGCCAACGGCGTCACGGCCGCTGAACTCGAACGCGCCAAGAACGGCTACGTTGCCGAGTACATCTATGAAAACGACAATCAGGCCTCGCTGGCCCGCCGCTTCGGTTGGGGTCTCTCGCTCGGCCGATCGATCGCCCAGATCGAGAGCTGGCCCGACGAGATTCGGAAAGTGTCGCTGGACGATGTCAAGTCGGCGGCCGCCAAATACATCGATGCACGCCGCTCTGTGACCGGCCTTCTAAAGCCGCTGAAGGCCCCACTTGCCGAAGCCAACCCCGCCAAATCGCGTTCGTGACCGGACCCGGAGTTACCTTGCCATGATGACGCGCAACGCCGCCGCCCGCTCGCACGCGCTCGACCGCCAACGCAGCACGCTATACCGTCTGATCATCGCTCTGCCGCTGCTTTTGGCAGCGCTCTTCCTCCTCGCATCGAACAGGCCGGCCGAAGCTATGCAGATCAAGTCCGTCAAGAGCCCCGGCGGCATCGAAGCCTGGCTCGTTGAAGACCATTCAAATCCGATGATGGCGATGCGCTTCTCGTTCGAAGGCGGCAGCGCGCAGGATCCGTCCGGCAAGGAAGGGCTGTCGAATTTCGTTTCGTCCATGCTCGATGAGGGCGCTGGCGAACTCGACGCGGCAGCCTTCCAGGAAAGGCTTGAAGATCTCGCCATTCGCTTGAGCTTCTCCGACACCCAGGATGCGTTCTACGGCAACTTTGAAACGTTGACGGCCAATCGCGAAGAAGGCGCCGAACTGCTGCGCCTCGCCATCAACGAACCCCGGTTTGAGAAGGACGCAGCCGAACGCATACGCCAGCAGATCCTGGCGAGCCTCGTCTATGCCGCAAAGGACCCCGATCGGGTCGCCTCGCAGGAATGGTTCGCCCTCGCGTTCGGCGATCACGCCTACGGCCGGCGCTCAAGCGGTACTGAGGCGAGCGTCGCGGCCATTACGCCCGCCGACCTTGCGGCCTACCGTAATAAGGTATTTGCACGGTCCAATCTTCGTATCGTGGCAGTCGGCGACATCACGGAAGCCGACCTTGGCAAGCTGCTCGACAAGGTTTTCGGCGCCCTGCCCGAGAAAGCCGAACTCGTGCCCGTTCCACAGGTCGCACCCGTCACGGGCGGCAAAACCAAGATCATTGAAATGGATGTGCCGCAGTCGGTCGCCGTTTTCGGCTTCGGCGCCATGCCGCGCAAGGATCCCGACTTCCTGACCGCCTTCGTCCTTAATCAGTTGATCGGCGGCGGCGGCTTTGCTTCGCGCCTGATGGAAGAAGTCCGCGAGAAGCGCGGTCTCGCCTACTCGGTCTATAGTTATCTCCAGCCCATGCGGAATGCGTCGATTTTTTCGGGCGGCGTCGCCACCCGCAACGATGCCGTCAAGACTTCAATCGAGCTGATCCGGGAGGAACTAGAGAAGGTGGCCACTGAAGGCCCCAACGAGGCCGAGTTCGCCAACGCCAAAAGCTACCTGACGGGATCTTACGCGCTGCGCTTCGACACCAACGTCAAGATAGCGACCCAGCTTCTCGGCCTCATGGAGGAAGGCTACGGACCCGATTATGTCGAGAAGCGCAACGCGCTCATCGATGCCATCACGCTGGACGATGCCAAGCGGGTCGCCAAACGCCTGCTCGATACCGGCAACATGATCGTCACCATCGTCGGTAAACCTGAAACGCCCGTCGCTGGCGACAAGGGCTGAAGTTCAACGGATTGCACAAGACGCCCGGCAGGCTGGGCAGGAATCGCCAGAGCCTTTCAGCCGCGCGGTGATTGGGGCCGCCGCTGGCGGCTAAATGACGGCAAAGGCCGCGCCCAATAGAGTATTTTTTGACGAGTCACCTGCGGAACAGCGCGCCCTGCCGCCACGGCCTAATCTGGCTCACATCGGACGCTCCACCCTCCTCGGGAGCCTCCGGTGATCCTCCTGCCGGACCTGGCCCCCACTCCCGTCCGGTTGTGCCCTCCGAGTCTTCCCCCCCGGCTCGGAGGGCTGATTTTTCGATTAGCCCGGCCGTGTCCGCGCGTTCCTCAACCGCTCTAAATCTTCTCCCGCATGCTGGCTCGATCGCGTCAAAGGCGTCGCCGCGACCATCGCAAATCCCTTGCCGCGCGCCAGACGCGCATAGGCCTCGAAAGTGTTGGGCGTCACATATTCGGCAACCGCCGCGTGCCGCGGCGTCGGTTGGAGGTACTGACCGATCGTGATGAAATCGACGTCTGCCGACCTCAGATCATCCATCACCTGGATGAGCTCGTCGCGCGTTTCACCAAAGCCCACCATCAAGCCCGATTTCGTCACGATGTTTGGCGCGCGCTCCTTGACCGCCTGCAGCAGCCTGATCGAATGGAAATAGCGCGCCCCTGGGCGGATCGACGGATAAAACCGCGGCACAGTCTCAATGTTGTGATTGAATACATCCGGGCTTGCATCCACGACGGCCTCGAACGCGCCCGGCTTCTTCAAAAAATCCGGCGTCAAAACCTCAATCGTGGTGTGCGGTGCCGCTCTTCGAACGGCCCCTACGACCGCCGCGATGTGCGCTGCGCCGCCATCGGCAAGATCGTCGCGATCGACCGAGGTGATCACCGCATGCGAGAGCCGCAAATCCTGCACGGCGGCCGCGACGCGCTCGGGCTCATCCGGGTCGAGAGCAGCGGGAACGCCCGTTCGCACATTGCAAAAGCCACATCCGCGCGTGCAGACTTCCCCCATCACGAGAAACGTCGCGTGCCGCTTGCTCCAGCATTCGGCGAGGTTTGGACAAGCCGCCTCCTCGCACACGGTCGAAAGTCCATGCCGGCGCACGATGTCCAGCGTTGCTTCCCTGACGCCCGATCCGGTCGCACGCACGCGGATCCACTCCGGTCGTGGCAAGACGGCATTCGCTGGCCGATGCGCCTTTTCGGGATGTCGCGGCGTATTGGAATAAACGACCGTCATCCCAGGATTTTAACATGGCCGAACGGGTCCGTGTCCCTGCGACCTCTGTACAGATTTTGACCGGGTTTCGCAGTCCCACGCAGCCAAACGATCCAAAAAAGCCCTCGATATCGTTGCATGACGAAGGTAAAGCTCGAAAATGGCGGGCATCGAGGGGGCCACTTGGCAGCCCGGCTTGCGGGCTAAAGCGCCGACTAGCCGACCCAGCGCAAGCGCCCTTAAAATCATAGGAATGAGGATACTGAGTAAGCACTCCAGCCCGTAGGGCTCGGGAGCAAGGCGACCCGGCGCATGCGCCGCCCCAGCGGAGCGCCTATGGGCGCGTGAGCGATAAAATGGCGGAGACGGAGGGATTCGAACCCTCGATACGCG
>CAYWIF010000021.1:29093-50101 GCA_964458265.1 uncultured Hyphomicrobium sp. | reverse complement strand
CTCTTAATCAGCGGGTCCACAGTTCGAGCCTGTGATCACCCACCAAATTCTTGCTGAATGAGATGGTGGCCGTACTCATGGCGCGCGCGGGTTAGTCCGGCGCGGCCGTGGCAGTGCGCGCCTCTCGCGGCGCGATCTCACGCAAATTGTTCCCATAACGCGGCGAAGGCGTCGCCGGCATCGGGGTGTTCGACGATGCGGCCATGGCACGGCACGATGCGCCGGACGGGCCAGGTTCGCACCTTGTCGATCAGTTGGCGCACCGCGGCTTTATTTTCGATCGCGAAGCGGTGATAGAACGGAACGCCGGGCCGGCCGTAGATGCCGAGCACGCGAAAGAATGCTTTTTCGGCTGCAAACTGTTCGGCGTGAAAATTGTAGAGCAGGTCGGCGGTGATCAGCGATCCGCTCAGACGGTGGAACAGGCAGATCTCGCGTAGCGCATGACCGCTGAAGACATGGTGATCGAGATCGCCTGAAAGGCCGGTTTCGGAGCGTGTGATTTCGGCGCGGGGGATGGGACCGATTTTGCGTTCCAGGCCATCGGGCACAAGCACGCGGGCCTGCGGGAATGCGGCAGCCGCGGCGCGCAGATACATATGGTGGTAGAGGTTGGGCGCGATGATGGTGTGCACGCGGCCGAGGCTTTCGATGTGCGCGATATCGGCTTTGCTGAGTGCCACCGGCGAATACAGCACGAGCCCGTCGGTGTCGCCGATGACGCTCATGCGCGTGCTGCCTTTGCAACCCCAGACCTTGAAGTGGGAGTCGAGGCACCAGAGGGACGGCCCGATTTCGCGAAGGCCCGTCATGCGGATCGACCCTGTGCAGCTCTGAGTTGGCCAGCGACCATAGCTCCAGGGCGCAATTACTTTCCAGAGGCAATTGGCCGGTTACAGCACGCGATGGACATGGAAAGCGGCGCCTTCCGGGAGAGGAAGGCGCCGCTTTCGTTTGCATCGCACCGCAGACGGGAGCCAGAAGGCGCGATTTTCGTTAGTTTCTATCAGTCGAACTTCCAGGTGAAGCCGCCCATGATCGTGCGGCCCTGGCCAGGCTTGATGCCTTCATCGATGTCGGTGATGTAGAACTCGTCCGTCAGGTTGGTGCCGGTGACGAACAATGTGAGATCGTTCGTGACCTTGAAGTTCGAGCGCGCCGACAGCAGCCAGACATCTTCCACGAAGCCCGATTCGACTTCGCCATCTTCAACCTCGTATTCGAAAGAATTCTCGGTGTCGGTGAAGAAGTCACCGCGGTATGTGGCGGTTACGCTCGCGTCCCAGATGCCCTTATAGCCGAGGCCCAACGTCAAATTGGCATAGGAGCGCGGAACTTCGGGGATGCGGTTGCCGGAGATGTCGTCGCCGTCGTCGCTCAGTCCGCGGTCGATCCGGCCGTCGGCATAGGTATAGACCGCCTCACCGAAAAGGTTCCAATCGCCGCCCGTGATCGGCTGGCTATCCGCGCGAATGCCGATTTCTACACCGTCGATCTTTACTTGATCCACTGCACCGAAAATGTTCACGCCATCCGCGTTGTCTGGGGATTTGACCTGATAGTTTTCGATAGTGCTGTGGAAGTAAGCGATGTCGAAGGAGAACCCTTTGAAAGCGCTCGAACGCACGCCGACGGTGAAATTGTCGCCCCTTTCATCTGGCAGCGGAAATGCGGGACCACGGGTGATCTGCGGTGTGATGCCTTGGTGGTATCCTCCGTACAGAGTGGTGCGCGGTGCAAACTCCCAGGCGACACCGACCATCGGCAGGACCACATCATGATCTGATGTGCTGCGTCCCGCTTGCTCGGGTTCTTCCGGGCGGATCGAGAATCGCTCGATATCATAGCTCTCAATTCGCAAGCCTGGAGTAACGGTCAAACTCTTGGTTACATGAACCGCAGTCTGAATGAATGCCGAGAACGCATCGGCTTCCATGGTGGCAAGCCGAGAGCGGTCATCGTTGAATTCGGGAAGCTCATCGAAAATATCGCACCGCCCCTGAGTGTCTTCATCAAGAACTTGGTTCTCAGTTCCGACCGCGTTGCAGTTGCGGAATTCATGGCGCTCGTATTTTATACCGGCCTGAATGTCGTGTGTCATGCCGCCGAACAAAGGAAGTTCAGCAAATTCAGCGCGCATTTCACCGCCATAAAATTTGTACTCGCGTTCACGACCACGCATGAAGAACGAGTCTTCGTCAAATTCTCCACGATCAGCATTGACGAAGTAGCGATTGCGCTCGTTGTCCGAGTAGAATGCTCGCGATGTGATCGTGATCGTATCGCTGACATAGTAGTTATGCGTTGCCTGAATGCGGTAGAGGTCCGCATTAAAGGTGGAAAGACCAGCGAGAAATTTACTGCCGTCGAAGAAGTAGGGACTGCCAGACTTGTTGTTGCCGTTTGCGAAGAACTCTTGGAGCGCGGTGTCTCCGTCGTTGGGAACGAAATTGATTTCATCGTACTTGTCGCGCTGACGGAAGTAGCCACCGCTGATCTTGAGGTCTTGATCGTCGCCTTTGACGCCGATGGCGCCGTAGAAGTCGTTATAACGCAGCTCTTCATTGTCCCATGCGCCGCCAGTTTCAGCACCGGAGTACGAGGCCACCACACCCCAGTTGTCGAAAGTTTGGCGTGTGTGGACGTGGCGGAAGTTGTTGATGTCCTTGTCGGACCCCTCAGTGTAGCCGATTGCTCCCTTGATCACTGTTTCGTTGGCGCCGAATGGCGAGAGATTGCGAAAATTGACAACGCCATGGTTCGTCAGAGGGCCGTAGCTGACGACGGGTCCGCGTATCACTTCGATGCTCTCGACGCGCTCTGTGGGCGGTGTGTAGTGGGTCGAGGCATCAAGATACGTGGAATAGTTGAGAGGCAGGCCGTCCTCCATAATGAGGACTTTGCGCGAACGCCGTGGGGGTGCGCCGCGAATGCCGATGCCACCATGTCTGCCAAAACCGTCGTCGTTAACCGTTACGACGCCGGGAACCCTTGCCAGGGCGTCATGATTGGTTAGGGGCCGTTCTTCGGCGAGCTGGCTGCCGCCCACTCGCGTGGCGCCGCTCGTTACATTCTGGAGATCGTCCGGGAGTGCCTGTGTCGGGTCAACCGGCGGCAGGTTGCCAAATTCTGCACGACGGGCTGCGCCGGCACCGCCGGATGCGCCGTAGGGGGAGTTGGCCAGGATTTGCGCCGGTTCGGAAATTTCGGCAATCGGTTCGTCGAACTCATCCGGCGGCGGCGCGACGGGTGTCGGGACGGAGGCCGGAGCAGCCTGCTGCTGGGGTTTCGGCTTAGGCTTGGGTTTGGGTTGAGCGGCAGGTTGAGGCTGCGCGGCGGGAGGCTGCTGTTGCTGGACCTCGACGTCAGGCAGCGATTCGGCCGGTGGCGCCTCTTGGGCAAACGCAGACGGCGCATAGGCCATCACGGCAATAGCTAGCCAGCTCGAGTGTGATTTTTTTAGTCGCATTATTTCCCCCGTCCGGTGGTCTATCGTGATTGCCGTTCGCGGAGGATCGGGGCGAGGTAAGGATTTGCAGACACAAGCGGACCCGTCCAGCGAACACAGGTGCTCGCCGCCGTCGCGGCTGAGGTCAGCCGCATGCCGTCTTGATGCTGGTTCCGTTGCCCCCGGCCCAGTCCCTCCGATAGGCTCAGGGTCGGCAAAGGGGGCTCGGGCGTAAATTCTCAAGTTTCAGTCCACCGTTAGGATAAGTTCCTGAAAGTGGCTGTTTGGGAAATATTCGCGTGGCGAATTCAGCACAACGGTTGCGCGTTCTTCGATCCGACTCTGACGTGCGCGATGCGGTCAGGCCTGCTGAGCCGGAATCGTCGCGGTGAGCCATGCGCCGCGTCGTTCGTCGCCAACGAGCGAGAGTTGGCCGCCAAGCGCCGTCACGCGCTCGCGCATGCCGCGCAGTCCGAAGCCGTCTTCCGGTGTCTCAGGAATGCCGTGTCCGTTATCCCGAACAGTGATCGTGATGTTCTGTGCGCCGCCGTCTGGGATGCGGACCTCGGCTGCAATCTGAGTTGCCCGGGCGTGCCGGAAAGCGTTGGTCAGGCCTTCTTGCACCACCCGGTAGATCGTCAGGGTCGTCGTCGGGTCGAGCCGGTCGAAGCAGCCGTCGAGTTTGAGCGTGAGCGCGGTCTCGGGCTGGTCCTGCCGCCAAGACGCACCGAGCGCTTCGAGAGCGCGGGCGAGGCCCAGTTCGTCCAGGCCTGCGGGATTGAGGCTTTGCAGCACACGCCGGTTGGTCTGCTGGAGCACGTTGGTGCGGTCCATCATCGTTTTCACGTCGCGCATGATCCGTTCGGGGTCGATTTGGCCTTTTTCGATTGAGCCGGCCAGCGCAGCACCGGAGGCGCGCAGGGAAAACAGATGGGGACCCAGTTCATCGTGGAGTTCGCGGGCGATCTCGCGGCGCTCGTCGTCCTGAATGCGGACGACGGCGGTCGAGAGACGGCGGTTTTCGTCTCTGGCGCGGCGTAGCGCATTGGCCAGCGTATTGATGTGGGCGCAGATGCCGGCGATCTCGGGAGAGCCGCCGGCGGGGACGTCGACATCGTAGTCGCCGGTTTCAAGATGCGTGATCGCTTCGTGTAGCTTGTCGATCGGCTGCAGAGACGACCGGATCAGCCACGACGTTACGGCGAATGCGCAGACCGCGAATATCGAGCCGTAGATCGTGATGCGGCCGATGGTTTCCCAGACTTCGCGCATCTCATCGCTGCCGTCGCCTTTGATCAGAATTGTTCCCAGGTCACGGCCATTGACCTCGACGGGAACATGAAGGGCTGGCGTTTCGCCCGGTTCGATCCACGGCGGGATGGTGGCGCCCGGTTTGCGATCTGCTGAAATGACGTTGCCGTTCTCGGGCATCCGCGCCGCCAGTGTCACGGTGACGTGGCGCTGGTTGCGCAGGCCCGAGACGAGGCCGGCGAGTGCTTCCTCCGGGAACGGCGACGAGGCAAGGCCCTGGACCGATGACCGCACGACACCTTCCGTGACGCGCAAGCTGCTCGCTATCTCGTTCTTCAATCGCGGTCCGGCATCGATCAGCAGAGCGCCGACCATGGATGCGATTGCCAGCGTGAGGACCAGCCCGAGAGCGAGGTTGAGGCGAAGTTTGAGTGACATTGTTTGCTCAATTTACCCTTGTGGGACCGGTAAAATTCCCAAGTTCACTGCGCGCCTTACTCAACCTTGACGTTCAGTGCCGGACATCGATACGGACATCAAATGAAGAATGTCGCGGAGGATCGATAATTGAAAGTCCTGGTCGTCGAAGATCACTCGATCGTCATTGCCGGCTGCCGGGCCATGTTCGCCGACGACCCGGATGTGCAGCTTCTGGCCGCACGCACGGTTGAGGAGGGACGCGGCATGCAGGTCACGGAGCGGCCCGATGTCACCGTCGTCGATATCAATCTGCCGGATGGATCAGGGCTCGATCTGGCGCGCGACCTGTCCGGCGATGGAGCGAAGGTGATCGTCTTTACCATGAGCGATGCTCCGGTATTGGCCATGCAGGCCATCGAGAGCGGCGCGCAGGGATACGTGAGTAAGAGTGGCGACCCGGAAGAATTGAGGGACGCCGTCTATGCGGTGCGGTCGGGCCGGCGCTGGCTGCCGTCGGCGCTGTTACAGGAGGTGGCGCTGCTGCGCGTGGACCAGTCGCGCCGCGCGCTGATGTTGAGCGACCGGCAAATTCAAATTCTGAAGGCGCTTGTTCGCGGCAAGAGCATGGCCGAGATCGCAGATGATCTCGACGTCTGTTACAAGACGGTCGCGACGGATTGCGCGGCCATGCGCTCGAAGCTCAACGCGCGGACCTCGACCGAGATGGTTCGCGTGGCATCCGAGATGAAGATCGTCTAGCGCGATTGCCGGTTCACTGACTGGAAGCCGCTGCCGGTCCTGCCGGCGGCGGCTTTGCTGTTGAATGGAACTTTGGCTCGGGATCAAATCCCGCATTCAGCTCCAAAGTTGAACTTCTGATCGTGTCTTTATGCCTTTATAATTGCTAGATAATTTCAAGTTTTCGTGAGTGGGAAGGCGCCTGCGGCAGATTGGGCGTTTGTCCCGTCGCCGCTGCCGCCACGCACGCCTAGCGTCCCCGCCGTCATGACAGACGGGTGGCGTGGGCACCGTGGCCAACACGCTTCCTCCGGCGAACGAACTCTCCGCCACCTCTCTGCATGACGGCTTACGGCTTTTGCACGCGACACACCGGCTGCGCGGTGGGCGCAAAGCGGGAGCCGAACAAAAGAGGAGACGCAGATGAAGGTAACGAAGTTGGCTTTCGCCGTGAGCATGTTGGCTTGGGCGGTGGGCCTCTCGGGAGCGGCGCTTGCAAACGCCGAAATCGAAGAGCGCGCGAAAGATCACAACTGGTGGAGCGTGCCGGGGCAGAACAACAAGCTGCACCGCCATAGTCAGTTGAAGGATATCAACACCGGCAACGTCGCGAAGCTGCAGTATGCCTGGTCGCAATCGACCGGTGCACTGCGCGGTCACGAAGGTCAGCCGGTCGTCGTGGAACACGGCGGCAAGCCGATGATGTACTTCTCGTCGGGCTGTCCCGAAATGTCGAAGTGCAACATCGTGCAGGCCCTCGATCTTTCCGATCCGGACAACCCGGTCCAGATTTGGAACTACGTCAAGAAAACGGATCGTGACGAGTCGGCGGTGCCGCGCGCGTGCTGCGACACCGTCCATCGCGGCGTGAACTATGTCGCCAACAAAATCGTCTATCACACGCTCGACGGCTTCGTGATCGCGCTCGACGCGTCCACGGGCAAGGAAGTCTGGGTCGTCAAGCACGCTTACCCGGAAAAGGGCGAAACGATCACGGGCCCGGTGCTCGTGGCCGAGAACCTCGTGATCGCCGGATTCGGCGGCGACGAGTTCGCGGCACGCGGCCGTCTGACGGCCTATGACCTGGAGACGGGCAAGGAAGTCTGGAAGTGCCATTCGACGGGCTCGGACAAGGATGTCTGCCTGACGCCCAATTCGAACAAGGCCAACCCGCAGTTCGGAACAGCCGGCACGGACATCGGCATCAAGAGCTATCCGAGCCGTGAAGGTGAAAAGGAGCATCCGGAAGGCGAATGGAAGATCGGCGGCGGCGCTTACTGGGCTTGGGGTTCGTATGATCCCGAACTCAAGATGGTGTTCTGGTCGACGGGCAACCCGGGCCACTGGTCGCCGTCTTACCGCTGCGGCTACAAGGGCGCCGACCTGACGCACGAGAAGTGCAACGACGGCACCTGGGACAACAAGTGGTCGATGACGACGTTCGCCCGCAAGGTCGATACCGGTGAAGTTGTCTGGGCCTACCAGATGACGCCGTTCGACCAGTGGGACTATGACGGCGTGAACGAGAACATGCTTGTCGACAACCTCGATGTCGACGGCAAGAAGTACAAGGCTCTCGTCCACTTCGACCGTAACGGCTTCGCTTATGTCCATGATCGCGTCGATGGCTCGCTCTTGCGCGCCCATAAGTTCGTCACCGTGGACTGGGCCGAGAAGGTCGACCTGAAGACCGGCCGTCCGATCAAGGTGAAGGAGCACTCACCGTTCGCCGTCGGCGTCAACACGCCGGCCTGCCCGTCCGCCATGGGCGGCAAGGACCAGCAGCCCTGCTCGGTCGATCCGAAGGAGCCGAGCAAGTTCTACTGCCCGACCAACAACTGGTGCATGGAGGACGAGCCGCAGGAGCGTTCGCACACGCAGCAGGGCACGGTGTACGTTTTCGCGAACGTGTACATGTATCCTGAAAAGCCTGGCATCGCGGGTAAGATCAAGAAGTTCGACGTCGTGACCGGCAAGGCCGACTGGGAAATTCCGGATCCTTATCCGAACTGGTCGGGCACCATGGTCACCGACGGCGGCCTGATGTTCTACGGTTCGAAGAGCGGCCATTTCCGCGCTGTCGACCGTGCTTCCGGCAAGGTGCTGTGGAGCAAGAAGCTCGGCTCGGGCATTATCGGCAACCCGATCACCTATAAGGTGAAGGGCAAGCAGTATGTGTCGATCTTCGCCGGTCTCGGCGGCTGGATCGGCATCCCTGTGACCGCCGGTCTCGACATGGACGACAAGTTCGGCGCCATCGGTGCCACGGCCATGGCGAAGGCTACGGGTCTCGACAAGATCCCGCAGGGCGGCGAACTCTACACGTTTCGTGTGGGTGACTAAGCCACTCTAAGATCCCTGTCGCCCGGCACGCGCAATCGCGTGCCGGGCGATCTCGATTTCGATGCCCCTGTTCGTCCCTTCACATTCGCGCAATCGGGAACTCTTCCTGTAGGCGATGGGGATTTTGGGCGCTAAACGCATCAGCAACGTTATACCATCGCATAGCGAGGACGTTCATGAGTTCCGTTCGCTGGGCCGCGCGCGCCTTCATCGCTGTTGCTGCGCTAGCCGTAACCTCTGGACAAAGTCTGGCAGACAGAGAACTGCGGGCTTACACGAAAGACAAAAGCTTCGATGACCTGACGCACGCCGAACACACGGCGGCGAAGACGGAGGCGCGCAATCGCAAGACGAAACGGCTGCGCGTGTGTGCCGATCCCGGCAACATGCCGCAATCGAACGACAAGCGGGAAGGCTACCAGAACAAGATCATCGAGATCATTGCCGCCGATCTTGGCGCCACAGTCGACTACTTCTGGCGGCCGTATCATGAGCGCGGCCTGACCCGCGAGACGTTCCAGAACGACGAGTGCGATATTCTTCTCGACATGCCGGTCGAGTTGCAGTCGTTGCTGACATCGGAGCCGGTCTATCGCACGACGTATGTGCTGGCCTATCGCAATGACCGAAACTTCCAGTTTGAAAATCTGGATGATCCCAAACTCAAAGCCCTGCGCGTCGGCGTGTTCCAGCACTCCGGCATTCGCGAGGCTCTGACACGGCGCGGGTATGGCAACCTGGATCTACACGTGATTGCCTACAACACGGACATGGTCGAAGAGAACCAGCCGTGGAAGCAGGTCGAAAAGGTCATCAAGGGCGAGCTTGACGTCGCGGCGGTCTGGGGTCCGTTCGCCGGGTGGCTGCCGAAGATGCGGGGCGAGCCGCTGACCATACAGCCGGTGAATATGTGGGAGAGCGAGGTTCCGCTCGAATTCGATCTTGCCATCGGCATGCTGCGCAACAACGTTCTCTTGAAATACATGATCGACTGGTCGCTGACGCGAAAGGCCAAGGAAATCGAGGCTGTTCTGAAGGCGTATGGTGTTCCCCTCGTTCGCTGCAGCAAATGTGCGGTCGATGGCGACATTCCTTCCAACGGTGCAATCTACAAGCGGCTCAGGAACGTCTCGCAGGACAGGTTCCTCAAGGAGGCTCCGGCGATGGAGCTCTCAGCGGACGCGACGGCCGATCAGCGCGTGACGACCGAGCGGCTCGAAGCCTGGTTGGCGGAGGGCGCGGATCTCAATGTCGAGCTGGCGAACGCCGTCAACGCCCATTCGGAGGAGCGCGTGCGCTTTCTCATCGACAAGGGTGCGGACGTGAATGTCCGCGACAACCAGGGTTATGCGCCGGTCCACAACGCTGCGCGAAACCGCTACGGCAGCCTCGTGACGCTGCTCGTCGCACGCGGGGCGGATGTAAACGCGCGCGACAGCGATGGGTTCACGGCTCTCTTGCATGCGATCAACCGCAATCACGTGCCGACCATCGAAGCCATTGCGAAGGCGGGCGGCGATCTTGAGCTCGCGACGCCGCAAGGGATCACGCCGCTGACGTGGGCGATTGGCGACGGCAAATTCTTTGCCGCCAAGGCGCTCATCGACCTGGGTGCGAAGGTCGACAGCGCGTCGGGTAAAGAGGGTGTGAGTCCATTGATGACGGCTGCGACGCAAATTCCGCCGAAGAGCCGGACCACTGCTCTGACGCTTGGTCCGCCGCCGAACGAACTGGCGCTGGCCATCATTGCGAAAGGCGCCAACGTCAATCAGGCATCGAAGGACGGCGTGACGGCATTGATGGTCGCTGCTGGCCACAACAATACGGCGATGATCGGACTGCTGTTGAAGGCGGGCGCGGAGGCATCACTTAAGAACAAGGAAGGATTAACGGCATCGCAGATCGCCGAGCGGGCGCAATTCGACAACGTCGTCGGCGCACTCAAGCTGCTCGGGAAAGAATCCGTTGGGGCGGGTGTAAACAATTCCGGCGATCCGGGGGAGAGCACGGTTCAGAATTGAGTTTCGGCAAGGTCCACCGAGCCGTAACCGGCCGGCGCGTCATCGCATGCGCGCGGCCTGCTTCCCCGGAGATTTGAGAATGCATGTTCGACGTATCGTCACGACCGCTGTCCTTGCGACGTCTCTGCTATCCGATACTGCTTTCGCCACGACGGTCTTTGTCAGCAACGAAAAAGACAACACAGTCACCGTGCTCGATGGCGACACTTTGAAGGTCATCAAGACAGTCGAGACGGGATTGCGGCCCCGCGGAATCATGCTGTCGCCCGATTACAAGGAACTGTTCGTCTGCGTCGGCGACGACAACCGCCTCGACGTCATCGATACGGAAAAGTTGGAGGTCGTGCGAACGCTGCCGTCCGGGCCCGACCCGGAACTCCTCGATGTCGATCCGACGGGGGAACGGATTTACGTGGCGAACGAAGACGACGGCATGGTGACGGTGTTGCAGGCCAAGGACGGCAAGGTTCTGGCCGAGATTGGCGTCGGGATCGAACCTGAGGGCATGGGCGTCAGCCCCGACAACCGCGTGACGGTTGCCACGTCGGAAGCGACGAGCATGGCGCATGTGATCGACAACAAGGACCTCAAGGTTCTCGCCAACATTCTTGTCGATACGCGCCCGC
Source organism: uncultured Hyphomicrobium sp. (assembly GCA_964458265.1). Lineage (GTDB taxonomy): Bacteria > Pseudomonadota > Alphaproteobacteria > Rhizobiales > Hyphomicrobiaceae > JAGVSR01. The sequence goes on along the minus strand of CAYWIF010000021.1, from coordinate 39,254 downwards.
GCGTCGCGGAGTGGCAGCCGGACGGCAAGGCTGTCTGGGTGACGTCGGAAATCGGCGGGACGGTGTCGGTCATCGACGGCACGTCGTTCGAGATCACCAAGAAGTTCGGGTTCGAGATCAACGGTGTCGATCCCGATCTCATTCAGCCGATCGGCGTGCAGTTCACGCTGGACGGGAAGCGCGCGTTTGTTGCGCTCAGTCACGCGAACCGCGTCGCCGTTGTCGATACGTCGACCTACGAGATCGAAAAGTACATCATTCTCGGACAGAGGCCGTGGCATCTGGCGATGCATCCGAACGGCAAAAAACTTTATGTGGCGAACGGGCTGACGAACGACATGACCATCATCGATGTCGCGAGCCTGACGCCGGAAATCTCGGTGCCGGTGGGGCGTCTGCCCTGGGGCGTCGCGGTAAAGCCATAGGTGCAACGGGAACGCACCGGCAGAAAACTACGGCAAGTACGGGAGAGGAAGCGCATGAAGTTGAAGTTGATTACCGTTGTGGCCAGCCTGGCCATCGGTGCCACGATCGCGGTAGCGGCCAGCGGCATCTCGGTGCGGCAGGTCGCGAAAGTAAACGGCAGCGAGAAGGATGTCTGGGCAAAGATCGGCGCGTTCTGCGCAATCAAGGATTGGCATCCGGCTCTGGTAGGTTGTGAGGAATCCAAAGAGGGCGACGCGACGTTCCGGACGCTCACCTTGAAGGACGGCGGCAAGATCAAAGAGAAACTCACCGGTTCGACCGAGACCGGCTACACGTATCAAATCATAGAGAGCCCGCTGCCTGTAAAAGACTACTTCGCGTCTTTCTCGGCGCGCGCGGACGGAGACGAACCCGGCGTGGCCCTCGTCGTCTGGAGTGCGAGTTTCGCCTCCAACGGCAAGCCGGATTCGGAGGCGCGCGGCGTCATCGAAGGCATCTTCAAGGACGGCCTGAAATCAATCTCGGATGGCGCGGCCAAGTGAGTTCCCACACATGACGTGGCAGGCGACGGAAGGATACCGCAGGAGCGGTGTCCTTTTTCGGTTCCGGTAAGCGGGGTGAAATTCCTAGTTCAGGCGGGTGGTTTTCCCGATTTTTCGGCCGAGCTGTCGGTGACGCTGGCGAATTCACGATGGCTCGCGGACAATCGAATGGGATATGCGCAGGGCGCATTTTGGCATGACCGCGGACCATTAAACTCCATTGCCGGCGGCTCGTAGCGCTTGAGTGATACTAGGGGAGAAACACTATGGCGCGTGACATCCAGACCTGCCGGCCGATCTCGTATCCCATTCTCTTCTCGGCCATCACAGCCGCAGTGGTCATACTCGCATGGGCGATCGCCTTCGCGCCGATGCACGCCTCAGCGAACGAACCGGAGTTTGAAGGGGCGTGCGCGATGGGGCTTGCTGAAGGCAAGCGGATTAAGACCAGTTGCTCGGTGACGTGGGCTGCGGAGGATGGAAAAACCTACTGCTTCAACAGCGAGGATTCCAGGGCGTTTTTTCTCAAAGATCCGGCAGGCAACCTGGCGAAAGCGAAAGAGACGTTTGCCGCCGCGGACGCTTCGAGCACCGGAAGCGACATGGACAAGTTCACGGCGGAGGCGGCGCGTGAATTCATCGAGGGTGTGATTACTGCGGCGGCCGAGAAGAACGGCGGGTTGTTCGCGGTCAACGACGACATGATGGGCAAGACTCTATCGCTCAAATTTCTCGGCGTCGATTTCGTGCGGACGCTGCATGGATACGGCTATTTCCCGAATGTGAACTTCGCCGACTCGGCGGATGAGCAGAAGCGGTATCAGGTGGACTTCTGGGTGAAGCCGAAGGACGGAAGGCTGGCGCTCGTCGACACGCGCGTTTACAAGGCGCCGCGCCGCGAGGGCGATCGCTGGACCATGATCACGCGCAGCCCCAAGCCATGGTGGTGGATACCCGCCTCGGAGCATCCCGGCGAAAGCGAGGTCAAACGTGGCTGGGAGGTGATGAGCGCGCTGCATGAACACATCGCTGCGGAACGGGCCAAGGGTGGCGGCGTCTACACCATCAAGGATGACAAGACGGGCGAAGACATTCCCATGGAGTTCGTGGGCATTCATCAGCCGGTACGGAAGCTGAAGGAAGACGGCCGCTATTTCGCCTGCACGGATTTCCGCAAGAAGGGCACCACCGACCACTACTACGACATAGATTTCTGGCTCGACGAGAAGAACGGGAAAATCACCGTGGGCAGTGTTCGGTTGCACAAGGTGCCGGCGCTCGCGGATGGCAATTTCATCCAGATGCCTCGCTATTCCTTCGATCCGAAGACGTTCGACGTGGTGCCTTAAGGCATCCCGTCATTTGACAAACCCAGAGTGAGACGGAGCAGGTATGAGAGTCACGTTTGGTCCCGGCGTCATTTGCCTCGCACTTGGAGCGATGCTGTTTCTGACCGCACCAGTTGGTGCCGAAGAAACCCTTCCGGCGCGCAAGGCGGGCTTGTGGGAACTCACAACGAGCATGGACGAAGGACGAGGCCCCAGGGAACAGTCCATGAAAATCTGCATTGATGCGGAAATGGAGGCCAATACGGTGCAGGCGAGCCTCGCCGAGCACAAGAAGAGCTGCGAGAAATATCAGATCAAGAAGGATGGTGGGAAGGTTGCCGTCGATATGACGTGCGAGTTCAATGGCCGTCACGTCGAGAGCCTGACCGAGATGGAAGGCGACTTTGCTAACACGTTCAAAATCAAGATCGCGAGCACGACTTCCGATACGCGCGAGTCGACGCAGCAGACGATCACGGTAAAGCGGGTCATTCTGCAGGACGGCAAGTATCTCGGCGAGGGTTGCGGCGAGCTGAAGGGCGGCGAGGCGCAAGCGCCGGACGGCTCGAAGATGATGGTGCAATAGGCAATACAGAGCAGAGACTGGTCTGCCCGCCTGCTTACTCCGTTCTACAAGCGTACACGCTTCACCATTCTTGCAGCGTGGTGCCGGCGAGGGCGGGCAGAGGATGAGACAAAGCTACAGGGTCCTGGCCGGAGCCGTCGTGGTTCTGCTGGGCAGTATCGATAGAGCTGCGGCGGGTTGGAATTCCGCCGTTCAGGCCGAAGCCGCAGTTCTGATCAATCGCTTCCTGCGACCTTCCGGCGTGCCGCAGACGGCACCGGCGTTAAGTCTCGCTGTTGGGATCGACGGTGAATTGGCGTGGAGCGCCGGGGTCGGTGAAGAAGCCCCCGGGCGACCCGCGACCGCCGACACCGTCTACCGGATCGGCTCGATCACCAAGCAATTCACCGCCGCAGCCATCCTGCGCTTGATGGAGCGCGGGGCCGTATCTCGCCAGAACGGCACGCCGCTCGTTCTTGAAGCACCAGTGTCGGACTACATCGAAGGCGTCGAGGGCTGGACGGGGGATGACCAGCCGCCGGTGACGGTTCGCAGTCTCCTCAACATGACCTCGAACCTGCCGAACTTCACGCGGCGGCCGCCGAGCGGGCTCGATCCTTGGGGTGCGGTTGCCTCGCGCGACCTGATGGCGGCGTTGAAGCGCTACCGGACATCGGGCTGGCCGGGTTCGTTCGAATACTCCAATACGAGTTATTTCATCTTATCTGAAATTGCAGGTGCGGTGGGTTCAGTGGATGGGCAGACACCGGGCGGCCTCCACCGTTTCCTGGAAAGCGATGTCTTTGTGCGCGCGGGGCTCACCGATACAGGCTTCGCTGGTGATACCGATCTGGAGGGGCGTCTTCCATTGGCCGCCTATAAGCGCAAACCCGTGTTCTCGTCACCGGACTGGCTGCGGGGAAGCGCCGACATGATGTCGACGGCCACCGATCTCTACCGGTGGAACGCGGCACTCCTCGGCGGGAAGGTCATCGGTGAAAGTTCTCTCACCGCCATGCTGGAGGAACGCGGGCGCGTTAGTCCGACGACCTTTTATGGAATGGGTTGGTTCATTAGTCCGGGCGAGACGTGGACCCATTACAGTCACACGGGTTCTGTTGCCGGCTATACGTCATGCAACGCCATCGCTCGATCCAACGACCGGCAGCGATGGATCTCGGTGACGCTGCTTTCGAATTCCGACGGGGTCGAAGGTCTGGAGCAACTTGCCGAGGACATCCTCGACCTCATCGAACGGGATTGAGCGGGCACATGGTGGTCGTCCGTTCAGCTATGTGGACCGGCGACGACGGAGGCGCCGATGTCAGTTCCGGACAGCCAAGCGTCTTGGAGAGTGCCGCAACAAGTTCTTCGACGGATTCGGGGCTTTCGTAGTAGCCGCCCGTCGCCTCCGCCAGGCACTTCATAGCCATGATGCCGCCGCCACCGGTCCAACTGAAATCCTTCAAGCGATACCCGATGACATGGACCGTGAGACTCGCGGCTTCGGCCTTCAATTGCTTTGCCAGCGTGCAGGGGTTGCCGCCGCAGGTTTCTTCGCCGTCAGTGAGTAGGACGATGACCCCCGGCTTTTTGCGATAGTCGAGAACATCGGCTGCTTGCCGGACGGCTTCGGTGAGGGGCGTGGGACCGGCCGGAACGATGGCATCGACGGCGGCCTTGATGGTGGCGGCGGCGTTCTCAACCGGCCGCAAGTTGAGTTCGATGTTGTCACAACGATTGTATGGACCAGGGCCGTACGTCACGAGCCCCAGGCGGCGGTTTGGAGTGACGGCAGGCAGAACCTGGTCGAGGGCCTTGCGGACCTTGTCGATGCGGGTGACGACGCTGCCAATCCCCAGCCTCTCGTTGCCGGCCATCGATCCAGAGCCGTCGAACACGAGTACGGCGTCGCTGTCGCATTGGGGCGGCGGCGCCGTCGGTGCCTCGGCCGCCGGCAGCGGCAATGATGCGACAGTCATGGCCACGGCCAGGATCAGGAGCCCGCCGAGGCGATCGCGAGGCAGCAGCGGCGGCATGATGAGATCGGGTTCCGAGTTCTTCGTGATTGGAAGACGTTGTTGGAACTTACGTCTGGTCAGGAGCCTGGATCACCTTCCGCGCCCTGGAATTTGGCGCCGGCGTTGTCGGAACCGGAAACGGACAGCGGCGCATCATCAACAGCAGCATAGATGAAGCGCAGGTTCGGGTCTTCGGATAGCGAAATGCCGCCGCTGACAGCTACGACCACCTTGCCGCCGCGCTTGATTTCCAGTTTGTCGACGAAGCGGGCCGGCGTGAAGTTCCCCGTCTTCGGGTTCATCTGCAGACCGGTGAAGTTCGGGTGGCGCACCATGACGATCCCTTCGCGCCAAGCGGGATCGTGAACATCGCTGCGGTTCGATTTCACCCGGACCTTGCCAAGACTGGCGAGGGCCTCATCCGCATCCTTGGAGGGAAGTGCCGAACAACCTCCGGCTCCGGCCACGAATTTGGCGATCATGTGCAGCTTGCCGTCGGTCGTCTCAAGGACGGCGCGCAGTTTGGAGAAGCTGTCGATGCGGACGCGGGTGGCGATCACGCGTTCGCCGATCGCGGGTCCGTCGCGGAATGCGTCACCGAATTCGAACGCGGCCGCGATGGGCGCCGGGTTGCGGTCAATGATCAGCGTCAGGGCTTTGGCCGAGACGGCGGTTTGGGCGGGGAGGCGAATGGAGACCGGAACGAGCGCCGCGTCTGCTGCCTGAGCGGGGGCGTAGAGCGCGAAGGGCGCCGTCGTTTCGGCGATGGCGCGGTCGCCGAAAACTGTTGCCTTGATGCTTGGCCAAGGGTCTTGACCGGCAGGCGGAGGTTCGGCCCGTGCGGACGCGGACACCAAAGCCAATGCGAGGAGCCAGGTTAGTGCATTGCGCATCGCATTCCCCATTTTCTTGGTATTGGAGCCGGCCGGCGCAGCAGCAACAGGATTGCGTCCCCTATCGCGCCGTGGATGACCCCGCTAAAAGCGGTTGGCCAAAATCTAACATCAGGGCGAAATGCGAGTGAGGGAAATGGCGGCAATTGCGCAGTGCGGGCGGGTAGCAATTCGAATTCGTGTATTAATCCCTCTCATTTCAGGAATATTTCCCACTCATTCGTGGGCCGATAACGTTCTACCAGAGCCAGGATCGGCCAAGCCCTTCCGGGACTGCAGCGCGGCGCAGGGCTGTCCCGCAATGGTTGTTGTTCCCGGCACCGACACGCCTGTAACGCTTGGTTCGCCGTCCGCCGAAGCGGGACGCGTCGACAACGAGGTTGAGCACGCGCGCACGATCGCCGCGTTCGCGATCGGCCAGACGGAGGTCACCGTCGCGGAGTACCGGCGGTGTGTCGAGGATGGCGCGTGTCAGCCGCCGGAGTGGCTGGAGCCGGGAGGAGAGCACAACATCGAAACCGGACGCGGTCTCTACTACAAGAATCTCGGGACTGCGTTGAGCGATGACGGCGCCCCGATCGTTGGTGTCAGTTTTGTCGATGCCACCGCATTTTCCGCGTGGTTAGCCAAGAAAACCGGCAGAAACTACCGCCTTCCGTCGGAGGCCGAGTGGGAGTATGCGGCCCGCGCGGGTACGACGACCGCGTATTGGTGGGGCGACAATGCCGACGGTGCCGACGGGCAGGCCCTCGCGAATTGCAGAGGCTGCGGAGAGGCGGAGCGCAAGCTGGCACCTGAGCCCGCGATCTCGTATGCCGCGAATGCGTGGGGATTGTACAACGTCCACGGCAACGTCTGGGAGTGGGCGGCCGACTACTATTGTGCCGACCAGACAACCGGTCCCGCGGACGGCAAGCCGCGCCCCGCCGATGACTGCGCGGTTCGCGATGCCAAGGGTCTGCGCGTGCTGCGCGGCGGATCGGCTTTCTACGACGCGAGCAAAATGCGGGCTGCCTCGCGACTGAGAAATTTTCCCACCTTTCGCAATTTCAGTGTCGGTTTTCGTGTTGCTCGCGATCTTTGATCGTTGAAGGCGATCACAATTTCGAGAACCGACTGGCAAATCGGGTGGATAGGATTGATGGCAAAAGTCTGCTCGGATATGGAAATGTTATACTGTTTCGAAACCTTGCGGATATCAGGTCTTGTCGCTTCGGTTGCAACTCTTCGGCACGATCACTCTGGTGCTCATTGGAACGCTGGTCATCGGCGCGCTGCTGACCTACCGGCATGCCCTGCATAAAATCGACACTGAGATGCAGGCGGCGATCGCTGTCGGCTCGCGGATCGCGCACAATGCGGTGGACGACGTCGAGGAGGTGGTCAATCCTCGCCGGCGGCTCGAACTTCTCGCCGCCGATTTCGACGGCGACCGGCACCTGCGGGCTTTTCTGCTTGAACCCGGCGGCGCTATTCCCGCGGTCTCGAAGCTCGATCCTCCCGAAGTTCCGGCACCCGACTGGCTGCTGCGCCTCCTCTCGCGGGATCCATTGACGGTGACACTTCCGCTGCCGAGTGTGTTTGCCAATGCCGGTGCGATCAGGCTGGAGACCGACTCTCGCAACGAAATCTCCGAGGTCTGGCAGGACGTACAACTCTATTTCACGATCCTCGGAATCTTCTGCCTGTCGTCGCTGCTGGTGACACTGGCGGTTCTCTCGCGCGGTCTGAGGCCGTTGCGGCGGCTGACCGCTGCATTCGAGGCCATCGGCGGAACTGAAGACGTGCCCGAGATGCCCGAGGGGCCGCTGGAACTGCGCGCGGTGACCACGGGTTTCAACCGCATGGTCGCACGCCTGAAAGAGACGGAAGCCAAGAACCGCGCGCTCCGCGTTCAGCTCGATACCGTGCAAGAAGAAGAGCGGGGCGAACTCGCCCGGAATTTGCACGACGAAGTGAGCCCGCTTCTTTTTTGCATTGGGGTGGATGCCCGCTCGCTGGAACGGATTGGCGAAGAAAAGGGACTTGCCGACGCGGTGGATCAGTCGCGCGCGATACAGCAAGCGGTGAAGAGCCTCAAAACGAATGTGAAGGGCCTTTTGGGCAATCTGCGGCCCAAGGGTCAACATGCGCTGGGCCTGCACGGTGCCATCGACGATCTCATCGCTTTCTGGACGGCGCGCGCGCCGGGGCTTGAATTCGACCTTGAGATACCCGAATCGAGCTTTGGCCCGCGCATCGATGCGGCCCTGCAAGCTCTCATCGGAGAGAGCGTGAGCAACGCCATGAAGCACGCGCGGCCGACGCGGCTCGCGATCAGCATTGCCACGGTAGGCCGGGCCGTGAAGCTGGAGGTCCGCGATGACGGCGGAGGGTTCAACAAAGTCCGGTCAATCGACGGCGGTTACGGCATTCTGGGCATGAAGGAGCGGGCCCAGAATTTGGGTGGCACGCTTAGCGTTTTCGAGGCACGCGGAGGACGTGGCGTCACCGTTCGCGCGTCCCTGCCACTTTCCAATTCCGCGGCGGCCGAGGTTGAGGCCGCAGCAGAGGCCCTCGCATCATGAGAATTCTCATCGTCGATGACCATGCCGTCCTGCGGGAAGGCGTGCGCCGCCTCTTGAGCACAATCCCCGGTGCGGAGATCTTCGAGGCTTCAACGGGGCACGAGGCACTGACCATTTTTCGCAAGTCACAGCCAACGGTCACCGTTCTCGACGTCAATCTCAACGGGTCCAGCGGGCTGGAACTTCTGCAAAGGTTGAAGGCGGAGTCGAAGGCGGCTCGCATTGTAATGTTTACGATGCATTCCGAGCCCAGCTACGCGGCGCGCGCCATCCGGGCCGGGGCGATGGGCTATGTCAGCAAAAGCGCTGACTCCGACGAACTCGTCGCGGCCGTGAAGAAAGTGGCGGCGGGTGAGAACTATCTCGATCGTGAGCTGGCGAGCGTGCTGGCGTTTACGCCAGCGCAGTCGGCGGATCCGTTCAGTACGTTGTCGAACCGCGAGATCGAGATTATGCGATTGCTTGGCGAGGGAAAAAGTCTCCGGCAAATCGCAAGTACTTTCGGAATTGCCTACAAAACGGTCGCCAATTCCTGCAGCCGGCTGAAAACAAAATTGGGATTGGAACGGACTGCTGATCTCATCCGCATTGCGCTGGAAAATCAGAGACGTTGAAATAATGCCGGGCGGTCGCGGCTAGCGACTGTCATTGGCAATAACGCGCTATCACTTCACCGTGACAATGAATACATGCCTGATCTTTTGGGAAATCGTCCCGTGTTCAGGTCTTCGATTAATGCCTACTGATCAGTGGCTTGCATCACCTTGCCGGGCTCCGTGACAACCTCCTCCTTGGTTCTTCCGGCGCCCGGCATTCTTTTTTCATAACCGTTCTTTCGGCAAATAGAATCTCTTTCGCAAAGCGTGTCTTTGGCGGGCGGGATCGCGTGTTCTTACGTCGTCGAACTTGGCCATGCTCGCTGCGTGAAAACAGCAAGGCCGAATTCCCGAATGTAAGAAAAATGGCTTGGGACTATGGCCCATCAAAATGGGGAAATCGTCCCATGTTCCACCGCCGTCTCTAGGGAGAAAGTGCGACCTCCAGAAAAACCGTGGCGAAGAGCGCGGCGTAAGTGCGCGTTTCGATAAACGGTGGACCCAGGACTTGAATTTGTAACGGTATCTCATTGCACCGTTGCCGTTCAGGGGAGGCCGGGGCCTGTGTATCCGGCCCTGGTGCGGAGAGAGCGAGTTCATGACTCAACCTTTCCGCATGAACAACAAAGAGAGGAAGCGCGAATGATTTACAGGAAAGCTCTGACACTGGCCGGCGCCCTCGCGGTGGCCGCGATCGGTGCCTCAGGCTCCGCTCTCGCCAACGCGGAGGTCGAGAAGCGGGCCGCAAACCCCAACGAGTGGGGTGCTCCAGGCAAGGACAACAAACTCACCCGGCACTCTACGCTGGGTGACATCAACACAGGGAACGTCAACAAGCTTCAGTTCGCCTGGTCGCAGTCGACCGGCGCGCTGCGCGGCCATGAAGGCCAGCCTGTCGTTATCGAAGACGTCGGCGGCAAGCCGATGATGTTCTTCGTTTCGGGCTGCCCGGAAATGTCCAAGTGCAACATCGTGCAGGGCCTCGACCTGTCCGATCCCGACCGTCCCTATCAGATCTGGAACTACGTCAAGCAGACGGACCGCGATGAATCCGCTGTTCCGCGCGCCTGCTGCGATACGGTCAACCGTGGTCCGGCTTACGCCGACGGCAAAGTGGTGTTCGCGACGCTCGACGGCTTCGTGATCGCGCTCGATGCGGCCACCGGTAAGGAAGCCTGGGTCGTCAAGCACGCATTCCCGGACAAGGGTGAGACGATCACCAA
>CAYWIF010000021.1:25212-28993 GCA_964458265.1 uncultured Hyphomicrobium sp. | reverse complement strand
AGGAAGCCTGGGTCGTCAAGCACGCATTCCCGGACAAGGGTGAGACGATCACCAACGCGCCGCTCATTGCCGAGAATCTCGTGATCGTCGGCTTCGGCGGCGACGAGTTCGCTGCACGCGGCCGCGTCACGGCCTACAACCTTGCCGACGGTAAGGAAGTGTGGAAGTGCCATTCGACCGGTTCGGACAAGGACGTCTGTCTCAGCGCCGATACGAACAAGGCCAACCCGCACTACGGAACGGCCGGCCAGGACCTCGGCATCAAGACGCACGTCGGCGAAGATTGGAAGATTGGCGGCGGCGCGGCGTGGGGCTGGTTCAGCTACGACGCCGATTTGAAGCTGGTGTACTACTCGACGGGCAACCCCGGCTTGTGGTCGCCTTCTTATCGTTGCGCGAAGAAGACGCACGACGAGTGCAACACGGGCGAATTCGACAATAAGTGGTCGATGACCATTTTCGCCCGCAAGGTCGATACCGGTGAAGCCGTCTGGGCTTACCAGATGACGCCGTTCGACCAGTGGGACTACGACGGCGTGAACGAGAACATCCTCATCGACATGAAGGTCGATGGCAAGGATCGCAAGGCTCTCGTGCACTTCGACCGTAACGGCTTCGCCTACGTCATGGACCGCGTGGACGGCACGCTGCTGCGCGCCCACAAGTATGTGACGGTGGACTGGGCCGAGAAGGTCGACCTGAAGACGGGCCGTCCGGTGAAGGTGCAGAAGCACTCGCCGCTGGAGCTTGGCCGCAACGTTCCGGCTTGCCCGTCGGCGATGGGCGGCAAGGACCAGCAGCCCTGCGCGATGGACCCCAAGGAGCCGACCAAGGCCTATTGCCCGACCAACAACTGGTGCATGGAACTCGAACCGCAAGAGCGCAGCCACACGCAGCAGGGCACGGTGTACGTGTTCGCCAACGTGTACATGTTCCCGGAAAAGCCGGGCGTGACGGGCAAGCTCAAGAAGTTCGACGTGCTCACGGGCGAAACCGATTGGGAAGTTCCCGATCAGTATCCGAACTGGGGCGGTACGCTGGTGACCGACGGTGGGCTCGTGTTCTACGGCTCGCTTGGCGGTGACTTCCGCGCTGTCGACCGCAAGTCGGGCAAGGTGCTGTGGAGCCGCAAGTTGGGCTCGGGCATGATTGCGAACCCGATCACCTACAAGATCAAGGGCAAGCAATATGTCTCGATCCTCACCGGCATCGGCGGCTGGATCGGCGTTCCGGTAACGGCTGGTCTCGATCTCAACGACAAGTTCGGTGCGATCGGCGCCACGGCCATGACGAAGGCCGCCAACCTCGACAAGATCCCGCAGGACGGCTCGCTCTACACCTTCCGTGTGATGGAGTAGTCGCGCGCGATCCGGGCTTCGGATCGTTCAACATCAGGCACCCGGGGCGGCATCGTCCCGGGTGCGACTTGCCAGACAAAAACAAGCAAGCACAGCCGTGCAGTGTTTCCGGCATGGCACTCGCAGGGGAAGCGTTCAAGCGTGTCGATCAGAGGGATTTTTGCTGGGCTTGCGATCATTGCCGGCCCGGTTCTGGCCGCGGTTCCCATGCAGGCCGCCTCGGCCGAGAAGTCGATCAGCGAGGCGCTGCACAACGCCTTCATGCGGCTGGACAACAATTTGCCGTTGATGGCAGCGGATCACACCGCACTGAAGAAAGCAGCCGCCGAACGCATTCAGGCAACCGTGCGGGTCTGCGGCGATCCCGGCAACCTGCCGCTGTCAGACATCAATCGTGCCGGCTTCCAGAACAAGGTGATTGAACTCGTCGCCAAGGAAATCGGGGCGGAGGTGAATTACTTCTGGCGGCCGTATCTGATGCGCGGGATCACCCGGCAGACGTTCGATACGAACGACTGCGATCTTCTGCTCGATATGCCGGCAACGGGCTTTGAAGGCATCATCACCACAAACCCGATCTACAAAACAACCTATGTGCTGGCTTATCGCAACGACCGTGGGATCGATATCGACAGCCTCGACGACCCCGATCTGAAAACATTGAAAATCGGCGTGTTTCAAACTTCCGGCTTGCGGACGGCACTCACGCGGCGCGGCATCATCTCCAATGTGTCCTTGCACGTTCTCAGCCACAACGCCGATTTGAAGCCGGAGAACCAGCCCTACCAGCAGGTGCAGAAGGTCATCGATGGGCAGTTGGACGTGGCGGGAGTCTGGGGGCCGTTCGCCGGGTGGCTCAAGACCATGAAGGGCGCGCCGCTGACCATCGTGCCGACGAATATGTGGGAGGAAGATATCCCGCAGGAGTTCGAGCTGGCGATCGGGTTGCGGCGTGTCGACTGGGTTTTGAAATACAAGCTCGATCTGGCGCTCGAAGCGCGGCGGGTGGAGATCGATAAAATTCTGCGCGACTACGGTGTGCCGCTGGTGAAGTGCAGCAAGTGCACGGTGCCTGGCGATCTGCCCGCGCACGGGGCCTACAACCGGGTCCGGATACTCTCCGATGCACCCTCAGATCCGTCGAAAAAGGCCAAGGATCAAATCGTCGATCAAGCGCGGCTGGATGCTTGGCTGGCCGAGGGTGCAGATGTCAATCAAGAGTTTGCCAACGCGGTTTTGGCCGGCGACGTTGCGCGGATGACGTTTCTCGTCAGTAAGGGGGCCGACGTCAATCTTCGCGACAAGCAGGGCTATCCGGCGCTGAACAACGCTGCGCGGCGCAAGGACGAGGAGATCGTCAAGGCACTCATCGGATTGAAGGCGGATGTATCGGCGCGCGATCAGGACGGCTACACCGCAATCGATCATGCGGTGTTGCGCAATTTCGCTCCGGGTATCGACGCTCTCGCCGCTGCCGGCGCTGATCTCGACGCGCGCAACAAGGATGGCTTCACGCCGCTGGCAATCGCCATTATCGAAGATCAGTACAAGGCGGCGATGGCGCTCATTGCGGCCGGCGCCCCAATCGAAACGCCGGTGGGAGACGCGGGACTGACGCCGCTGATGCTTGCTGCGGGCAAGGTAATGCAGCGCTTGACGCTGGGTGCAGGGGTTTCGCGTGTCGAGAAGGTCGATCCGAAGGAGCCGGATCCCTTCGTTATTACCCGCGCGTTGATCGACAAGGGCGCAAACGTCAACGCCGTCAGCAAATCCGGCGTAACGGCGCTGCTGCTCGCGTCAGCGCATAACAATTCACCGATCGTGGGCCTTCTGGCGGAAGCGGGCGCGGATCGCAATTTCCGAAACCCGGATGGGAAAACCGCCTCTGACATTGCGCAGCAGAATGGCAATACTGCCGTCGTCAGTCTGCTGCGGCTGCTCGATCAAGCGACCAGCAATTGAGGACGCTATGATGCGAGTTGTGTCGCATTCCCAACGGTCAAGTCCGGGTGCTTTCGGTGCGGCGCTGGCGTCTATCCAGCCCGCAGATGGGGCTGCGCGCGATGAGGTCGTTGGCAGGAATTGGGAATTTGCCGGTGCACTGACTTTGCGAGAGGGATTCCTTCTCACCTCATAGCCGGACATTTCAACAATAGAGCCGTCCACACCGATCCGGCGTGAACTAGGGCGGTCATGTAGGCAGGAAACGCAGACCTTGAAACGGGGAATTGAAATGAAAGACGTGATGCCTTCGCGCCGGCTATTGAAGGTGGCGGCGATGGTTTTAGCAGTCATGGCTGCTCCTGTTGCGCATGCCGCGGATGACGCAGCCAAGCCGGCCGAAGCCGCGGCGCCTGCCGCCGGAGAGGCCGCCAAGCCTGCCGACCCGGGTGCTGCAACGGCCGCGGCGGGTGAAACGCGGA
>CAYWIF010000021.1:0-25112 GCA_964458265.1 uncultured Hyphomicrobium sp. | reverse complement strand
GCCGCCAAGCCTGCCGACCCGGGTGCTGCAACGGCCGCGGCGGGTGAAACGCGGACGCCCTTGGAACTCGTAAAGGCGGTCGAGAAGGGCAAGCTCAAGAATCCCTTCACCGATAATCCCGAAGCCATCGAAGAGGGAAAGAAGCTCTACTTCGGCAACAGCTGCAATGGTTGCCACGGTGGTGGCGGCGGTGGCGGAATGTGTCCGTCGCTGACCAACGAAACGTGGGTTTACGGCAGTGACGACGATACGCTGTTCCGCCTGATCACACTCGGCAGTGCCACTCTCAAGAGCGAACAAGGCTTCAAGGCCATCGCCAAGGAGACAGTGACCGGTCCGATGCCTGGCTATCAAGACATCATCACCGATACGGACAAGCTCTGGAAGATCATTGCGTGGATACGCACGGTCTTCAAAGGACGCGCTGAAAAGCGGAACTGGTAGTCGTTTTGGCGCGCGCGGCGGGTTCAACTCCGCCGCTCGATGTCTGTCCGGGGACTGCGTCGAGCGCGCGGCGGCGTTGCGAGGCAAATGATCGTTCGCATGATCGTCTGGAGTGAATGTTGGTTCGATTCAAGGATTGGGTGACGTCCGTTCGCCAGGGTGCAAGTGCCAGCGCGGTTCTGGCACTTTTTCTTACGTTTGTGTCCGCGCCACTGCGGGCCGAGCCGGTTGCGCCAGATCCGGTCGAACGGACCGTTGAAGTCAAGATGCACTATCTTGGGAAGCTCTACAAAGAGCCGCCGCCTCTCTCGTTGCTCGATAAAATCCTGACCGATGAAGGTGTGCAGGGCGCCCGCGTGGCGATCAAAGAAAACAACATGACGGGCCGTCTGATCGGCCACCATCATGAATTGATCGAACATCGCATCGCGGAAGACGAGGATGCCGTCGCCAAGGCCAAGGAGATCGCGGCGGCGGGCGGGGAATTGTTCATCCTCGATCTCGAATTGGATGACCTTCTCGCGGTCGCGGCGCTACCGGAGATGGCGGATCGCATTCTGCTCAACATCCGGCTCAGCGACGACGAACTCAGGATGGAGCAGTGCCGTCAGAATGTTTTTCACCTGCCGCCGAGCTGGGCGATGCGCGCGGATGCGTTGGCGCAATATCTGCTTTGGAAGAAGTGGACCAACTGGTTCCTGATCTCGGGCAAGGGACAGAAGGATTTGCAGTATGCAGCAGCGATCAAGCGGGCGGCGACCAAATTCGGCGCCAAGATCGTCGAAGAGAAGGAATATAAATACGATGCCGGGTCGCGCCGCGTCGACAGCGGGCATCAGCAGGTGCAAACGCAAATGCCGCTGCTGACGCAGACACGCGCCGACTACGACGTGATTTTCGTGGCGGACGCGGACGAAGCGTTCGGCGACTACCTGATGTACCGCACGTTCATTCCGCGGCCGGTGGTCGGCTCGCACGGGCTGATGGCGCTCGGGTGGCACAGGTCCTTCGAGCAATATGCGGGCACGCAGATGCAGAACCGGTTCGAGCGGGCGGCCAACCGCGTCATGACCGAGCGGGATTATTTCGGCTGGCTAGCGGTGCGGGTCTATGGAGAAGCCGTTCTGCGCACGTCGAAATCCGATACGGCGACCATCAAGGACTATCTGCTGTCTAAGGATTTCGCGGTCGCGGGCTTCAAAGGGCAGGGCATGACATTCCGAACCTGGGATCAGCAGATGCGCCAGCCAATTCTGCTGTCGGGGCCGCGTTCGCTCGTCTCCATCTCACCGCAGGAGGGGTTCCTGCATAAATACTTCACAACCGACACCATGGGCTTCGACAGACCCGAAACCAAGTGCCGGTTCCAGCGAAACTGAGTCCAGGGAGGACGAACCTTGATGCTTCGCACTGCATTGGCTTGTGCAGCCCTGTTGCCGTTCTGTGCGGCAGCCCATGGCGGAACGATTTTTGTATCCAACGAGAAGGACAACACCGTCACTGTGATCGACAGCGAGACGTTGAAGGTCGTCAAGACAATCGCGACCGGCGCGCGGCCCCGCGGCATGATCATGACACCCGACTTCAAGAAGCTCATCGTCTGCGCGGGTGACGACAACAGGCTCGATATCATCGATACGACGACCTTCGAATTGGAACGCTCGCTCGATTCCGGGCCCGATCCAGAACTGCTCGATATCGACAGCAAGGGCGACCGCATCTACGTCGCCAACGAGGATGACGGCATGGTGACTGTCCTGCAGTTCGCGGATGGAAACGTCCTGGCCGAAATTCCCGTCGGTGTCGAACCCGAGGGCATGGCCGTCAGCCAAGACGACCGCATTACCGTGGCGACGTCCGAGCAGACCAGCATGGCGCACATCATCGACAATGCGACTTTGAAGGTTGTCGCGAATGTCCTTGTCGATGTGCGGCCGCGCGTTGCGGAATTCACCAACGACGGCGCAACGGTGTGGGTTTCGGCGGAGATCGGCGGCACGGTCTCGGTTATCGACAGTAAAACTTATAAGACAGTGAAGAAGTTCGGTTTCGAGATTCCAGGCGTGCGGCCTGAAGTCATCCAGCCGATGGGCATACGCTTTTCCAACGACGGCAAGCTCGCGTTCATTGCGCTCAGCACTGCGAACCGCGTTGCGGTCGTCGATACTGCTACGTACGAGGTGAAAGACTACATCCTCGTTGGCCAGCGGCCGTGGCATCTGTCGTTCAATCCCGAGGGAACCAAGCTCTACGTCGTCAATGGACTGACCAACGACATGACGGTCGTCGATGCTGCAACTCTGAAGCCGGAGACGTCCGTTCCCGTGGGCCGGTTGCCGTGGGGTGTCATGGTGAAGCCGTAACCCCATGTTCGTACGCGGTCGTCAGGCTCGCAGTATTGCAATCCTAGCCGCCGGGGCCTGGTTGTTTGCCGCTCCGGCGTTAGCGCAAACACGGATTGCGACCGACGACGCGCTGCGCTCCGGGATGGCGGCAATCCGCGGCGCGGTCATCGATCATCATACCCTGATCACGCATCGAAGGCTGCCGGTTGCGAGGGCGAAGATGTTTGCCGCAGATGTTAGCCGGGACGTCGCGGCGATCCGAAGCAAGACCGATGTCGGGCCGCAGTCTCGCGCCGTCCTCGAGCCCATCCTGACCGATATCGAGACCGGCGCGCAGACCATCGGAGCTGGGGGCGACAGTATCCGTCAGATGGATGCTCTGTTCGCAATGACCAAGGCACTGGAAGCGTACGGCGCGGCATTCGAGCACCCGGATTGGAAGCCCATTCAAGAACGCTAGTGGAGTTGTGACATGCAGAAGTTTCTCACGACCTTTGCCTGTCTGATGGCAATTTCGGGATCACTTGGCCCTGTATCGCCGGCCATAGCGCAAGACGTACCGCCGCCAGCCAACACCAACGAGAAGGCCGCGCCGCCGCCTGCGGTCACGGCAAAATATCCGACGCCCGCCTTCGTCGAACTGGCTGGCCACACCGCGGACTTGTGGGGGGCGTCGTTCAGCCCGGATGGCAAACGCGCGGTGACCATCTCGTCCGACAAGACCGCGCGTATCTGGGACGTTGCAACCGGTACCTCGCTGCTCACCTTTTCGGGCCACGACGAAGCCGTGCGCACGGCTGCGTTTAGCCCCGACGGATCGCTGCTGGCTACCGCGTGCCGCAACGGGAAGGCGAAACTTTGGAATGCGGGCACAGCGGCGCAGGTGGCCGATCTGGAAGGGCACCCAGAGATGGTCGAGAGCATCGCTTTCAGCCCGGACGGCGCAAAAGTCGTGACGGCTTCGCGGGATTCGACGGCGCGGGTGTGGGACGCAAAGACCGGCGCGCTTATTGCGACGCTGACGGGCCATAGCGAATGGTTGTCGGGCGCTGAATTCAGTCCCGACAGCAAGCGGGTCATCACAACGTCAAGCGACAAGACGGCGAAGGTGTGGGACGCCGCGTCGGGCAAGCTCGAACTGACACTCGAGGGGCACGACGGGCTTGTGACGAGTGCGACCTTCAGTCCGGATGGTAAGCGCATCGCGACATCATCGTCCGACAAGAGTGCGCGAATCTGGAATCCAGAAGACGGAAAGAGTCTCGTGCGCGTCGATGGACATAGCCGTGCCGCATTGCGCGTGGCGTTCAGCGCGGACGGCAAGCGGTTCGTCACGTCGTCGAGCGACAAGACGTTAAAAGTGTGGGACGCGGAGACCGGGGCGGCAGTCGCGACCATGCAAGGTGTTCACAAGCGGCTCATTCCGCGCGTGATGTTCAGCTCCGACGGGCGGTTCGTGGCGTCGGCTTCCCACGACAAGACCGCTGCAGTCTGGGATGCCGCAACGGGCGAGGCACTGGCGATCCTCAAAGGGCATGCAAAGGAAGTCGATCAGGCGCAATTCAGTCCGGATGGGACGAAGGTGCTCACGGCCTCGTTCGACCGCACGGCGCGCATCTGGGATATTTCTTCGTTTGCCGGTGTTGCGGCCAAACCCTGAGCACCCTCGGCTTCGAAAGTGAAAAGTTCCGGGCATCTGGGATGCGCTTGAAAGCGTAGCCATGATTGTTGGCTTTTTTCGACTTCGAGGGATGCCCCATGATTTTCATAGCTCGCAAGTGGGCTGCCACGGCTTGTGCTCTCTTCACATTGGGCCTGTGGGGCGCAACCGCTCAGGCGCAATTGAGGCTGGGTACGCCTGACACCCTAGAAATGATCGAAGAAGCAACGGGCAATCCGACAAAAGGCTGCGGATTGCGGGCCGACTATCAATTTTCAGACAATGTCATCCGGGTGGAAATCCTCGCCAGCAGGCAGGCGGAGGGTGTCGGATTTTCCATGCAAGCATATTCCCCCCAGTCGGTGACGCCGCAGATGCAGGACATTTGGCTCAAGACCCCGACCTATTTCACGGTCGGCCGATTTGCCATCGGCCGGATCAATTCAAAAGGCTTCATCGAGGCGACGGGATCATTCGACGTGGATGCCGCCAAGACTGTTTTCAAGGAAATGGCGGAGGGGCGCGCGGAGATCTCACTGGTATTCGAAGGTATGCTGCCCTACTCGCGCGTGCCGGTCACTTTGCCCAAGCCTCTTCCAGCGCCGGTCCATGACGCATTTGTCCGCTGCACGGCCGGTCTGACTGGCTGACGGGAGCGGTGCTGATCTGGCGGGTAAACCAAAGGCGCCGTTTCAGGATCATATGACCGGGCTGCATTTCCGCGTTCTAACTTCCCCGCATGCCGTTTTCCCGCGCTCGCGTGAACGTTCGGAAAACTGCACCAAAGGCGAATGGAGGACAAACGTAACACTGTTGCTAGTGGCGGCAGCGATCGCCGATGAGCGATACGCCCAACCAAAAACTAGGGAGTGTAACGCATGTCAGAGAGGCACCTCGCAGGGCCGGGCCGCAAGGCACTTTTGACTGCTGTTTCAACGTTGGCGCTCATGTCCGTTGTTGCAGTTCCGGCTTCGGCCGAGACGGCGAAAACGACGGCCGGCGTCACGTGGGAAGATATTGTAAACGATGAAACCACGACAAATGATGTGGTCAGCTGGGGTATGGGCGTGCGCAACCATCGCTACAGCTCGCTCGACAAGATCAATGTGAACAACATCGCCGGCATGAAGCCCGCTTGGTCGTTCTCGTTCGGGGACGAGAAGCAGCGCGGGCAGGAAACGCAAGCCCTCGTCCATGACGGGGTCATCTACGTGACGGCTTCGTATTCGCGCGCCTTCGCGCTCGATGCCAAGACGGGCAAGCGGCTATGGAGCTTCTCGCACCGTCTGCCGGACGATATCCGTCCGTGCTGCGATGTCGTGAACCGTGGCGGGGCGCTCTATGGAGACAAGTTCTTCATGGGCACGCTGGACGCTGGCATTGTGGCGCTCGACGCCAAGACCGGCAAGCAGGTGTGGTTCGAGAAGTTCGAAGATCACACGGCCGGCTATACGATGACCGGCGCGCCGAACATCATCAAGGATCAGAAGACCGGCAAGGTGCTGCTGATCCATGGATCATCCGGCGACGAATTCGGGGTCGTGGGCCGCCTTTACGCGCGCGATCCGGATACCGGCAAGGAAATTTGGATGCGTCCGCTGGTCGAGGGTCACATGGGCCGGCTGAACGGCAAGGACTCGACGACAACGGGCGATCCGAAGGCGCCATCGTGGCCGAACGCCAAGGACGGCAAGAAAGTCGAAGCCTGGAATCAGGGCGGCGGCGCGCCATGGCAGTCGGCGACCTACGACGTGAAAACCAATACGATCGTGATCGGCACCGGCAACCCGGCACCATGGAATTATCACTATCGGTCGGGACCGAACGGCGACTGGAAGCCGTACGACAGCCTCTATACGTCGGGTCAGGTTTACATCGAGCCTTCGACGGGCGAGCCGGTCGGATTCTTCCAACATACGCCGAACGACGCGTGGGACTATTCGGGCAACAACCCGATCACGCTGTTCGACATGGAAAAGGACGGCAAGACCATTCGCGCCGGCGCACATGCCGATCGCAATGGCTTCCTGTTCATCACCGATCTCGACAAGCTGACGGCACGCGACGGCAAGATTTCCAAGCAGGCCGGTTCGGCGCTGGGCATCTATCCGATGGTTCCTGGTATCACGTGGGCCACCGGTTGGGATCTGGCAACGGGCCGTCCGATGGAAGTCGAAGGGCAGCGCCCGCCGGCTCCTGCTCCGGGAGAAGCCAAGGGCAAGACGATCCAGGTGACGCCGAACTTCCTCGGCGGTACGAACTGGATGCCGATGGCCTACAACCAGGATACCAAGCTGTTCTACATCCCGACGAACGATTGGTCGGAAGACTACTGGACCGAGAACGTCACCTATAAGAAGGGTGCCGCCTATCTTGGGCAGGGCTTCCGCATCAAGCGCCAGTTCGACACGCATGTTGGCGTTCTGCGCGCCATGGACCCGACGAACGGCAAGATCGTGTGGGAACACAAGGAAGAAATGCCGCTGTGGGCCGGCGTGCTCACGACCAAAGGCGGCTTCGTTCTCACCGGCACGAGCAACGGCTACGTGAAGGCATTCGATGCCAAGGATGGCAAGGAACTGTGGAAGTTCCAGACCGGTTCGGGTGTCGTCTCGCAGCCCGTGACGTGGGAACTGGACGGCAAGCAGTACATCGGCATTACGTCCGGTTACGGCGGCGCCGTTCCGCTTTGGGGTGGCGATATGGCCGACCAGACCAAGCAAGTCAGCCAGGGTGGTTCGTTCTGGGTATTCGAAGTCCCGACGACCACAGCAGCCAACTAAAGCCTGACGTTCGACCGGTCTCCAGCGCGGCGGCTTCCTCCCCGCGCTGGAGACGCTCGATATCCGACCAACGGCCCATGGCGCTGCAGGGCTGCGCGGCAAATGCACATCGATCCCTACCAACGGCAGGAGAGCCAAATATGTCGACCGGATTTTTGCGGGGCACCGGCTTCGCCGCTCTCGCCGGCGTGGTTGTTTCATGTTCAGGCGTGATTGCCAACGCGCAGGACTATCCAGTCATCGTCAACAAGGTAGAGCGACCCGACCCGTGGATCGTCAACGGCTGCACAATCAAAGTTGAGGCGAATTGTGCAGGCGCGGATCTGCGGCATGCGGATTTGAAGGACGCGAATCTCAGGGGAGCCAATCTTAAAGGTGCAAACCTGGCGCGCGCGGATTTGCGACACGCCAATCTTCAGGGCGCCGACCTCAGCGGCGCCAATCTCGACGGGGCCAATCTCAAGATCGTCTTCATGCAGGGCGCCAAGCTGCCTAAGGCCACACTGCGCGGCGCCGATCTCAGTCACGTGCGCATGAACAAGGCTGACTTTTCGGACGCCGATCTGACTGCGGCCACACTGGAGAAGGCGATGGCGAAAGGCGTGAAGTTCAAGCGCGCCAAGTTCGTCAATACTGACGTTCAAGAGACCAAATTTTACGAGGCCGATCTCAGTGACGCGATATTCGACGGCGTCAAGGTTCGCTTTGCGATTTTCCAGGATGCCTTCATGGAGGGCTGCAAGGGATGTCCGCAGACTTGGCAGTCGAACGGCAAGCTGTGGGAAAACGATCCAGCGCGTTGGGAGCCAGTGGCAACGCGATGATCCGAACCATCTCGGTGGCAAATGCCGCCGCGTTGAGTCTTGTGTGCTTGATGCCTGCGATGGCCGAAGGCCGCGACGCGACGAGCGCATTGAAGTCCTGCGGAGGGCTTGCCGACGGTCAGGCGCGGCTCGCGTGCTTTGATGCGTTGGTGGCGGGGCTAGAGGCGCCGACATACCAGGGCCGGCTGAGCCTGCTGACCGAACCGTTCGAGTTGAAGGGCCCGGCGAAACTTCGCTTCCACAGCGATGGGGCGATTTTCGTTCTCTACCTGAAGGCAGCCGACGGCACCGTTCTACAGAACCTGCACATTGGAGGTGGCGGGGAGGACAGCTACCGGATCGAGTCGGCTGGAACGTACCGCCTGCAAATTAATGGCAGCGAGAGCTGGCGGGTGTGGGTTGAACCTGAAAACGCAGAAACGAATTGACGAGGATATGGAATGATACGTGCGACCTTACTGGCAACGGCGCTGGTCCTGGCGTTTGTGGGATCGTCGGGTCCGGCGATCGCGCACGGGGACGGCGCGCCGCAGCCCGTGGACACGAAGGGACTCGACTCTTTGGGGGCAGAGTGGCTCGGCACAAACCCCTATCGCGGTAGCAAGTCGTATGCGGCCGTCGCAGCCGAAATCGGCGCTCGCGGTTACAACTCCAATTGTGCCCGGTGCCACGGCCTCGAAGCAAAATCTGGCGGCATGGCTCCGGATCTTCGTCTTCTCGGGGAATCGGAGTCCGACGATGCCTGGTACATTTCGCGGGTGCTGCAAGGCGCTACTGTCGGCGGACGACAGAAGATGCCGCCGTTCGAAGGATTGCTTTCGCAAGAGGCGATCTGGGCGATCAGAACCTACATCGATGCGCAACCGGACAATTGATGAGCTTCAAAATGCGCGTTGCCGCTGCTGTTGGGATGCTACTTTCGCTATTTGCAGGATCGGTCAGCGCGCAGGATAGCGCGGCATGGTCAGATATCCGCGCGTCTCTCTACAACGTACGACCGGTGGCGGAGACCTCGCCACTGATTCGGATCGTGGCGCCCAAGCGTGCCGAAGATGCCGCCGTTGTCGCTGTCTCGATGACCGTTGCCGCGGAAGCAGTGCCGCGTGCGCGCTCGCTCACGCTTATCGTCGACAACAATCCGGCGCCTGTCGTGGCAAAAATCAATTTCGCCGATGCTTACCGGAAAGGTGGCGACGTGGGTGACCGCACGGTCGAACTCAGGATACGCCTCGATCAACTGAGTCCGGTTCGTGCGATCCTGGAATTGGAGGACGGCAGCCTGCATATGGCATCGCAGTTTGTGGCGGGGTCGGGCGGTTGCACATCGACGTCGGTCAAAGATGTCGATCAGGCGCTTTTGACTCTCGGACAAACCCGGCTGAAGGTTGCATCGGACCGGACGCGCGGTGAGAGCTGGCGCGAGGTGCAGGCACAGATACGGCATCCAAATTTTTCGGGGATGCAGATCGATGCCAAGACCAACAGCTATACGCCGGCCCACTTTGTCGATCGCGTGGACTTCCGTATCGGGGGCAAAATGCTCGCGGCATTCGAGACCGGCATTGCCATTTCCGAGGATCCCAATATCCGGATGAGCTTTGCGTCAGCCAGCAGCGATACGCTGACGATGACGGCTCGGGATACGATGGGGCATGAATTTAGCGATGCGGCTACGGCGCACGAGGCAACGAATTGAGTGTGCGCGCCGTCTGCTTCATTCTGATGGTCACAATGGCCGCGGATCGCGCCGCCTCAGAGATCCACGATTACATGATCCTGCGGCTGCTTTATCTCAATACGTCTTGCGGACCGTTGTCTTTGGAGCGGATCGAAGAGACACCGCCGCGTTCGCGCTTCAAGGCGACGTGTAAAAATGTCAGCGCCTTTCCGGATGGGTTGACCGTGCTCTGCACCGATCCCGACGACGACCGCGAGTGTCGTGTGGAGACGCCAGAAAAGATATTTGACCATCTGGATCTGCTGCGGCGCTGATCAATAGACCCTAGCTGGGCGGCGGACTGCCGCCGGTTTCCGACCGGCGATCCGGCCGGGGGAATGGAATGATCACGGCTGATCCGGCCATCTGACGTGGCGGCTCGACAGCCAGTTCACTGAGATCGGCCAGGTCGTCCATCCATTCGCCGCACAGATCGGCCAGTGGCAAACCGGCGGCTTCCGACAGCCAGGGCTGGAGGATCGTTCGGCCCTCGCCGGTTTCGAGATCAGCGTGCAGGATCAGGTAGCGGTCCTGAGCCGAGGATTCCGGGCTGCGCATCCAGCGGCGAATGACCGGTGCCGATTCTCCCGCCTCCGCGATCTCGGGGTCGGAGACGAGCATTTCGACGTGGGGGGCGTAGGCGTCGTCGTCGTAAGGCAAGAGCTTCCACGGGAGGTCGTCGGCAGTTGCAGCGTCAAGTGCCCGGTCCGCCGCTTCCTGTCCGGTTTTAATGTCGTCACTATCGATTTCGACACACGCCACTTCCAGGCGCACCCGAACGACCTTCGCGTAGTACTTCATTGCAGCCTCCGCCAGCCGGGGACGGTTGAATAGTGGACGAGTCGAATGGCACTTCGCAACGGCGGTAAAGTTAACAGTGGGTGCGTGGGGCGGCAGTGCAACAGGTCACAAGTGTTTCAGGCCGCATTGCCGGGTGTGTTGCCTCGCACGATCGCGATGCGCGCCGACACGCCGACCAGTAGACTATGCAGCGGTCGCGGGCCGCTCTATGAGCATCTGGGTATCGGCATCCCGCTGTAGGCTGGCGATGGGCGGTCGTTCACCTGGCATGATGTCCGTTGTCTCTCGCGCAGCACTGTTGCGCGTCTGGTGCCCTATTCTGACGCTAGCCAAGCCCGCCAGCCACCGTGACGCGTGATGTCTTCGGCATCCATCACGGCGTGACTTTCGCAGAGAAAACCTTTGACGTGCGTACCGTCAGCCAGTTTCAGCGTACCTATACCGAGCGGCGGCGGAATGAGTGCGACGAACGATCCAAAGCCCTCGTTTTCCATCTCCCAGATTTCGACCTCGATGTTGCCGGCGCCTTTTCCGTCATTGACGAGCCCAGGTTTGGGCGGGTTTGTATTCGCGAGCGCGTAGAAGCTATAGCCGGGCGCCGTCCGGGTGGTTCGGACAAGGCGAGCGCTGCGTTCGACGAGTTGTGAGTTAAGTGGCTGACCAGTGAGATGGGCGCCGACAACCGCAACTTCAATGCGCTTTGATGGCGTGGTCGCGATGGAGGGGGTTGAGGCCAGCGGCACCGACGTGGCGCCCAGCCCGATGCCGTCGAGCGAACGGTGCAGCGCGTCCCCGAGGACAGCTAGGCGCTTGTCGTCGAAGGCGCGGCCGATGACTGTGACGCCGACGGGAAGACCGTTCTGCCGGAAGCCTGCCGGCACCGCGAGTGCCGACAGGTCCATGAGATTTACGAAATTCGTGTAAAGGCCGAGGTTGGAATTGAGTTGCAACGGATCTGCGAGGACCTCCGAAATTTTGTAAGTCGTCGGTGTGGTCGGCAAAATCAGCGTGTCCATCTTCGCCCATTCGGCTTCGGCGCGGCGCGCGAGTTCGGCAAGGCGATAGAAGCCTTCAAAGGCGGCGATGGCTGTCAGAGTTTCGGCGCCGATGATGATGCCCCGGACGACATCGTGAATGGCGTCGGGCTTTGTGGTTGCCAAATCACGTGTTGCGGCCAATCTTTCGGCAACCCATGGACCCGAATAGAGCAGGCTCGCGGCCTCGCGAAAAGGTTCGAAATCGAACGGAACGATTTGGCAGCCAAGGGCGCGCAGGCGTTCGACGGCGAGGTCGTAGAGTCGATCGGTTTCGCTATCGCCACAGAACTCCAGCCGTCCCAAGGGAACGCCGACGCGCAGGCCGCCGGTTAGGGGTTCGCAGGCGTAGGTTGGTGAACGGCGGGCGTAAATGTCCCCGGCATCGTAGGCGGCTGCCACGTCCAAAACGCGCGCAGCGTCTGCCGATGTCAGGGCGAAAATGGAGACAGTGTCCTGCGAGCGGCAGGCCGGTACGACACCACGGGTACTGATAAGGCCCTTGGTGGGTTTCAAGCCGATGATGTTGTTGAAAGCGGCGGGCACGCGTCCAGATCCGGCGGTGTCGGTGCCGAGTGAAAACGACACGTGGCCGCTGGCGACAGCAACTGCGGAACCTGAGCTTGAACCGCCGGAGATATAGTCGGGATCGAAGACGCTGGATGGGATGCCATAAGGCGATCGCGTGCCGACCAGGCCGGTCGCGAACTGATCGAGGTTGGTCTTGCCGATGAGGATGGCGCCAGCGGCTTCCAATCTTTCAACGACGGTGGCGCTGCGGTTCGGGGTGTAGGCAAAGTCCGGACAGGCGCACGTGGTCGGCAAGCCCGCGACATCGATGTTGTCCTTGACCGCGTAGGGTATGCCCCACAGCGGTCCCTTCGGCGCGACTTTGAGTTTTGCGAAGGCGGTTGCGCGCGGAACGACAGTGATCCAGACGGGCCGCGCGCCCTCCACTGCGATGCGATTGTAAATGCAGCTGAGAACCTCTTCGGGCGTCAGCGTACCGGTCGCGTAGGCGGTGGTCAGCGTGGCGAAATCGAGGGAGGGGATCATGCCGCTTCCTCCGCGAGGACGACGAGCGTCTGCCCGAGGGCCACGGCACGGCCTTCGCTGCATTTCAATTCGAAGACGATGCCGTCGCTCGGCGCGTGGACGAGCATTTCCATTTTCATGGATTCGACAACGACGAGAACGTCTCCCGCTTCGACGCGGCGGCCGGGTTCGACGGCGATTTTCCAAACCGCGCCGGGGACCGGGCTTTGCACGGCCAAGTGGCCGGGTGCGAGGCAATCATCGCTAGTGTCGGCCGCGCCCGTCTCGTTGACGATCGCGCCCGCACGGTCGCTGTCCTGCCATCGTGCACGTTCGGCTTCGAATGCTGCCTGTTGTGCAGCCTTGAACGTGGCGATCGCGCCGGCATTTTGGCTGAGAAACGTGCGATAGGCAGCAAGCGAGAACGTGGCCTCTTCTATCCTGATCCCCGTCTTGCCTTGGAGAAACCCGTCGCGAAAGGTGAGCAAATCCTCGGCGGAAGTCTCATAGAATTGGATCTGATCGAAGAAGCGCAGCAGCCAGGGCTTGCCAGATTCGAACTCGCGCGTGGTGTGGAACCGGTTCCAAACCTGTGCCGTGCGGCCGACGAACTGATAGCCGCCGGGACCTTCCATGCCATAAATACACATATAAGCGCCGCCGATGCCGACAGCGTTTTCCGGTGTCCAGGTTCGGGCGGGATTGTATTTCGTGGTCACGAGACGGTGACGGGGGTCGACCGGCGTTGCGACGGGAGCGCCGAGGTAGACATCGCCCAGGCCGAGGACGAGGTAGCGTGCGTCATAGACGATGCGTTTCACGTCGGCGATGCTGTCAAGGCCATTGATGCGGCGAATGAACTCGATGTTCGATGGGCACCAGGGAGCGTCGGGCCGGACCGACTGCATGTATTTGTCGATGGCGATCTGCGTCTGAGAATCATTCCATGAGAGCGGCATGTGGACGATGCGTGACGGCACTTCGATGTTGCCGATGTCACCCATGCCGTCTTCTATTTCCGAAAGAGCGGCGAGGAGGCGGGCGAGAGGCATTGTCAGGCTGTCGTAGTGGATCTGGAGTGAGCGGATGCCGGGCGTCAGGTCGAGGATGCCTGGGAGTTTCATTTCCTCCAGACGCGTCATCAGGACGTGAACGCGGAAGCGCAACTCGAGATCGAGAACGAGATCGCCATATTCGATCAGCAGATATTTGTCGCCTGCGCGGCGGGCAACGACGCGGGGAAGCCCGTTCGATTCTTCTCGAACGCCAACAATGCAATCGTCGGCGCCTGATATGGAATAATCTGGCGCCTTGTTTGCCGGTGCGACTTGCAGCGTGTCGATCTGTGCGTTCTGAATGGACTCGCGCTCTGCGGCTTCCTGCGGAGACAGGCGGACAAAGCGAACTTTGTCGCCGGGGCGGAGTTGTCCCAGCTTCCACAATTCTGCAGCTACGATCGTGGCCGGGCAGACGAAGCCACCAAGCGAGGGACCATCCGGTCCGAGGATGACGGGCATGTCGCCGGTGAAATCGATGGCGCCGATGGCGTAGGCGTTGTCGTGGATGTTGCTCGGGTGGAGACCGGCTTCGCCGCCGTCGCGCCGGGCCCACTGGGGCTTGGGGCCGATGAGGCGGACGCCGGTGGGGTTGGAATTGTAGTGAACTTCCCAGCCGGTGCCGAAGAACATGGCGATGTCTTCGGGAGTAAAGAAGTCGGGCGCGCCGTGTGGTCCATAGAGAACGCCGATTTCCCAGTGGTGCGTCATCATCGGACGCAAGGTTCCTTGCAGCGGGGCGGCGAGCGACACGGCCGGCGGATCGTCGGCATAGGGGGCGGCGATGTGGAGGATGTCGCCGGTGAGGAGTGCGCGGCCGCCGTGGCCGCCAAACTTGCCGAGGGTGAAGGTCGATGCGCTCCCCAGGTACAACGGAACGTCGAAACCGCCGCGGACGGCGAGATAGGCACGCGCGCCGGCACCCTGCACCGTTCCGATTTTGAGCGTCGCCCCGGCCTTGACGGGGACAGGCTGCCACATGGGGATAGTCTCGCCGTTGAGCGTTGCGGGTATCTCGGCGCCCGTCAGCGCGATTACCGCCGCCGTGTTAAATTTCAGCGTGGGTCCGGCGAGCGTGATTTCGAGGCCGGCGACGCCTTGCGGGTTGCCGGCGAGTTTGTTGGCGTAGCGGAACGAGAGGTGGTCCATCGGGCCGGACGGCGGGACGCCGACCGCCCAGTAGCCGGTGCGGCCCGGCCAATCCTGGATCGTCGTTTGCGTTCCTGGAACGAGCACCTCGACCGTGGGTGCGTGGTAATCGATGCTGGCGAGCGTACTGGTCAGCATCTCGCCGGCGGCGAGAATCTCGGATGACGCAAGCTGGCGCAAGTAATCGAGGTTCGTCTCTAGGCCGCCAATCTCAGTGGCCAAAAGTGCGTATTGCATTTTGGCGAGTGCTTCGGCGCGGGTTTCGCCGCGTGTGATTATTTTGGCAAGCATGGGATCGTAGAACGGTGACACGTCACTGCCGCTCTCGACCCATGTTTCGATGCGCGTTCCGGGCGGCCATGCAACGTGGGTGAGGAGACCTGCGCTCGGCCGGAAGTCGCGGCCGGGGTCCTCGGCGTAAAGGCGAACCTGGATTGATGCCCCGCAGGGCTTGATTTTCGACTGATCGAGCGGAGGGCATTCGCCGGCGGCCTGACGAACCATCCACTCGACGAGATCGATGCCGGTCACCTCTTCGGTGACGCCGTGTTCGACTTGCAGGCGGGTGTTGACTTCGAGGAAGTAGAAAGCGTTCGTATCGTTGTCGTAAAGAAATTCGACGGTGCCGGCGCTGGCATAGTTGACGGACTTGCCAAGTGCCACGGCGGTGTTCCAAAGCTTGGCCCGGGCCGTCTCGGTGAGTCCGGCTGCCGGCGTTTCCTCGATGACCTTCTGGTTACGGCGCTGGGCGGAGCAATCGCGCTCGCCGAGTGCCACCACCCCTCCTTGGCCGTCGCCGAAGAGCTGGACTTCGATGTGGCGGCCGCGGGCAACGTACTTTTCGAGGAAGAGACCGGCGTCCTTGAAGTTGTTACGGGTAAGGCGTTCGACGCGCTCGTACATAGGGGCGAGTTCGTCCTCGGACTCAATCAACTGTAGGCCGATGCCGCCACCGCCAGCTGTGCTTTTCAGCATCACAGGATAGCCGATGCGGCCCGCCTCCTCGCGGGCGTGATCGAGATCGCGGATGAGACCAGTCCCGGGGGCGAGGGGGACGCCGGCTGCCAACGCCAACTCGCGAGCTTTGTGCTTCAGGCCGAAGGCGCGCATCTGATCGGCTGACGGGCCGATAAAGGTAATGCCTATCTTTGGGCAACTTTCGGCGAAGCCGGGATTTTCGGAGAGAAAGCCGTAACCTGGATGAATGGCTTGCGCGCCTGTTTCGCGCGCGACGGCAAGTATGCGATCGGCGTTGAGATAGCTATGCGCGGCGGCGGCCGGGCCGATGCAGACAGATTCGGTGGCAAGCGCCACATGGCGCGAGTGGCGGTCGGCTTCCGAGAAGACCGCGACGCTGGCGATCCCCATATTGTCGAGTGTGCGGATGATGCGGCAGGCAATGGCGCCGCGGTTGGCGATCAGGACCTTCGTGAACATGGTCATGCGCCGGCATCCCAAATCATAACCTCGACCGGCGTCGGGTTGTAGGCGTTGCAAGGATTATTGAGTTGCGGGCAGTTCGAGATGAGGACGATGACGCTCATCTCCGCGCGTAGTTCGACATACTTGCCTGGGGCAGACAAGCCATCGGCGAAGGTGAGACCACCATCTGCTGTCACCGGCACATTCATGAAGAAATTGATGTTGTGGCCGATGTCGCGCTTGTCGAGGCCATAGTGTTCGTTCTCCGCGACGGCTAGGAGGAAGCTGTCGCGGCAAGCGTGCATGGAGAATTTTTCAAGGGCGTAGCGCACGGTGTTGCTCTCCGTCGCGCAGGCGCCGCCCAGCGTGTCGTGGCGACCGACTGTGTCGGCGGTGACGGTCAGCATGGGGCGGCATAGGTCCGACATCAAGACAGTGCCGGCAGTGATGAATACGTTTTCCTGCTCGCGAATGGTGTCGCAGGCGGAATAGCGCTCGTGCGGATCGGCGGCGTTGAAAAATAGCGTGTCGGCGGCCTGGTTGCCTTCGAGGTCGAGGATGCGCAGCGTCTGGCCCGCAGTTATCACGTGCATCCAGTAATCGCCGGCGGGAATGATCTGACGGTAAGAAGCAGTATCGGGCTTGAGGTGACTTTGCTTGATCATGTGATCGTCCTTCAATGACAGCCGCAGGCGGCGTGGAAGAGCGACGTGTTCTCGAAGCCGCGGCCATTCTCGGGGGCAGAGAGACGGCACGCATCGTCCGCTGCTGCCGCGGCACCGTCGAAGAGCTCCAAGAGGATCGACTTTTTGGGATAGGCTGGCGCGGGGTCAAGCGGATGCGGGCAGGTGTGAAATAGGACAAGGGTGTCCATCTCGAAGCGCAATTCAACGCTGGAGCCGGGGTTGGCGGCGGCGGGATCGAAGCGGATGGCGCCGTGTTCGTCGACGGCGACTTTGCTGAACCAATTGACGTTGGCGGCGAGATCGCGGCGCTTCATGCCGTACTTGGCCGCTTCGACCAAGAAACTATCGAGACCGTTCTGGTGCCGGTCATTGCGGTGTGTTTGGAATAACGCATCGCCCCACCTTTTAGCGACGATCGCCTTTGTGGAGTTACCGCAGACGGTGTCGTGCCAGCCGTGGGTGTCGCTCACGATTGAGCAGAATATGCGTCCCATGTCAGAGTAGAGACAGTGACCGGCCGTGAGGCGAAATGAGTGCTGGCATTTGAGGGTATCGGGGGCGTTGTAGCGCTCGGTCAGATTTTGCGGATTATAGAAGAGCATGGCGACGTTGGCCCCGCCGTCGATATCGGTGAGACGCAGGCGCGCATTGGGGCGGAGGATATGCGACCAGTGCTTGCCTGACGTGAGTTTAGCGGCATGGATCGTTGCGGACATAAACTGGATTCTCCTCGTGCTCGGCCGCTTGCGGATCGCGGCGCTCTCGCAAGTCCGGGCCGTCCCGGAGTTTTCAAGGACCAACGCGGGGCCGTCCCCACCTGGCGGTACCCGGAACTAGTGCACGGCGGCGGAGACCTCCTGGGGAGCCATCAGCGTGGGTGAGGCGGCAGATGCGGCGCCATTGAACTTGATACTTTTTGGCGGCCAGACGGCGATGTCGTGAGCGATGGTGGCGCCATAGCGCTCTTTTTCTTCGGGGCGATTGCGGCGGCGTTCGAGCGCAATGACGCGGGTGCCGAGACGGAAGGCTTCAGACAAATCGTGGGTGACCATGACGACCGTGATGGCCTGCTCGATCCACAATGCGGTCATCACGGCGTGGACCTCGGCGCGAATGCCAGGGTCGAGGGCGCCGAATGGTTCGTCGAGAAGCAAGACCTTCGGCTTACGCATGAGGGCCTGGGCCAGTGCCAGACGTTGCTGCATGCCGCCGGAGAGCGAGGCGGGATACTTGTCTTCGTGTTCGGAGAGCCCGACAGAGCGTAGCAGCGCGCGCGCGTCGTCGATCGCCGTCTTTCGTTTGGCGCCGAACAAGCGTCCCCAAAACCGTGATTGCTCGAATTCGCGGCCTACAAGAACGTTGCCGAGGACGGTCAGGTGAGGAAACACGGAGTAGCGCTGAAATACGACACCGCGGTCCCAATCCGGTTCCGGCTTCAGAGGCGCACCGTCCAACGTGATGCGACCGCTTGTCGGTCTTTCCTCACCGAGCAGCATTTTCAGCAACGTCGTCTTGCCGCAACCGGAGGGTCCGACGAGGGCCACAAAGGAGCCGCTCTCGATCTTGAGATTAATGTTCTCCAAGACGATCTGTCCCGCGTACTCTTTCCACAGGTTCTCCAGAACGACTGCCGTCATGATTTGCTCTCCGGCTGGAACCAAGGAAAGAGACGGCGTTGCAAGGCGGACAGCCCCATGTCCATGAACCAGGCCAGAAGTGTGATCCAGGCTACATATGGAATGATCACGTCCATGGAGAGAAAGCGGCGGACAAGAAAGATGCGGTAGCCAAGGCCGCTGACCGCTGCGATGGCCTCGGCGGAGACGAGGAAGATCCAGGCCGGGATCAGCGCGAAACGTGTCGCCACGATCAGCTTGGGGAGCACCTGCGGCAGCACAACCCGAGTGATCATCTGCCACGTTGAAGCTCCGAGCGTCTGGGCTTTGACGATCATCTCGTGCGGGATTTCTTCGACACCAAGTGCGACGGCCCGCAGCATAAGCGGCGCAGTGCCAATCGAGATGAGAGTAATTTTGGATGCCTCGTCGAGTCCGACCATGATGAAGAGAATGGGCAGGATCGTAATCGGTGGGATCAGTGAGAAAGCGGCCACGAACGGCTGTAACAGCGCGCGGACCCAGGGTATGAACCCCGCGGCAACGCCGGCCGTAAGGGCGATGGCGATAGAAATTCCCATGCCGCACGCCAATCGCCAAAGACTGATTGCGGTATCGGACCAGAAAAGATATTGGCCGGTTCGCTTGTCGGGCACGAACATCAATTCATGCATGGCCGTCATCATTTGCTGGACGGAGGGAAGTATTTTGTCGGCTGGGTTGATGCTCAAGCGCTGATAGCTGCCGATGTTGTAGGCAACGGCAAGCGCGGCGAAGGGTAGGGCTGCGAGCAGAATGTAGAGCCCTCGGCTCGGGTGCCGGTTGATGATGCGCATCAGGCAACCTTCCGTTCAGCAATTATTCCAATGGGATCGAGCAGCGTATCGGCCTCGCGGTTGAGCCAAGCTAGACGGTCCGGCGCGAGCGGGGTCGATTCGGGGAAGGCGCGGCCAGCCTCAAGACTGTCGATCCGCCAATGGCGCTGTGCGACGCCTGGCGTGTCGGTCACGGATTCGCAGACCGTCTCGTGGCTGGCGCGTGTCAGGCAGCCAAACAGGGCAACTTCGGTTCGCTCGCGGCGAGGGTCGGTGGAGGCTTGGATGGTCCAGTTCGTGCCGTTGCGGATCATGTAGTCCGTCACGCAATCGGAAATGCGTTCGAACGCGGCGGCTGGGTTGGCGCTCGACCGGACGAAGTCCTGCGCGCGCGTGCCTTCGGGTAGCTCATCACGGCGCGCGAGCGTGCGGATGGCGTGATCGCCAGCTACCACGAGCCCGCCTGCGCGCGGATAGGTCCGGCCGGAATTGTCCGTTTCGCTTACCAGTCGGAGGCCGCCAAGCAACCCCGGCGCGCTTGGCAAAAATCGCCAGTCCTCGAGATAGGTGCCCGACGGCGCAAATTCGACCATGCAGTTGCCAACACGATGCATGACACCGGGCTCGGGATATTTGTCGTAGGGCTGGAAGCCGATCCAACCCGACCAGAACATGATGGGACTATTCCACGAGGTTGTGGCGATGCCTCCCTCGACACTTGCCAGAAGTGCCAGCGTTTCGCGATCGAGGGTGGCGAAGTCTACGCCAGTGGTGATCCGAGGCCTGGCGGGATGGATGCGGATGTCGCCGGTCATGCCATGCGCTTGGACCCAGTAAACGGATGATCGGGTGTCCTCCGCGCCAGTTGCAAAGGTGATTGATCGCCGTTGGACGCAGCCGAGCGCCCACGCAGGGACTCGCAGTGTCTTGACGTAGTTGGCGTCAGCGACGATGTCTTCCAGCGTCATCGCGTGCTGCCTGCGTGGATCGCTTCCTGACCGAAACTCGAGAGCTTGCGTGCGCCTTCTGGCAGCGTGAATGTGCCGGCTTCGATGCGCTTCTTGAGGTACTGGAATGTTAGCGCTGTCTGCGCGAGTAGATGGTCGCCAGCGACGAGTGGTTCAAACTTTGGTTTGCTTCCTGCTGCGATGAACTGGGGCAGGGGTTTGACCAACGTGTGGTAGTCGCAGGCGGCAAAATAAGGGAATGCGTAGCGCTCTTCGCTTACTTTGCGGACGCGATGTGATGTGGCGACGAATGTGCCATTGGTCCACGCTTCCAGCATGTCGCCTATGTTGATTATGAAGCCGCCGTCGATTGGTGGGGCGTCGATCCACTCGCCGGCGCCGTTCATGACTTCAAGACCCGGGGCGGTTGGCCAGAGGATCGTGAAGCACTCATAGTCGGTGTGAGCACCGATGCCGGGCTCGTCGGCGGGGGCATCGACGGCGTATGGATAATGGATGAGGCGCAGCTGGCTCGGCGGCCTCTTCAAGAAGGCTTCGTAATAGTCTTCCGGAAGTTCGAGGGCGAGCGCAAAGCCGCGAAATAGCGTGCGTGCCAGGTTGGCGACGTCAGAGTAGTAGGCGCTTACCGCAGCCTTGAATTCCGAGTCGTCGGGCCATTGTACGGGTCCAAGCAGCGGTGTGCGTCCAGAGAGAACCTCGGGGTCGCAGGCGGGGACATCGAGAGAAACATCGAAGGCCTCTTTGCGGTCGGGTTTCTGACCGTAGAACACTTCTTCACCAGGCGGAACGTAGCCGGAGTGCGATGTCGATAGACCGATGTAGGATTTCATTTTTTCTGCTGCCGGCCGGGCGAAGAACTTTTTGGAAACTTCCAGAAGGCGTTCTCGCGTTTCGCACTTGATTGGGTGGCCGACAATGTAGAGGAAGCCGCTGTCGCGGGAGGCGGCGCCGATCTCGTCGGCCACACGCTGGCGCGATGTCCACTCGGTGGCATACAGTCCGCTCACGTCCACGATGGGGAGTGATTTGAAGTTTGAAGGCATGGCAAGCCTCATACGCGATGGATGCTAGGCATGTGCGGCGCGGAGCTAACTGCTCCGCGCCAGCAACCCGGTGTCAGAGTTTTTCTTCGGCGGCCAACTTCTTGAACTCGGCCGTGAAACGAAGCTTCACGTTGTCCTTGGAGCCCAGGATTGAGCCGTCGGCAAATTCGATGCCGATATCGTCAACGCTTTTGGCGCTTTGGCCGAAGAGGCCTTTCTCGAAGGAAAATTTTCGCACGTAGTCGAAGCGCTCCTTGTCCTTAGGATCAGTGATGAACTCGACTGCTTCTTTCGGTGTCGTGAAAAGCTTCGTCGTGGCGAGCTGCGCGTCGAAACCCGCAAGATCGGTGCCGGATGCTTTGCCCATGGTCGCACGCGCGGCCCTGCCTTTGTCACCGGTGTCCACAGTGAGTGCGACGACCTCGAACCAGGCACCGGTGAGCGCCTTCGCAAAGTCTGGATTCTCTTTGATGAGCGCGGTGTTGGTGATGAGTGCGTCGACGATTTCGCCGGGGAAGGAGGTGGAGGTGATGACGAGGTTGGCGTCGTCGTCGGCGTCGATTTCGGCGAGCATCGGATTCCAGGCGACGATGGCGGTGACATCGCCGGTTTTGTAGGCGGCAACCCAGTCGGCGTCGGTGGTGTTGACGATGGTGATATCTTTTTCGGTGAGGCCGACCGTGGACAGCGCGCGCGCCAAAAAGTAATGCGAAACAGACAGTTCCAGCAGGTTGACCTTCTGGCCCTTGATGTCTTCCAGTTTGGTTTTGCCTTTGAGGATGAGACCGTCGTTGCCGTTGGAGTAGTCGCCGGCGATCAAGACAGTCGTGTCGACGCCGCCGACTGCGGGGATGGCGAGGGCGTCCATCGTCGTCGACGTGGCTGCGTCGAACTTGCCGGCGGTGAACTGGTTAATGCATTCCACGTAGTCGCCGACCTGGGTGACGTTGATTGTCAGGCCATACTTGTCTGCCCATTTTTTCACGATGCCCGTATCGGATGCGTAACCCCACGGCATCCAGCCGGCGTAGATCGTCCAGCAGACGTTGAACTCTTTCTTGGGCGCGGCGGCCGCCGGCACCGCGAACGGCAGCACCGATGCCGCCAGCGCCGCGAGGCCGAAACTGAGTTTGGAAGGTAGGCGGCTCGTCATGGGAATCTCCTTGTCACCACCGTTTGCTAGTCACCGGAGGGCAACGGAGATCGGGCGACAGGGCCAAGTGCGCTGGAACGCAGCGCGTGGTGGAGGCCGTCCGTCCGAAAGCCGGAGCTTCTCGCGGTACAGGTCTCCCGGGCTTTTGTCCCGCCGTGGCTCCGGAGTGCGCGCATCCGCGCGCCGCTCCGGGAGCGCATCTCTCGGACCAGACACCGCGCGCAACGCCCGCGCGGCCGGAACCCTAGATGCATTATGCGAAGTGCATTGCAGCGCGCGTGCCAACACAATCGCCGCTGAAAATGCAGCGCTTTTTTCGCGCACAAGACGACCCGCTGACGTTCTCGCCAGCGATCAGCCTAAAAACTGAGCAGGAAAAGCCGGATCAGGCGACGGGGCGTTCGACGCCCGAGGGCGGCGGGCCCATCTGGTTCAACGTTTCGAATTCCGCGTCGGTATAAACGCGCGAGCGCGTCAGGAAGCGGACACCTTCGGGCGCTTCGAGGGAGAAGCCGGAGCCACGGCCCGGGACCACATCGATGATGAGATGCGTGTCCTGCCAATACTCGAACTGCGCCTTGCCGATGTAGAAGGGGTGGCCGCCGATCTCACCCAGATAAATATCCTGCGCGCCGACGCGGAAATCGCCGCGCGGATAGCACATGGGCGCGGAGCCGTCGCAGCAACCGCCCGACTGATGGAACAGCAACGGACCATGCATGGCCGCGATCTTGGCGATCATTTCGAGTGCGGCGGGCGTGGCGGTGACGCGGTCGACGGTGCCGGTCATGTCGGAACCTTGTTCTGATCGGGGACGACGATGGCGAAGATATCGGAGAGCGCCGCCAGTGACGCGGCGTGCAGGGACGATGCGGGCACCTCTCCGCCGCGCGGATCAGGGATCGCGCGCGTGGCGGTGCCGGCGGCAACGACGGTCGGGCGGTAGCCGTGGTTGAAGGCGGCGCGCGCGGTGGAGTTGACGCAGACGTGCGTCATGAAGCCGGCGAGCACGAGATCGGTGACGCCGAGCCGCTTTAACTCCGCGTCGAGGTCGGTGCCTTCGAAGGACGAGGGCAGCTTTTTGGTGATGACCTTTTCGCCGGCCTTGGGCGCGACCGCGTCGGCGATCTGGCCGATGGGGGCGGTGACATCGTAGGGCGAGCCGACGCCGGCATCGTGCTGGATGTGGATGACGGGCGTGCCGGCGGCGCGCGCGCGGGCGAGCAGGCGGGAACATTCGGCAAGCGCCGGTTCGACGCCTTCGAGCTGCATGACGCCTTCGCGGTAGGTCTGCTGGCAGTCGATGAGGATCAGCGCCGACTTGGAGAGGGGCGCGGGCTCGGTCGGCAGTTGCAGCAGCGAACGCAGTGTGGGGCTCGACATCAGGGCCTCATCGTTGGGATGTGTGGACGTGAACATAGGGACGACGCGCGCGGGTGCCAAGCGCGGATGTGGGGTGTTGGAGGTAGCCATAAGTCGAAGGGTCGCGGGCCATGCAATGCCCCCGCCAAGCAAATAGCGGTGCGATCTGTCAGCGTTAGACCTTGCGGTGCGGCCCGCGCGTCCCTAGCTGAGGGGGCGAAAGAGACCAACGGAGATGATGACGATGTTTGATGCCAAGGCCCTTCTCGACCAGATCACGCGCAGTGTCGGCCCGCAGGGCGGCGGTGGTTCGGCTGGTGGATTGGCGGATGTGCTCAGCCGTGTCACGCAGGGCGGCGGCCAAGTTGGGGGAGCGCAGGGAAGCGGCGGGCTTGTCGATACGCTGACCGGCGTTCTCACCCAGGCGACCCAGGGCGTGCGCGACGGCGCGAACGATTCCGGCCTCACCAACGCCGCACGCGGAGCCGTGACGCGCGTTTCGGGGCAGGCGCCGGAGGACATCGTCAGCCGCGTGACGTCGATCGTCTCGCAAAACCAGTTGGCGACCGGCGCGGTGCTCGGTGGTCTCGGCGGCTTGCTGATCGGCACCAAGACGGGCCGCGAACTGGCCGGCGACGCGGTGCAGCTCGGCGCCGCGGCGCTGATCGGCGGTCTCGCCTACAAGGCGTATCAGAACTACAAGTCCGGCCAGCCGATGGTTCCGACCGGCGGCCCCGTTGCCGCCGCGCCT
Organism: uncultured Hyphomicrobium sp.; assembly: GCA_964458265.1. Lineage (GTDB taxonomy): Bacteria > Pseudomonadota > Alphaproteobacteria > Rhizobiales > Hyphomicrobiaceae > JAGVSR01. Next base: position 449 of record CAYWIF010000021.1, on the reverse strand, counting down.
GCGGGCACGGGCTTCGAGCCGCAGGCGATGAGCAACGAGACGGCCGTGCGCATCCTGCGCGCGATGATCGCGGCGGCGGCGGCCGACGGGCGCATCGACCAGCGGGAGAGCGAGAAGATCCTGTCCGCGTTCCGCCAGTCCGGTGCGAACGCGGAGGCCGACGCATTTTTGTCGCGTGAAATCGAGACCCCCGCGACGGCGGCAATCCTTGCCCAGGGCGTCCACTCAGAGACCGAGGCGATCGAGGTTTATACGGCCGCCCGCATTGCCATCGACCCCGACACGCCGGCCGAGCAGACCTTCCTCGCCGATCTTGCGGGTCGGTTGGGGATCGCACCCGCACTCGCCGCGCAGATTGACACGGCGGCGAGAAGGGCGGTGTGAGTGGTGTGGAATGAGTTGGATGTGGAGAAGCCCGGTCGAGAGACCGGGCTTTTTTTGTGGGGGGG